>JAYWIG010000028.1:0-20204 GCA_043789035.1 Betaproteobacteria bacterium
CAAAGAGGGAAATTCCTTGTCAGGTCGAGAACGTTATCGTTCATTGCAGGTTTCCCAAGCCTTTCTAAAGGGAAGGGCACGTGCAGCTATTTTATTTGACGAAGTGGAAGACGTTTTCCCGCCTATTAGCCAAGAGGTGGTGAACCTATTTCAAGGCGAAGATAACCGCGGAGGTTCTGTTAACGGCAAGGCATGGGTGAATCAAACTCTAGAACAAAACCCTGTGCCAACGATTTGGATTTCGAACGCAATCAACCAAATTGACCCGGCTTATCGACGTCGTTTCCAATTCCATTTAGAGCTTGCAAACCCACCGCAAAAGGTAAGAGAAAACATTGCAAGAAAGTACTTATCGGAGCTAGGTGTTTCAGAGGAGTTCATAGGAAAAATTGCAGCACGAAAAACGATTACTCCTGCGCAAATACAATCGGCTGCCCGCTTTGCACGGTTGACTACCCAAGCGTTGGAAGAGCCGGTGGAGGCGTTGATTAATCGTCAGCTTGAGCGGGCTGATAAGGCTTTAGGTAACACGGAAGATAAAACTGGTTTCCGTGTCAGTGTAACGAACTATGATTTGTCGTTACTCAATATTGAAAGCCGATATAGCGTCGAGCGCATGATTGATGCCTTGCGTCTAAAGCCAAGGGCAACTATGTGCTTTTACGGTTTGCCGGGCACTGGCAAAACAGCATTGGCAGAACATATTGCGAAGTCGATCGATAAGCCATTGCTCATTAAGAGGGCCTCCGATCTAATGAGTAAGTATGTAGGCGAGACTGAGCAAAAAATGGCCGCAATGTTCGACGAAGCTAAGCGAGAGGGTGCCGTATTGCTGCTTGATGAAGCTGATAGTTTTTTGCAAAACCGTCAGCTTGCAGTCCGAAGCTATGAGGTGAGTGAAGTCAATGAAATGCTGCAAGGTATGGAGCGCTTCGAGGGTTTGTTCATCTGTACAACGAACTTGTTTGATCGTATTGATGAAGCTGCATTGCGACGCTTCTCTTTTAAATTGAAGTTTTTGGCGCTTACCAAAGAGCAACGAGAACAAATGTTTATCGCTGAAGCTTTGGCTGGTGATGCGCAGGCATTAACACCAGAACTCGCTGCGCGTTTAGCCAAAATGGAAGTGTTATGTCCCGGAGACTTCGCTGCTGTAAAGCGCCAGTATGTACTGTTTGATGAAACGCCTGTTGCACATACTTTCATCGAGCAACTTGAAAAAGAACACGGCGTAAAAGCTGATGTCAAGTTTAACAAGCCAATGGGTTTTAACCACTAGTCTTTAATATATTCGCTGGCTAGTTTCTCGAACAAGGCCCTTGGCTCTTGTTCGAGATACGGCGCTACCAAAGAAAGTACTTGATACGCGCCGCGTGCTAGCGCTGCGCTTTGATAACCTGGGTCTGAAAACCGTCTCGCATTGCGAATATATTCGAAAGAAAGCCAATGGGTAGTAACCACCACCATGTTGGTTGACAAGCTCTCCATTTCACGGGCCGATGCGCGCATGGAGCCAGTTTGCACTAGCGATTTGCATAGAAGTAAAGCGGCATTTTGCTTCTTATCGACGATGGCTTTGAAATGAACTTCTAGCTTGCGATTTCTCGAAAGCAAATCGTTTATGTCGCGATAAACAAAGCGGTACTTCCAGATCTGCTCAAATAGCAGATGTAGAAAGAACCAAGCATCTTCGAAGTGAATATCTCGTTTTGAAGGGGCCGAAAGCAAGCTATCCATCTCTTTTTCGAAATCTTCGAAAATCGCATTCGTAATGTCGTCTTTGTTTCGAAAGTGATAGTACAAATTACCTGGACTAATATTCATCTCATCAGAGATGGCGCTCGTTGTAACGTTGGGTTCGCCAATCTCGTTGAACAAACGAAGCGAAAGGTCAAGTATTCGTTCTCGGGTGCGTCGAGGGACGGTGGCCATGCGGCCCTCCTAATAATAGTTTGTAGCGTCTAAAAGCTGAACTTTATCTTACTCTAATGCTCATGCCAATATTTCATGCGAATCCGTATCTTCAGACTCCATAGTGGCAGTTTTTCTGCTAATGGTTGCAATCACTATTTCAGCGGTATCCACAGGGCGAGAACAAACATCGCTCTTGACACGGCATACGTCGCTTAAGCGATTTTTTTAACCCACACCTTACGCTCCAGATCTTGGAGTGCATGGTTGAGACGCATCGCTGCCGCGTCCAGCGTTTTGGCTTTGCGCGGTCTCTGACGTGGTTGCTCCTCGACTATCGCCGAAGCCTTTGCGGTGAGCACGCCAAGTCTTAGCCTGAGCCCATGGCGCTCAAGCAAAGGTTCGAAAAAATCCATTCTTGCCAGAAGATCAGCTCTTGTTTGTTCGTACGCGAGCTGGCAAATCTTGCGGCGATTTTTTAAACTAAAAATACTGGTCAGAAATACGGCGGCATCGCCTTGCTTAGGTTCGAAAAGCAGAACGGAAGCGTTCGGATAGGTAGCAGCGTATTTCTCTAACCCTACCGACATTCGGGAGCGAATCACGGTTCGAATTGTTTGGCTAAGGATAGCCGGTAAGCTTGATTTAGATATTTTCAAATCTTGCTCGTTACCTACTTCGTGGTGCAGATACGGCACCAACGGATTAATGCAGATAACCAGTGACGCTCCTGCTTTTAAAGCCACCGACGCGTGCAGCGTTTTGTTAATGGCTCCGTCTAGGTAGCGTCTGCCGTTAATTTCCACCGGGACAAACACCCCAGGAACAGCGCTAGATGCCGTCAGAGCTTTAGAGATTGGAACGCCCTCAAACTCTTTACTTCCAAATTCAACCGAAAGACCACTGTCAATATCGGTGGCCAATATCCGTAAGCGACCCTTAAACGATTCAAAGTGATTGCTGCGGCCCGGTTGATTAAAAATGCTCTCTAGAGTTTGCGCTGTTGCGTCGGCATCAATAAAACCATGAGGCAACATGCCGCCAATTTCCTCGATAAAGCGCCATGGCGCAAGGGCAAACGGGTTTAAATGGCGAAGCGATTGGGTAAATTTCCTCGGTGCGGCTTTCGCTGCTTTGCGAAGTTGCTTATAGGCAGGTTTGAGCATTTGCTCCGGAGCAACGGGAGTTTGAGAGTCCTCAGCTTCTACAAAAAGACGAATCATTTGATGAGGCGTTATGCCATTTGCTAAGCCTGCAGCAACGTAACCACCCGCGCTGACGCCGACGTAGCTCGTGAGGGCTTGTAGATCTAAGTTTTCGATAGATTCAGCCAACGCGGCTAGAACACCTAGCTCGTAGGCAGCACCTAGAAAGCCACCACCTGCGAGCGCCAAACCAACACTTGGTTTTTTAGCATTGCCAATGGGACTTGAAGCGTTTGATTTACTCTTAATGCTCGTCGGTTTTGAGCGACGCTGAGAAGTATTCAATTGGGAATCTTGGGGTAGGTTGGGCTAGTCTCGATAGGCTCTGAGAGTCGCTAGCGATTGAAGAGTCTTTTGACTACTATAACCGCTAGCGCTCGAACCTGAAAGATGTGGAGTTAAGCCGTAGCTTTTACTGCTTTCACAACTTTTGCCACGCTCTTCGTTGCTGTTTTTGCAACTTTTTTAGCTTGCTTCACTACAGCAGCTTTTGCAGTCGGTAATGAGGCTTTCTTTGCCGTTGTCGGCTTGGCGGCTGGTTTCGCAGTTGCACGGGCTGTTCTTACAGGTTTCCCACCCAATGCTTGAACACTCGCGTTGAGTTCTTCTACGCGAGCGATTAACGCTTGAATTTCTTTACTTGTTGGAACACCAAGACGGTTTAGAGCGCGTTCAACGCGCTGCTCAAATACCTGTTCTAGCTTGTCCCAAGACTGGGTTGCTTGCTTGCTAACTTCACCAGCGACTTTAGTAACTTTGTCAGTTACTTCGCCGAGCTTTTCTTCTGCAACTGCACGAGTACGCATTTGAATGCTTCCACCTTCTTTTACTAGCGTTTCAAAAACTTTGGTTCCTTCTTCCTGGGCTTTAGCGAATGCTCCTAAGCCAGCGAGCCAAATTTGCTGGGCAGACTCTTTAACGGCTGCTGCGAGTTGACTGTTGTCGGCTTTTACGTCAGCCGCTGATTTCATTTTCTTAACCATCTGGTTTTCCTTCAAATTTCTGTTCTTGAGAGTTAGGTGGCGCAAGTTCTGTGAATCCAACCCACCAACAACTAAGAGTTTAGAGCTTGCTCTTAGAGGAAGCACACTAAAGGGTTCGGACTTTCTAGAGAGTGTGTTCTAACAGCCGAAACATCCCCAACTTGCTGCAAATTCAAAGCGGTGCAATTATCAGGGTTGTTTGGAATAATTATCATCTGCTTTTTTGGAGGGCTCTTATGACGTACTTTGTTACCGGCGCAACGGGGTTTATTGGAAAACGCCTTGTTAAGAAAATATTGGCACGGAAAGGAACAATCGTTCACTTTTTGATGCGAAACCCGGCACCTGAAAAAATCAGTGCATTGCTTGAGTATTGGGGCGTCGATGACAGCCGTGCGATTGCGGTTCAAGGCGATATCGCTGAACCTAATTTAGGTATCAAGCCTGCGGAGCGCAAAAAGTATGACGGCAAAATTAAAAACTTTTACCACCTAGCCGCAATCTATGATTTAAAGGCCGACGCCGCCACGCAGATGTCGGTCAATGTGGAAGGTACCCGCCATGTGGTGCAGTTCGCAAATGCGATCAAAGCCGGATGTTTTCATCATGTTTCTTCAATTGCCGCTGCTGGTATGTATGAGGGTGTGTTTAGAGAAGATATGTTTGACGAAGCTGAAGGGTTGGATCACCCCTACTTTGCTACAAAGCATGATTCAGAAAAAATCGTCCGCAAAGAGTTTAAAGGTGCCATTCGAGTTTATCGCCCAGGGCTGGTAGTAGGTGACTCTAAAACTGGTGAAATGGATAAGGTCGATGGCCCTTACTATTTCTTCAAACTCATTCAGAAATTACGCGAGGCTTTGCCTTCTTGGATGCCCATGGTGGGTATCGAAGGTGGTCGTATCAATATTGTGCCAGTCGACTACGTAGTTGATGCGATGGATCATATTAGCCACGCTAAGGGCTTGGATGGCAAATGCTTCCACTTGGTTGATCCGGAGCCGATGCGAGTGGGTGATGTGCTCAATACCTTTGCCGAGGCAGCCCACGCGCCGTTGATGTCGATACGTATTAACGCAGCGCTATTTGGTTTTGTGCCAAAAAGCATCAAAAAGGGCATGATGGCGTTGACGCCTGTCCGTCGGGTTCGTAACGCCATCATGAAAGATCTCGGCTTGCCAGATGACATGATGCAGTTCGTGAACTATCCAACGCGCTTCGATCAGCGTGAGACAGAGGCGGCTCTCAAAGGCTCGAATGTTCGTTGCCCAAGATTGAAAGACTACGCTTGGGTGCTGTGGGATTACTGGGAGCGTCATCTTGACCCAGACTTGTTTATCGACCGCACGCTCCGAGGGGCCGTCGGTGGCAAAGTTGTTTTAATTACTGGCGGATCGTCAGGTATTGGTCTGGCAGCTGCAATGAAATGCGCCGAGGCAGGTGCTATTACGGTTGTTTGCGGTCGTGATCAGGAAAAGCTGGATGAAGCGCAAAAGCTTGTCGCTGATGCAGGGCACAAGCTTGTAACCTTTTCGGTTGATTTGGCCGACATGGTTGATTGTGACCGCATGTGCAAGTGGCTGGTCGAAACCTACGGCGGCGTGGACTTCCTAGTAAACAATGCTGGCCGCTCAATTCGTCGCGGTATTGAAAATAGTTTTGAGCGTTTCCACGATGTCGAACGCACCATGCAGCTTAATTATTTCGGCGCGGTGCGCGTCACCATGGGCTTGCTGCCTGAGATGATGAAAAAGAAAAAAGGCCACGTAGTGAACATCAGTTCGATCGGTGTTCTAACTAATGCGCCGCGCTTCTCGTCCTACGTGGCATCGAAGGCCGCATTGGACGCATGGACTCGTTGCGCGTCGAGTGAGTTTGCCGATTTAGGCATTACCTTTACTACCATCAACATGCCGCTTGTGCGTACCCCAATGATCGCGCCAACCGCGCTTTACAACAATGTGCCAACTTTATCTCCTGAAGAAGCCGGCGATATGGTTTGCAAAGCGATGATCTACAAACCCGTACGTATCGCAACGCGTCTCGGAATCGCTGGACAAATTCTTCATGCTTTGCTACCACGGGTGATGCAGATCGGTATGAACACTTCGTTCCGCATGTTCCCGGATTCGACTGCTGCCAAGGGAGATAAGGCAAGTGGTAAACCAGCACAGCTAAGCGCTGATCAAATTGCAATGCAGCAATTGATGCGTGGTATTCACTTCTAAAGGTGTTAGTGAAAGTCTTGCAGTTCGTTGATGACGAGTTGCAAGACTTCATCTGAATAGGCGAGGGCTACGTGCCCTATGCCGTAAAGTTCAATAGTTTTAGCTCCGGCCACGGTCTGCGATGCTTGCGGTGCGACGATGTTGTCGTGGTGGGTCAAAATGCATACTAGCTTCGCGATGTCTGTAGGCCGTTCACGTGCAGCTAGCTCATCACGCCACGCGCTTTTTCGCCGCATTTGATGCGTATTTTTGCCTTGTCCGAGCGCTGCATGAACAGTGCCTTGGTGCGGAGTGCCCAAGGTAATCACTTTAAAAATGCGTTCGTTTTGTTCAGGAGTTGAAACGCTTAAGAATGCTCGAATTGCTAGGCCTCCCATACTGTGCGCAACGATGGCGATCTGCTCTGCGCCTGTGTTCGCAATAAGTGCTTTTAGTCCGATTTCAATAAGTGCGGGGTAATCGTCTATCGATCCAAGCGGCGGCTCTAGATTGATTGCCTCAGACGCGTATCCGTGAAGAGCCAAGCCGCGGCTAAACTTTAACCACATTGCCCGATTGCAGCCATAACCATGCACCAGCAGCACAGCTAATTTTTTCGAAGCTTGTGTTGTTTGTGTCATGGGCAAGTAGGGTGTGAACGGCATGCGCCAAACAAAGGCTGAAAATGACGCTGTTGCTTCATTCCAAAAAGTATGAAGTGCTCCAAAAAATCCTAGGCGGCTCGAATACGGCGTTGGGCTACCCGCAACAAAAGATATCCCAAATTGCAGTGCGACGATGACAAATCGAAGGGCAAAAAAGGCGACAACCGCCGAGACTGTGAAAACAAACCAATTGAGGCTACCGCTCAAACTGCTCCATGGAGTTTTATAGGCAATGAGTAAGGCAATTGATAGTTGAATGCCAACCACGATCCGTAGCAATGTTGACGCTTTTGAAATGAAAGTGAGCATGAATTGGAAGATCTAACCTTATACAATGGAGGCATGACACTCGCGCCAGCCAAAGACCTATCATCTCGTGCCTTAGCCGCAGTGCAGCAAGTGGCTAGTTTACGTCAAACAGCGAAAAACTGGCCCGACGGGCATCCCAGCAAGTCTGCCTTACTCGCTGTGAAAAGCTGGCAAGCCAAACGGTTGGCTACAACCTACACAGACCTTTTAAATAACCCTAGGTATGTCGATGCTGCAAACTTTTTCTTAAATGATTTGTACGGGGCGCATGATCTTTCGGCCCGTGATGACGAAGTTAAACGGATGCTGCCTTCTTTGGTCAAGTTACTACCAAACTCAGCATTACGTACAGTGGTTGAGGCGCTAGAAATGGATGCGTTGTCAGAGCAGCTTGATCATGATTTGGCAGTCGAGCTACAGGCAAATGCTCCTAGCGCAATTGGTGACGTGGCTGAGATGCCCGAAGCTTATGCTTATTGTTATCGAAACATGCCGAACCTAGAAAGACGAGCAGAGCAAATTGCGATGGTTGCAAAGATTGGGCATTCACTCGATAAATTGGTAAGGCAACCCATGCTAGGAGGTTTGCTTTCTGCCATGTCGGGCCCTGCCAAAATTGCAGGTTTATCGAGGGTCTATGACTTTTTATGGCGCGGTTTTAGCGCGTTCAAAAAGATGAAAGGCGCTAAAGAATTTTTAGAAGCTATTGAAGCGCGAGAAATTGCTGAAGACAAGCGGCTACGCGGTTAGTTCGATAGTCTTTATCGTTTCATGACCTTTTGTAATTTTCGATAAAGCGTCGCTCGGCTAATCCCAAGTTTTTCAGCAGCAATCGACACGTTGCCTTTTGCTGCTGTAATGGCGCGGTAAACAAGTTCAGCTTCTACACGCTTTAAGTTTGGTTCGGGGGCAATAGATTGCTCGCCTTGCACTTTGTTTTCTGTCCCGGTCCACTTAGCCGTGACTTGGATACCAGACCATAGCGGCAGGGTAGCGGTTTTTCCACCGTGTAAGCTAGCTAAGAATTCAGCTGTAGAAACTGAAAATAGCGCTTCGCAATGCTGATTTTTTTGAATAGCCAAGTCTGGTAGCCAATCAAGTGCAGCCTTATTAAAGCCCGCTGTTTTGCCGTCTTCATCAAAAGCAATTATGCCGGTATTGGCGCTTTCCAAGGGCGTACCTAGCCATTGCAGCGCAAGCGTCTTCAGCCCTTTGATGCGGCTTACTTCTTGAAAGAGCAGGGTGTTTTGAATGTCCTTTGCGCTGCGAGCGGCAAGATGAACTAGCTCTCGTCGCTCAGCTACCTCGATGCCTGTTAAATCGAGCATGCCAATGCATTCATTTTGTGTTCCAAAAATAGGTGCTCCCGCACAGCTATAAATACGATTGCTTGATAGAAAATGTTCATTTCGATGCAGCCAGACCGGTTTTTGTTCCACCAGCGCAGTGCCAATGGCTGTTGTGCCAATGGCAACTTCAGAAAGATCGGTTCCGATTGTCGTTATCTGCGACGCCCGTCGGTCACTTCTGTCAAAAGCACCCATAGCGTTGAGAACTATGCCGTTTTTATCGGTAACTACTGCGAAATATTGAGTTTTGGCGATTGACTTTGCGAGTTGTTCTAATACTGGTTGCGCTGCAGCAATTAATATTTGGTTTTCTTCTCTAGTCTGCCGGTTTTTTGCCGAGCTTACTTCTTGAAAAACGGCTTGATCATCTGGTTTTTGTCCTGCTGCAATGCAGCGAAGCCAGGACTGTTCTAACCAGCTATTTGCAGCAGGCGCAACTCCATCGTTAAACATCGCTTGGCGTCTCGCCTCGATGGTGTTAGCGCGTTCGTTTGGCTGCGGTGAAAATCTCATATTGAGAATATTACGTAAGTATCAAAACTTGCGATAGAACAACATACTTTTATTCTCAAAGCGTGGTAAAAATATATGTTGACCGACAAAGTTTTGATGTAATCGTATTCATGCAATAAAAGGAGACAAAAATATGAAAGTTGAGATCAAAGTAAACGGTAAAGCCCACACCATCGAGGCTGCCGACAACACTCTTTTAGCGGTAGCGCTGAGGGAGCATCTAAAACTAACTGGCACCCATATCGGCTGTGATACTGCACAGTGTGGCGCGTGTACGGTAATCATGAATGGCCGAGCTGTGAAGTCTTGCAACGTACTTCTAGGGCAGGCTGCGGGCGCGGAAATTACAACGATTGAAGGCTTGGCACAAGCCGATGGCACGATGCACCCAATGCAGGCCGCGTTTAAAGACTGCCACGGTTTGCAATGCGGTTTTTGCACTACCGGCATGGTCATGAGTGCAGTTGATCTTTGTGCCAATAACCCGAATGCGTCTGAGACTGAAATTCGCGAGTTGCTTGAAGGCAATATTTGCCGCTGTACTGGCTACCAAAATATTGTTCGTGCGGTGCAGCAAGGTGCTGCTGTGATGCACGCTTAATTTACAAAACATCAAAAACATCAGAGGTAATTACTATGGGTGCTTCAGATTTCGCGAACCTACCGCATATTGGTGAGTCGGTTAAACGCAAAGAAGATTATCGATTTTTAACCGGTGCAGGTAACTACACAGACGACATCAACGTCGCCAATCAAACGTACTGCATTTTTGTTCGTTCGCCACACGCACATGCCAATATTCTTGGTATCGACGTTAGCAAGGCTAAAGCTGCGCCAGGTGTGATTGACGTCTTTGTTGGTGCCGATGTTGCCAAAGACAACATCAATGGTTTGCCTTGTGGCTGGTTAATTACCAGCACCGATGGTACTGCCATGAAAGAGCCTCCGCATCCGATTCTTGCGCAAGGCAAAGCTCGCTACGTTGGCGACCAAGTCGCGATGGTGATTGCCGAAACTTTGGACCAAGCGAAAAACGCGGCTGAGCTTGTTGAAGTAAATTATCAGCCGCTAACAGCTTGTGTGGATGTGCGTGACGCGCCCAAAGGCGCCGCTCTACATGACGCTGCACCTGACAACCATTGCTACAAATGGGCGATTGGAGATAAGGGCGCAGTTGATAATGTATTCGCCACAGCTGCTCATGTTACCAAGCTCGACCTGTATAACAACCGACTGATTCCTAACGCGATGGAACCTCGGGCTGCACTTGGGCACTATAGCCGCGCTACTGAGGAATATACGCTTTACGTATCGAATCAAAACCCGCACGTAGAGCGCTTGCTAATGACAGCGTTTGTGATGGGGTTGCCAGAGCACAAGGTTCGCGTAATTGCGCCAGACGTTGGCGGTGGCTTCGGGTCGAAAATATTTTTGTATGCCGAAGATGTTTGCCTAACCTGGGCATCGAAAAAAGTGAATCGCCCAATTAAATGGACGGCTGAACGCACCGAAAGCTTCTTGACTGATGCTCATGGCCGTGACCATGTAAGTCACGCCGAAATGGCGATGGATAAAGACGGTAAGTTCTTGGCGCTTCGGGTGCACACTGATGCCAATCTTGGCGCGTATTTGTCAACATTCTCAACGGCTGTGCCAACGATTTTGTATGCCACGTTGCTGGCAGGCCAGTACTCGACTCCCCAGGTCTATGTTGAAGTTGATTCATGGTTTACTAATACAGCGCCAGTTGATGCATATCGTGGTGCCGGTAGACCAGAAGCCACTTATTTACTAGAGCGTTTAGTTACACGTTGCGCATGGGAAATGGGTTTGAGCCAAGATGAAATTCGAAAGCGCAATTTCATTACAACATTCCCTTATCAAACCCCTGTTGCTTTGCAGTACGACGTGGGTGATTACCACGCTTGTATGGATCAAGCGAAGATTTTGGCCGACGTCGCTGGGTTCGAAGGGCGTAAAGCTGCTTCCGCGGCCAAGGGTAAGTTACGCGGTATTGGCTATTCCAGCTACATTGAAGCTTGCGGCATCGCGCCGTCCAATATTGCGGGTGCTTTAGGTGCCCGTGCTGGATTGTTTGAATGCGGTGAAATTCGCGTTCACCCAACGGGTAGCGTTACGGTATTTACCGGTTCTCATAGCCATGGGCAAGGCCATGAAACAACTTTCGCGCAAGTCGTAGCAGCCCGTTTGGGCATTGCCGTCGATGCGGTGGACGTTGTTCACGGTGATACTGGTCGCGTTCCGTTCGGTATGGGTACTTATGGTTCCCGGTCAATTTCAGTTGGCGGAGCGGCCATCATGAAAGCACTCGACAAGATCGAGACAAAGGCTAAGAAAATTGCGGCGCATTTGATGGAAGCATCTGACGCAGACGTTGATTTTGCTAACGGTGAATTCACTGTTCGCGGGACAGATAAAAAAGTTGCGTTTGGTACCGTGGCGTTAACTGCTTATGTACCTCATAACTACCCGTTAGATAAGCTTGAGCCTGGGTTGAACGAAACAGCGTTCTATGACCCAACTAATTTCACATTCCCGGCTGGTACCTACATTTGCGAGGTTGAAATCGACCCAGCTACTGGCGAAACAAGGGTGGATAAGTTTGCAGCGGTGGACGACTTTGGCACCATCATTAATCCGATGATTGTTGAAGGCCAAGTGCATGGTGGCTTAGTGCAGGGAATAGGCCAAGCGCTGCTTGAAAACTGTGTTTACGACAGGCAAACCGGCCAGTTGCTCACGGGTTCGTTTATGGATTACGCCATGCCGCGCGCAGACGATTTTCCTCAGTTTAAACTTGGCACAGTGTGCACTCCATGTACCCACAATCCGCTAGGCACTAAAGGCTGCGGTGAAGCTGGGGCAATTGGTTCGCCACCGGCGGTGATTAATGCCGTGCTTGATGCCTTGCGTCCCTTGGGCGTGAAAGACTTCGATATGCCTGCATCGCCACATCGTGTGTGGGAAGCGATCCAAGCTGCCAAATAAGCAGGCTACCAAATAAAGTTATAGAAAAAACTAGGAGAACATATGTATTCATTTTCATTACATAACCCAACATCGGTAGCCGATGCGGCGAAAGCTGCAGCTGGAGGCGCAAAACTTTTAGGGGGCGGACAAACCTTGCTCGCCTCAATGAAGTTGCGTTTATTCAGCACCGATAACTTGGTGAATTTGGGCAGCATTCAAGGCATGGCGGGTATCACCAAAGAAGGCAACAACTTTGTAATTGGTGCTATGACGCGACATGCCGATGTCGCCAGCAATAATGATATTAAAGCTGCTATGCCAGCCCTTGCCGACTTGGCCGCGCATATTGGCGACAAACAAGTGCGTGCCATGGGTACTTTGGGTGGTTCGATTGCGAATAACGACCCCGCTGCTTGTTACCCATCAGCGCTATTGGCTTTGAATGCAACGGTGCATACCAACAAGCGCAAAATTGCGGCCGATGATTTCTTCACGGGCTTGTATGCAACGGCGTTAGCAGAAGACGAGCTAGTAACAGCGGTAAGCTTTCCTATCGTTAGGCAAGCTGCGTATATGAAGTTTAAGCAGCCAGCCTCGCGCTTTGCAATGATCGGCGTGTTTGTTGCAAAAACTGATTCAGGTGCCAGAGTTGCGGTGACCGGCGGGGGAAATGGGGTGTTTCGACATTCAGGCCTCGAAGCGGCGTTAACTGCGAGCTTTACACCTGAAGCTGCGGCGAAAGTGGTTGTCTCTACCGATAATCTCGGCTCCGATATTCATGCTTCTGCAGCTTATCGTGCGAACTTGATTAGTGTTCAAACACAGCGCGCTGTGACTAAGGCACTTACCTGAATGACTTTTCTCATATGAAGCTTGCTTCGATAGACGAGCTAAGTCAATCGCTCATGGACGTCGGTTACTATGCTGATCGGCGTCTATCCACCGCGGTTTTCTTGGCACTTAAACTCGAGCGCCCTTTATTGCTCGAAGGTGAGCCCGGTGTAGGTAAAACAGAACTCGCGAAAGCGCTGGCAGCCGCGCTTTCACGGGCGATGATTCGCTTGCAGTGCTATGACGGTATGGAGCAACGTGAGGCGCTCTATGAGTGGAATTACAGCGCCCAGCTACTGCACCTACGTGCTAGCGCTGCTTCCAGCGCCGTGCATGACGTTGAGCAAAGCTTGTATCAGCGCAAATACCTAATCACTCGCCCGCTTCTACAAGCGCTTGAAACCCCGGCGCCGGGTGCGGTGTTGCTTATCGACGAGGTTGATCGCGCTGATGAACCTTTTGAGGCTTTCTTATTGGAGTATTTAGCCGATTACCAGGTATCGATTCCTGAATTTGGGATGATTGCAGCAACCTCTAAGCCAATCACTATTTTGACGAGCAATCGTACGCGTGATTTGAACGATGCGATTAAGCGACGCTGCCTTTATCACTGGCTCGATTATCCGGAACGCGAGCGTGAGCTTGCAATTGTTAAGCATAGAGTTCCGCAGGCGTCATCTGAACTCACCGAGCAAATTACCCGCTTTGTGAATCACTTACGAAGCCAACCGTTTTCGAATGCGTTCTCGAGAGCGCCTGGCATTGCAGAGACGGTAGAGTGGGCCAAAGCGTTGGTGGCGCTCGATACCTTGAGCGTTGATCCTGAAATTGTTTCAGATACGGCCGGAATTTTGTTCAAGCAACGTGATGACGTCGCAGCCTTAACGCAAGAGATGAGTGCTGAAATTCTTGCTATTAAACCTGAAGAGTAATCTGGTTTGGTGATGCAATGCTAGGTGACGCGCGCAGCGGGAAATTTACCGAAAACCTTGTTGGTTTTGGTCGTGCGCTACGACGTGCTGGGTTAAAGGTCGATAGCTCTCGCATCGTGATGGCATCACATGCATTTCAATTGGTTGGCTTTAGCAGCAAAAGCGATTTAAGTGCGGCCCTTGAAGCGTTGATGGTAAGTGAAAAACAAGATCGGGAAGTATTTCGGGAGCTTTTCGATGTGTACTTTAAAGACCCTCAGCTAGCCAATAAGTTGCTTTCCCAATTGCTGCCGAGTGCTGAAGGTAAAGCCGAAGCAAAAGGTAGGCCTCGGGTTCGAGAGGCGTTAGCCCCACAGAAAGCCTACGGCACAACAAAACCACAAGGCCCTGAGAAACAAGTTGATTTCGATGCTGCCATGACCTCCAGCGACGAAGAGCGTTTGCGAAATGCCGATTTCAACAGCCTGACCGCGAGCGAGTATCGTTTGGTTGAAGGGTTGGTTAGAGATATTCCGTTACGGGTGCCGATGTATAAATCTAGGCGCACTCAAATTGCTAGCAGAGGTGCGAGTTTTCATTGGGCCGCCAGTATTAAAGGGGCGGCAAAGCATGCCGGCGAGTTGCTTGATTTGAAATTTCGTCGTGCCCAAATGCAGCCATTGCCGGTATTAATTCTGGTAGATGTTTCTGGCTCCATGGAGCGCTATGCTCGTATGTTGATGGCGTTTTTACATGCGAGCTTGAGATACTCGAAACGAAAGCAGATGTTTGCCTTTGGTACGCACTTAACCGATTTAAATCATGCCTTCGTGCAGCCAGATACAGACAAAATGCTTTCTGAATCGAGTATTTTGATTAATGATTTCGCTGGTGGTACTAAGCTTGGCGATTCGTTAGCGCAGCTTCGTGTCCATCATTCGCGCAGCCTGGTAGGGCGGCGCACCCTAGTATTGCTCATCACAGACGGTCTTGACACCGGAGACAAAGCCAACTTAGAAGCACAACTTTCTTGGCTGCGTTTGCATTGTGGCAAGCTACTGTGGCTAAATCCGCTGCTGCGATTTGATGGTTATCAGCCATTGGCCCAAGGTGCCGCGGTTTTGGCGAAAGTTGCTCATGGTATGGTGGCTGTTCACAATGTAAGTAAGCTTGAGTTGTTGGCAAAAAGCCTTACGGCGCTGATGAACAAGGCTCGCTGAAGATCGTCCATCGCAGCTCAGCGAAATATTCGAGAAGAAAAAAAGGATTTGAAACTATGGAAATGCAAGGCAAACGAGAGCTCGCCGTAACCCAACAACAGGCTTGGGAGTCACTCAATAACCCCGAGGTTTTGAAACTTTGCATTCCCGGTTGCGACAAAATCGAGTCGACCGGGCCTGATAAGTATGCAATTGGCATGGCGCTAAAAATTGGGCCAGTTTCGGCCAAGTTTGCTGGCAATATTCAGTTGGCAGACATCAACCCGCCTGATAGTTATACTTTAAGCTTCGATGGGCAGGGCGGCGCTGCAGGCTTTGGCAAAGGTTCGTCGAAAGTGGTTTTGACGCCTTTGCCAAGCGGCGGTTGCGAGCTGAATTACACTGTTAATGCCTCGGTCGGCGGGAAGATTGCCCAGCTAGGGCAGCGCTTGATCGATGCTGCATCGAAGTCAATGGCTGATGACTTTTTTAAGCGTTTTGATGTGCAGATGCAGGCGCGGTATCCAGCAGCTGTCGTTGAAGATGTTTCGATTAATTCGAACGAATCATTGTCTGAAGTGGCCAAAGCTGCCGCAGAAGGAGCTAAACCCGGTGTTCCAGTATGGGTTTGGGCTGTTGCTGCAGTATTTGTAGGGCTGATTGCCTTCGGGCTGCTAAGCCGCTAATAAACCCGCTATAATGTGAGGTTATCTTCCCGCTGGGCCAGACGCGGCACCAACGGGCGGCAATTGTTTTTTTAAGAGCGGTTTTATTAGATAGCGCACTTTCAAAAACGACGGCTGACCAAAGGGGTTGTTTAACTTTTCACCTAATTACATAAAAAGGAGTGTGAATGCGTCATTACGAGATTGTATTTATCGTGCACCCGGATCAAAGCGAGCAAGTGCCTGCAATGATCGAGCGCTACAAAACCCTGGTTGAAAGCCAGAGTGGCAAACTACATCGTCTAGAAGACTGGGGTCGTTTGCAACTAGCTCATCATATTCAAAAAGTGGCCAAGGCCCACTATGTGTTGATGAACATTGAGTGCACACCAGCGACGTTAGTCGAAATCGAAACTGGCTTTAAGTTTAATGATGCTGTTTTGCGTCATTTAACTGTGGCGATGAAGAAAGCAGAAACTGGCCAATCGCCAATGCTGCGCCGTATTCAGCGCGAAGAAGCTCGCAAGGTTACTACCGACTCTGCACCTGATCGGGGTGATAGAGGCGATCGTGGCGACAGAGGTGACCGGGGCGACCGCGGTGGCGACAGACCTGAGCGTGGCGACAGACCTGAACGTCAAGAGCGCGCACCAGTGGTCGAGCAGGCTGCTGAGTAATTTACAAGGTAACTAACTAGAAGATAAGAGGGCCGTCTATCAACCGGTTTGAGATACTTGCAACTGTTGCTGAACGTGCGGTACTAAGGTACACGCCAGCAGGGATAGAAGTTCTCACACTCACCTTACAACATGTTTCTCAGCAGACGATAGCGCAAGGGCTAGCCGCAAGAACCATAGAGATGCAAGTTAAAGCGCAACTTTACGGGCCACTAGCAGCAAAGTTTCAAGTGATGAGTTTAACGAGTGAATATGTGTTTAAAGGGTTTCTCGCACCGATGCGAGTAGGTTCGAAAGCGCTCTGGCTAACGGTTACCGAAGTAGAGTTTGTAAAAACAAGCATCGAATAGATATTAAGGATTCATCATGGCATTTATGCGTCGTGGCGCCAAAGACAAGCGCCCAAAACGTCCTACACAAACAGCTTTGTTCAAGCGCAAGAAGTTTTGCCGCTTTTCAGTAGATAAAGTTGAATACATTGACTTCAAAGATGTAGACACATTGCGTGACTTCATCACCGAGCAGGGCAAAATTATTCCTGCACGTTTGACAGGTACAGTCGCTCGTTATCAGCGCCAGTTGCAGGTTGCGATCAAACGCGCTCGCTTCCTGGCATTGATCCCTTACACTGACAACCATAAGGCTTAATCATGCAAATTATTCTTCTTGATAAAGTCGTAAATCTTGGTGGTTTGGGCGATGTGGTTAAAGTTAAAGATGGCTACGCTCGGAACTTCTTGATCCCTCAAGGTCGCGCCAAGCGCGCTACCGAAGCGGCAATCAAAGAGTTTGAAGTACGCCGTGCCGAGCTTGAAAAAGCCTCCGCTGCCAAATTGGCTGCAGCTCAAGCTGCTGGTGGTAAGTTGAGTGGCCAGGCTATCAGCATCACTGAAAAAGCCGGTGTTGATGGTCGTTTGTTCGGCTCAGTGACAAACCATGACATCGCAGAGGCGTTGAAAAAGCAAGGTTTCGCGACTGAAAAAGGCATGATTCGCATGCCTACAGGCCCGTTGAAAACTGTCGGTCAGCACACCGTAGCAGTGGCTTTGCACACCGATGTAGTTGTTGATGTAACTGTGACTGTAGTTGGAGAAGCTGCTTAATCAAGCTGTTTTTTCTTCGACTTTAAAAAGGCAGCCCTCGATGGCTGCTTTTTTTATGCTCATTTTCCTTTAACAAACTAGTGTACAGGCTACACACAGCCTATACACAAGTTTGCTTATACCTATCCACAGCATATTCACACCCTATTTTCATTCGGAGTAGTACACTTGCCCTATGTCAGCCGTCTTCCAAAACTTCCCCGGAAATAACCAAAACAATCAACTTGGCGTAGATCCGCAGGTGTCTGCTTTGCGTATTCCGCCGCACTCTATCGAAGCTGAGCAATCGGTCATCGGTGGCTTGATGTTAGACAACACCGCATTTGAGCGCGTGGCTGACTTAATCGGTGAGAACGATTTCTATCGTTATGACCACCGCTTAATTTGGAGTCAAGTTTCCAAGCTAATTGAGAAATCACACCCGGCGGATGTGCTCACGGTTTTCGAAGCGTTGAAGTCTTCTGGCAAGGTCGAAGACTCTGGCGGATTGCAGTATCTGAATCAGCTCGCGCAAGAAGTTCCATCGGCAGCGAACATTCGTCGCTACGCAGAAATTGTTCGTGACAAAAGCGTTTTGCGTCGCTTGATTTCAACCTCTGATGAGATTGCAAGCCAAGCGCTAAACCCATTGGGTAAAGACACCCGCCAGCTACTCGATGAAGCAGAGTCGAAGATTTTCCAAATCGGAGAAGAGGGTGCTCGCGGTAAAGTTGGCTTTCAAAGCTTGCAAGATATTTTGTCGCAGGTGGTTGCTCAAGTTGAGAGCTTGGTCGAGAACCAAGGCAGCGACGGTGTTACCGGTGTGCCCACAGGCTTTGTTGACTTAGACCAAATGACATCAGGTTTGCAGCCTGGTGACTTAATTATTGTTGCTGGTCGTCCTTCGATGGGTAAGACGGCGTTCTCGCTCAATATTGCTGAGAATGTTGCGATTAATCAAGGCTTACCAGTCGCTGTCTTTTCCATGGAGATGGGTGCCTCGCAGCTAGTAATGCGTATGCTTTGCTCTGTTGGTCGAATCGATCAACAAAAAGTGCGCACCGGCCGCTTAGGCGACGACGATTGGATGCGCTTGATGAGCACTATGCAAAAGATGCAAGATGCGCAGCTCTTCATCGATGAGACTCCAGGCTTGAATCCGTTAGAGCTTCGTGCCCGAGCCCGCCGCTTGGCGCGCCAATATGGGCAGATGGGTTTAATCGTCATAGACTACCTGCAGTTGATGTCGGGGTCGTCATCCATCGGGGAAAACCGTGCCACCGAAATTTCAGAGATTTCGCGTTCTTTGAAAGCGTTAGCCAAAGAATTAAAGTGCCCAGTGATTGCGTTGTCACAGTTGAATCGATCGCTTGAAACGCGCCCTGATAAACGCCCTGTGATGAGTGACTTGCGAGAGTCTGGTGCGATTGAGCAAGATGCCGACGTTATTTTGTTTATTTATCGCGATGAAGTTTATGACGCAGATAGTAAAGACAAGGGTTATGCCGAAATCATCATCGGTAAGCAGCGTAACGGCCCGATTGGTAAGGTGAAGTTAACCTTCCTTGGGCAGCATACTCGGTTTGATAACGCTGCGCAGAACTTCAATCAATCAGAATATTGAGGGCGGGTTGTAGTTATCGCCGAGCGAGGTCGCATTAGTGACTGCGTTCGTGTCCTCCGCCCTTGCTGCGCAAGCGCTCCCCCTAATACCTCACTCCGTCACTAACGCGACCTCACTCGGCTATCAACCGTTGGTGGGTTGCCGCCGGACGGAAGCAGAATCGCCGGTGGCGTAGCATCGGCTGAACACAAACCACAGGTTGCGGATCAGCTCGGTGAGGTATTCTGCGGAGTGAAGTCAAGGGGGAGCCCGAAGGGCGGAGGACATGAACGCAGCAGAGTATCTCACCGAGCTGATCTATACATAGCGAACCGCTCACAAAGCCTCTCCTGCAAAATCCGCCAACCTCGACCTTTCACCGCGCTGCAACGTAATGTGCCCTGAGTGCGGCCAACCCTTAAAGCGATCGACCACGAAGGTAATGCCCGATGAACCTTCGGTAAGGTACGGCGTATCGATCTGCGCGATGTTGCCCATGCAGATCACCTTGGTGCCCGGACCAGCTCTGGTGATCAGAGTTTTCATTTGTTTAGGCGTTAAGTTTTGCGCTTCGTCGATGATCAAAAGCTTGTTCACAAATGTGCGGCCGCGCATGAATGAAAGGGCTTTGATTTTTACTTTTGAGCGAATCATGTCGAGCGTGGCTTGGCGGCCCCATTCGCCGGAGGCCGGGTCAGTTTTGTTGAGCACTTCTAAGTTGTCTTCGAGCGCGCCCATCCAGGGCTGCATTTTTTCTTCTTCGGTGCCGGGTAGGTAACCGATGTCATCTCCTACGGGCACGGTGGCTCTGGTCATGATGATCTCGGAGTAACGTTTGCTTTCAACAACTTGCACTAAGCCTGCCGCTAGGGCGAGCAAGGTTTTGCCGGTACCGGCTTGCCCAAGTAAGCTCACGAAATCAATGTCTTGGTTCATGAGCAAATTCAATGCGAAGTTTTGCTCGGCATTGCGCGCAGTAATGCCCCAAACATTGTTTTTTAGGTGGCTGTAATCTTTCAAGGTTTGCAATACTGCAGTTCTTCCGTTGATCTCGCGTACCATAGCTGAGAGAGGCATTTCGCCGTCGAAATATACGAATTGAT
>JAYWIG010000029.1:0-20152 GCA_043789035.1 Betaproteobacteria bacterium
TTGATTCAGCACGCGCGGTGCGCTCCATTGCCCGCAAGGGCGCGGGCCAAGTGAAAGTCGCCACCAAGACCAAAGCATCTAGCGGGCGGCTTTTGTACGGTATTGCAGACCCAATTCTTAGTTTGGATGCCACTGCAAAGGTAGCGTTGCTGGAAAAGGTTGAGCGTTTAGCAAAGGCGAAAGACCCAAGGGTAAAACAGGTGATGGCCGGTTTGGCCGGCGAACACGATACGATTTTGGTTGCGCGTTCGGACGGTGTTATCGCAGGCGACGTTAGACCATTAGTGCGATTGTCTGTTTCTGTCATCGTTGAACAAAATGGTCGTCGAGAGCAGGGCTCAAGCGGCGGCGGTGGTCGTTTCAATATGGATTACTTCGACGATGCCCTCATTGAAAAATATGTTAACGATGCTGTAAAGGCCGCATTGGTTAATTTAGAAGCTCGCGCTGCGCCGGCTGGTGGCATGACTGTTGTACTCGGCCCAGGCTGGCCCGGTGTTCTTCTTCATGAAGCCGTTGGCCACGGATTGGAAGGCGATTTCAACCGTAAAGGTTCATCGGTATTTGCTGGAAAAATTGGTCAAAGGGTTGCGTCCAAGGGCGTGACAGTGGTCGATGACGGCACAATTAAAGATCGCCGTGGCTCGCTCAATATCGACGATGAAGGCAACACTTCGCAGAACAATGTGCTGATCGAAGATGGCATCTTGAAGGGTTATATTCAAGACACGCTCAACGCTCGATTGATGAAACGCGGTGTGACCGGAAATGGTCGCCGCGAGTCCTTTGCTCATTTGCCAATGCCTAGGATGACCAATACCTACATGCTGAACGGCGATAGAGACCCTAACGAGATCATCGCTTCAGTTGAAAAAGGTTTGTATGCCGTGAATTTCGGTGGTGGCCAAGTCGATATCACCAATGGCAAGTTTGTGTTTTCTGCTTCTGAGGCTTATTGGGTAGAAAATGGAAAAATTCAGTACCCTGTGAAAGGGGCAACGATTATTGGTAACGGCCCTGATGCTTTGACTAAAGTCACCATGATTGGCAACGATATGAGCTTAGACTCAGGTGTTGGTGTTTGTGGCAAAGATGGCCAGAGTGTTCCAGTAGGCGTCGGACAACCAACCTTGCGTCTTGAAGGCTTAACTGTTGGTGGCACGGCTTAAATCTGCTTGAAGTAGTTTAGGTTCCGTGCGTTCCTTTTGGAAAGACCTCTCCCTTTCTGCGGCCACGGCTGGTTTTGTCGCCGTGCTCGTTGGCTTCACAAGCTCTGCGGCAATTGTATTTGCAGCGGCCAAAGCACTGAACGCGAATGCCGCTCAAACCGCTTCATGGATGTGGGCGCTTGGCCTCGGTATGGGCCTCACCAGCATACTGTTATCGCTTCGTTTTAAGCAACCCGTTCTGACTGCCTGGTCGACACCGGGGGCAGCGCTTATTGCAACCAGCGGTGCCGGCATTTCGCTGCCCGAAGCGACAGGTGCGTTTTTGCTATGCGCTGCGTTGATTACTTTTTTCGGGTTTAGCGGCTGGTTTGAAAAATTGATGTCCAAGGTGCCTGTATCTTTAGCATCGGCGCTGCTTGCCGGTGTATTGGTGAAGTTTACTTTGCAGGCGTTTGCGGCAATAAAAACTCAACCATTTCTGGTGCTTGCAATGATGGCTGCTTATTTGGCTGGTAAGCGTTGGTTTGCCCGATATGCGGTGCCGTTGGCTTTGTTGATAGGGTTAGTGCTATCGTTTACGCTAGATATTGTGGCAACGCCAGAGCCACAGGTTCTTGCCCAAGCATTACAAATTGCCAGCCCTGTGTGGGTGACGCCAGCTTTTTCATGGCAGGCAATGATAGGTATCGGAATACCGCTTTTTATCGTAACTATGGCTTCCCAGAACATACCTGGAATCGCTACCTTGCGGGCTTGCGGCTATGATGCACCTACCTCACCGATCGTTGGCTGGACGGGTGTGGCTTCAGGATTACTCGCACCTTTTGGTGGTTATGCCTTAAACCTTGCAGCAATTACGGCGGCAATATGTATGAGCCAACAGGCTGATGAAAACCCCCAAAGACGCTATACGGCGGCGGTGATGGCTGGTGTTTACTACTGCGTTATAGGTTTATTGGCAGGTATTGTTACTTTGGTGTTTTCGGCATTGCCGATGGAGTTAATTGTCTCTATCGCCGGATTGGCGTTGCTTGCCACCGTAGGCAATGGTTTAGCCGTTGCCCTGAAAGAAGACGGCGCGCGAGAGCCCGCTTTGATCTGTTTTGCGATGACAGCGAGTGGCCTGACAGTAATGGGGATAGGCTCGGCCTTTTGGGGGCTGGTTGCCGGCTTGGTGGCCACTTTATTCATGCGACGTAAATCGGTGGTATAGTTTCGACATGCAAATCTTAGCTAGTACAGCATTTTCCTTCTTTTGGAGCTTTTATTTTCCGGCTTACGGCGGAAGACGGAACTGTGCATAAGTAACACTAGCGCTACAAAATCCCGAAAAACCGCCAAATAAAACTGGCGGTTTTTTTATGTCTAATTTTTAAAGTATCTAATTTAAATACCCAAGGAAACTCATCTATGAATACCAGCACCGATTCGGTTACCCAAAGCAAGGCAGTCGTTGACGATGTTCGCATCAAGGCGATTAAGGAATTGGCTCCGCCTTCGCATTTGATGCGGGAGTTCCCGATTAGCGATAAGGTCACTGAGGTTACCTATTCATCGCGCCAAGCGATTCATCGGATATTGCACAAAACGGACGATAGGTTGCTGGTCGTTGTTGGGCCGTGCTCCATTCACGACACCAAAGCGGCGATGGAATATGCCAATCGTCTGAAAGAAATTCGGGAGCGCTTGAGTGGCGATCTAGAAATCGTTATGCGAGTGTATTTCGAGAAGCCGCGCACGACGGTAGGCTGGAAGGGCCTGATTAACGACCCGCATCTGGATGGTAGTTTTGAGATTAATCAAGGTTTGAGAACTGCTAGAGAGTTACTCATCAATATTAATGAGCTTGGCCTGCCAGCAGGTACTGAGTTTTTAGATGTGATTTCACCGCAATATATTGCCGATCTCATTGCTTGGGGCGCAATTGGAGCTCGTACGACGGAGTCGCAGGTGCATAGGGAGTTGGCCTCCGGATTGTCATGTCCGGTGGGCTTTAAAAATGGCACCGATGGCAACCTGAGAATTGCGCTTGATGCAATTAAAGCGGCCTCTCAACCGCATCATTTCTTATCAGTCACTAAGGCTGGCATCTCGGCCATTATTTCAACCAATGGCAATATCGATTGCCATGTAATTTTACGTGGCGGTAAATCGCCTAACTATGATGCCGCTAGTATTGATCTTGCTTGTAAAGAGGCCGCCGCGCAGGCAATGGCTTGTCGAGTGATGGTGGATGCCAGCCATGGCAATAGCCAGAAAAAACCTGAAAATCAAGTGCATGTAGTGGCTAACCTTTGTGAGCAGCTAAGCTCGGGCGAGCAACGCATTTTTGGGGTGATGATTGAGAGTCACCTGGTGGCTGGGCGGCAAGATTTGGTGGCAGGAAAACCGTTGTCTGATCTTGTTTACGGGCAGAGTATTACGGATGGTTGTATCGATTGGGTAAGCACGGTGACGGCGCTTGAAAACCTAGCCCAAGCTGTAAGAACTCGTCGCACGGTACTGGAAGATTGAAGCCCATACACCCAAATTCCACTTTAATTGGTTTTGGTAACCGTTTATCGGCATAGTTGCAACGCCTAGCTCGCGCTTTACAACATGAAATAGGCACCAAACCACTGGCTGGATTAAACTAGATGAACCGGCCTCGCTTGTGAGGCGCGCATGAATTATTCGATATAGATCCCTAGGAGTGTTTGATATGCAGGTCCAAGGTTCCACGGCTTCAGCTGGCTCAACCGATAGTTCGCCTGCTGCACCCACTGCCAAGTCAGTGTCAAAGCAAACTCCGCATGAGCGGTTAACCAGTCTTGGTCTAAAACCGATTGGACGCGCCAGCGAGTTCTTGGATGAAATTCATCCTCTAATGTCGCGCACGCCTTTGTTCTCCGGCCTCGATATGGACGAAACAAAAAAGCTTGGTGCTTTTATGTATGTTTATGAAGCACCACCCGGCATCACCATGATTCATGAAGGTGAAACTGGAGATTTCATGGTTCTGTTGCTTAACGGCATGGTCGATGTTTTGCGCCGTAATCGTTATAACTTTCCTTCTCGGATTGCAGTGGCCCACTCAGGTCATGCTTTAGGCGAAATGTCGATGTTCGATGGCGAGCCGCGATTTGCGTCCTGCGTGACGCTGGAGAACTGCCGCGTGGCCGTGTTAACTCGCGATGCTCTGATGTTGGTATTGCAAGATCAGCCTAAATTGGGTAACAAGATTTTGTTAAAGCTCGTGCAGTTGCTCTCTGAGCGCCTACGTCAAACCAGCGCCAAGTTGGTGTCTTATCTCGAAGCGTCCCGCGACGCTTAAAGTTGCTGGGCTTACAGTTTATTTCGACCTTGCTGCCACAACACGTCTGAGCCGCCTGCAAAGCGGTTCAATACCCTAGAGAACACAAACATTAAGTCTGAAAGCCGGTTAAGGTATTGCTGGCAAATAGGCCGTACGGCACCTTCGACTTCCGCTTTGCTCAAGGTCACTACCGTTCTCTCAGCTCTACGACAAACCGTGCGACTGATGTGAGCTAACGCTGCGGCTCTCGAACCACCGGGCAAGATAAATTCAGCTAAGCGTGGCAGAGCAGCGTTTTGAGAGGTGATCATCTCATCTAATCGTTCGAGCTGATGCTGAGTCATGTTGTTATAGCCTGGAATACACAACTCACCGCCAAGATCGAACAAATCATGCTGAATGCTGACTAAGCCTTCGCGAATATCATTCGGCAATTCTTCACAAAGCAAAACACCAAGGGTTGAATTTAACTCATCCACATCACCCATTGCATGCACTCTCCAATGATCTTTGCCGGTGCGGCTACCGTCGCCTAGGCCTGTGGTGCCGTCATCGCCAGTGCGGGTAGTAATAGTGCTGAGTCGATTTGCCATTGTGTTTTAACGATTCTGTCTTTTTTTAACGTTGTCCGCGATGTGCCCAGCCTGTGCTGCGGCGCTCGATGAATGCGAACAATTCATACATGCCCATCGCCATGATAGCGATTACTACCAGCCCAGCGAATGCTAAGGGCATTTTCATCGCCGAGCCAGCTGAGATCAATAGATAGCCAATACCTTCGTTTGATGCGTTCATTTCCGACACGGTTGTGCCTACGAAGGCTAAAGTAATAGCCACTTTCAAAGAAGCAAAGAAGTAAGGCAATGAGCGTGGTAAGCCGACTTTCATCAGTACGTCCATGCGCTTGGCTCCCAGCACTCGAAGTACGTCTTCAAGTTCTGGCTCTAAGGTGGCAAGGCCTGTGGCGATATTCACCATGATGGGGAAAAAGCTAATGAGAAAAGCCGTCAGGATCGCCGGACCAGCGCCAATACCAAACCAGACTACTAAGATCGGTACGAAAGCGGCTTTCGGGAGTGCATTGAAGGCGGTCATCAAAGGGTACATGGCGTTATAAGCAGCCTTAGAAGAGCCGATCACGAAGCCGAGTGCTACTCCAACGACGATGGAGATTGCGAACCCCGCCATCGTCGTCCAGAAGGTGCGCCATGCGTGCATCATGATGACCATGAAGTACTCGTATAACGACACCATGATTTGTGAAGGTGAGGGAAATATAAATTCAGAGACGTTGAGTACTCTGCAAATGATTTCCCAGAGAATAAGTACTGCCAGTAGTAGTGCGAATGGCGCTATTTTGTCGCGAGTCGATGTTTTCATGATGGTTTTACCTGCGCTCTGTGCTTAACTATTTCGAACTGCGCCGATTTTGGCGCGCATTTCGTGAACTAGTTCAGTGAATTTTGGGGTATACGTAATCTCAAGATCGCGCGGACGAGGCAAATCGATTTCGCGTCGCGCTACTAAGCGGCCGGGGCGTTTGCTCATCACGTAAACGGTATCGGCTAAGTAAACAGCCTCCCGTAAATCATGGGTGACTAAGATGACGTTGAACTTCTGTACCGTCCAAAGATCTCGTAATACATTCCAAAGTTCTTCGCGTGTGAAGGCATCGAGTGCGCCGAAAGGCTCGTCGAGAAGAAGCATTTTGGGTTCGTGAATCAACGCTCTGCAGATGGAGGCGCGCTGCTGCATGCCTCCGGACAACTCCCACGGGAATTTATCTTCATAACCTTGCAAGCCTACTGTTGCTAATAGCTTTTTTGCCCGCTCAACAAACTCAGCGCGTTTTGATTTAAATTGCGAGCGATATGGCTCGACAATTTCTAACGGTAACAACACGTTATCAATGGTTGTGCGCCAGGGCAAAAGGGTTGGCGCTTGGAAAGCCATACCCACAATTTTTAATGGCCCGGTCACGTTTTGGCCGCCAATATGAATCGTACCTTTCGAGGGCATTTTCAAACCAGTAGCCAACTTCATGAAAGTCGATTTACCGCAACCAGATGGACCAACGATAGCAATAAATTCACCGTCTTTGGTGCTCAAGCAAATATCTTCGACGGCGAACTCATTTTTTTCGAGCAGCTCATCGTTATATGCAAGCCAAATGTTTTGAAAGTCGACAAATAAGGCTTCTTTGTCTGTTAAGGTCTGTGTAGTTGTGGTCATGGCGTTCAGTCTAAAAAAAGCCCTCTGCTTTTGGCAAGAGGGCTTTGTGCAGAGGCAAGCGAGTTGCTGCTTGGAAAGTACTTTTACTTCTTAAAAACGGCGCGAAGCTCTTTGCTCGGCATGAAACTACCGTTCCATACCTTGTCGGGGTTAACACGCTCTTTAGTGTTGAAGGAATCAGCAACTTGCGATGCCATTAATGCCAACCGTGGTGCGCGAACTTCGCCAAAACCTTCGGCTTTTGCGTCGGCGGTGCTCACCACACTATCGATGGCCAATCTCAAGCGACGCTTCTCGAGCGCTTCATCAATAATGCCATCGCGGTCTTTCACGAATTTGACCGATGCATCTGGGTCGGCAATCACGTCTTTCACACCTTTTGAGAATGCGCGTAAAAATGCTTTTACCGCTTCGGGGTTCTTTTTCAAGAATTCTTCAGAAACGATAATGGCGTTGCCGTAGAACTTTACGCCATTGGTCGAGTAAGGTAATACAACAATGTCCTCGTCTTTTACGCCGCGGGCATTTAAGTTCAGGATTGAGGTAAATGAGAAGCCAGTAATTGCATCGATGTCGCCTCTAACCAGCATAGTTTCACGCAATGGCGGATCCATGGATGTCCAAGCGGTTTTCGAAGCATCTAAGCCGTTAGCTTTCGCAAATACGGGGTATGACTTGCGTCCGGCATCGAACACTGGCGCACCTAGTTTTTTACCTTCCAAGTCAGCGGGTTTTGTAATGCCAGATTTCTTCAAGGCCAGCACGGCAGCAGGCGTATTGTTGTAAACCATCATGACGGCAACCGGCTTACCTGGTGCTGTTGGGTTATTTCCGTAGAACTCCATCAGAGCGCCCATGTCTGCAAAGCCCATGTCGTAGGTGTTGGTTGCAACACGAGATACCGTGCCACCAGAGCCATTGCCCGCATCGATTGTTACATCGAGCTTTTCCGCCTGAAAGTGGCCTTTAGCTTTTGCCGCTAAAAATAAGGCGGCAGGGCCTTCAAAACGCCAGTCGAGCTGGAATTTGATTTTGGTTTCTTGCGCTCTTACGCTAGTTGCCACGAACGAGACGCTGATAGCAGCAATCAGCGCGGCTGACTTTAAAAATAGATTCATCGGGTAACCTAGGGGTGAAGTGAAAATTAAAAAACGACGATAAATTGAGCAAACTCTTGATTCTAGCAATTCCCGCGCCATGGATATTTTGAACCCAACAAGTTCGATCATGCACCAGTTTGGGCAATCCTGCATGCAAAAACGTGCGAACTTGGTGATTGTCGACATTCGCCTGCTGAAAGGGAGTGCACCGAGAAGTGCAGGAACTCTCATGTTTGTCTCCGCTGACGGAGTTTCAGGGACAATCGGCGGCGGGCACCTTGAATTTGCTGCAATCGCACAAGCGAGGCGAATGGTTCATAGCGGCGAAGTCGGCGCTGTCGAGCAAACTTTCGCACTTGGGCCAACTTTAGGCCAGTGTTGCGGCGGTAGCGTCGTGCTTGGCTACGAATTCCTTTCTGAATTGAATTGGCCCGATATCGAGGCTAAGCTTGCAGCTATGGTGAGCATTCGCTTTACGCTAAATTTGTTTGGGGCTGGCCATGTAGGTGCTGCTTTAGTAAGAGCGTTGGCGCCACTACCATGCATCGTTAATTGGATTGATGAGCGAGAAGAACTTTTTGAATGCTATGCCACGGAGCAGACTAGCAATATCCGAATCATTGCTGTCGATTCACCTGCGGCTGAGGTGCGACACGGCCGGCTTGGAGACTATTACCTAGTGCTTACTCACAGCCATGCTTTAGATCTTGAAATTATTGAAGCAGTTTTGCGTCGCGGCGATGCGGGTTATGTTGGTTTAATAGGGTCAGCCACCAAACGAGCGGTTTTTACGAGTCGTTTAGAGCAAAAAGGCCTTTGCGTTGAGCCATTGCATTGTCCGGTTGGCTTAGCCGGGGTGGTGGGCAAGGAGCCTGAAGTGATTGCCGCATCAATCGCCGCTGATCTGCTCCTACGCAGTTCCGTTGGTTTGTAGCTCGTAAGGCTATTCGAACGCTTTCGACAAGGCTCTACACAGAAGTGTGTTCTTGAGAAAAGCGATGAAACCAACTCTTCAATATATGCGTAATTCAATGGCGGCCAGGTTTGGCACAGTCGCTGCTGCAATCCTCTTATCTGTAAGCGCTCTTGATGCGCAAGCAAAAGCCTGTAGCGGGCAAAGCGCCACGCAAAAGGTTTCTTTAGTTGAGCTATACACTTCGCAAGGTTGTAGCTCCTGTCCACCGGCCGACCAATGGCTAGGCACATTAACTCAACGAGATGATGTAGTGCCGCTCTCTATGCATGTGGCCTATTGGGATTACATCGGCTGGAAAGACCCATTTGCAAAACCTGAGTTCGCCCAGCGCCAGCGTTGGTTGGCGCAAGTAAGTAAATCGAATTCGGTCTACACTCCTGGTGTGTTTGTGGGTGGCGGTGAGTTCCGCGAATGGGGCAGTAGTTTTATGCAGCAACGCCTTTTTGCACGGCATTCCAACGCTACTGCAGCGGCTTCGATTCGTATTGAAAAGGTCTCGGCTGGCAGTGCGCTGTGGAGAGTGGTTGCAACGGTAGATCCTGCACATTCTGTTGAAAACAAGCGCTTATTCATTGCAGGTACAAAGAATGGTCTAGTGTCTAAAGTGAAAGCCGGTGAAAATAACGGGCGCACATTGACCAACCATCATGTTGTCGATTTTTGGTCAGGGCCACAAAATGTGAAAAGTGGTTCTCAGTTCGAATGGCAGGGCACTATTGCCAATGAACCAGATGAGTTAGTTGCATTTGTGCAAGACATAAAAACTGGTGATGTGTTGCAAGCTTTTCGATTGAATGTAAAGACTGAGCAGTGTCGAGGCGACGCTAAAACCTCATTCAAACAATCCCCTACACCATCCGCTTTGCAATCTCCTCAAGCATCACTTCGTTAGCGCCGCCGCCGATCGATTGAATGCGAGCATCCCGGGTCATGCGCTCGATAATGAGTTCATGTCCAAAAATCTTGATGTACGGTTAGGGCTTCGTCTTCTAATGCTGGGCCTACCACTGTGATTGGCCTTTGCCCTGCAGCAAACACAGTTCGACAAGGTAGGTTCATCGTGAGGTTTTCTGGGTGAGGCCCGATATGCTTCTTTAGGCGAGTTTCGCTTAAAGCATAAACAACCTTTGCAATACCCACCCAATAGGCAGCGCCAGCGCACATCGCGCACGGTTCGGCAGAAGTGTACATGGCAGCGTTTGCTAAAACCTGTGGGCTGAGTGTTTTGCTCGCTTGTGTCATCAAAATTCGCTCTGCATGCGAGGTGGCATCATGATCAACTGGCCCGCGATTCTCTGCGGTTAATAGGATCTCTCCTGTCGGAGAAACGAGCAATGCGCCAAATGGGTGGTTACCTCTTGCGCGAGAACTTGCTGAAAGCGCTATTGCCTGCCATAAGTATTTCTCATCGAATTCGCTAAGGGCTAGTTGCGGCTCGTGTGCTGGATCGCCCATGCTTTACACTTTCTCTCTTTACATCGTTGATGACGCCTATTATGGCGTAAGCAATGTCGGCGGCTGGTTTGTCTCGGTACACTTTTAAAGGTTGTTCATGGTAGTTGCTCCGATGGCGGGTGTGGTGGTGGATGTTCTTGTGAGCGCTGGGCAAACGGTTGCGCAAGGGCAAGTCCTAGCAGTGCTAGAGGCGATGAAAATGGAGCACGAAGTGCTTGCGCTCAAGGCGGGCGTTGTGTCGGAAGTATTTGCGGTCAAAGGCCAGATGCTTGAGGAGGGGGCCAATTTGCTTAAAGTCGTGTTGGGCATTGAAGGCGACAAACGTTTGGTTACCGATGTTCAAAAAGCGATAGTGGCGAGCGTTATTCGTGGTGACTTAAACGCGGTGTTAGATCGCGAGCAATACATATTCGATGCGGCACGCCCCGAAGCTATTGCTAAGCGTCATGCGCTAGGGATGCAAAGTGCTCGCGAAAATATCCAACGCCTGTTTGACGATGGTAGTTTCAATGAGTTCGGTGGATTAGCATTCGCAGCACAAAGTACCCGTCGAAGCCGTGAAGACTTGATTGCGAACACACCAGCCGATGGCATTGTCACTGGTGTAGGCAAAGTCGATGGCGTGAGCTGCGCCGTCTTTGCCTATGACATGACGGTACTTGCCGGCACACAAGGTATGCGCAGCCATCAGAAAACCGATAGACTTTTGGAGGTTGCGCTGAGCAGGCGATTGCCTGTTATTTTGTTTGCCGAAGGTGGTGGTGGCCGCCCAGGTGACACCGACATGCCAATCATCGCAGGCCTGAACGTAGCGACGTTTTCAACCTTCGCTAAGTTGTCGGGCATGGTGCCGTTAATTGGCATCGTGGCGGGTAGATGTTTTGCAGGTAACGCAGCTTTGCTGGGTTGTTGCGATGTGATTATTGCCACGGAGAACTCGAATATCGGCATGGGCGGCCCGGCGATGGTGGAGGGTGGTGGTTTGGGTGTTTTCAAGCCTGAACAAATTGGCCCAGCGAATGTGCAGTTTGCTAATGGCGTGATTGATATTTTGGTGAAAGATGAGCCGGCGGCGATTGCTGAGGCCAAGCGATATCTGGCGTTTTCGCTTAAATCGCGAAGTACCGAAGTGGCGTATGCCGATCAAATTACTTTGCGTGATGTCGTGCCCGAGAATCGCTTGCGAAGCTATCAAGTGCGCGATGCAATAAATACTATCTTTGACCTAAGTTCTGTACAAGAGTTGCAAGCAGGCTATGGCGTGGGTGTTGTTACAGCGTTTGCCCGTTTAGGTGGCAGCTCTGTGGCTGTGATTGCCAACAACCCTTTCCACTTAGGTGGTGCTATCGATGCTGACGCCGCTGATAAACTGGCTGAGTTTTTAGGGCTGTGCAATCGCTACGAGCTGCCGATCGTGTCGTTGGTTGACACGCCTGGCTTCATGGTTGGCCCAGAAATTGAGGCCAAGGCGCAAGTGCGATATGCCAGCGGCTTGTTTATTGCAACAGCAAAACTAAAGGTACCTTTAGTAGCGGTGGTACTTCGCAAAGGCTATGGCCTAGGTGCGATGGCCATGACGGCGGGTGGCTTTTATCAAACCACTGCAACGATTGCTTGGCCCACGGCTGAATTCGGCGCGATGGGCTTGGAAGGCTCTGTGCGCTTGGGTTACCGTAAAGAGTTAGAAGCCTGCATCAATGCTACCCAGCGCGAAGCACTGTATGAAGACTTGCTCGCCAAGCAGTACGAACAAGGCAAAGCCATTCGCATGGCAGAAACCTTAGAAATAGACGCTGTGATTGATCCCGCAAAAACCAGAGATTGGTTAATCTCCGTATTGATTTAATTATTTAGAAAAATTTATGAGCCACGAGAATTTGCCCCCGTTGATTGAAACCGAGATCGGCTTTTATCGGCACTACAAAGGAATGAAGTACCAAGTATTAGGCACGGTAAGGCACAGCGAAACTTTGGAACCACTTACGTTATATAAGGCGCTTTATGGTGAACATGGGTTATGGGTTCGCCCAGCCGTGATGTTTAACGAAATTGTCGTGATCGATGGGGTAGAGCGAAAACGCTTCGAGAAGCTAATCAATGATTAAGCCTGTTATTGCAATTGGCAGCGCTGTATGGGATACGATTTTCAATGTCAGCGAAATTCCAGGCAAAGGCATTAAATTATTACCAAAAAGCGCCAGGCAAATTGCTTCGGGTATGGCAGCAACCGCCGCTGCGAGTATGGCGCGATTAGGCTTGCCCGTTCAACTCTGGAGCATGGTTGGCGATGATGTGACTGGCAGAATGTTGCTCGATGAACTGAGTGCGGAAGGCGTCGATACTCAGCATGCAGTCACAGTAAAGGGCGCCTTAACACCGTTTTCGTCGATCTTGATCGATCCGAGTGGTGAGCGTTTAGTCGTGCCATATTTCGACAGTAAACTAAGTGCCGATACGTCATTGCTGCCGCTAGAAATGATTGCATCGGCGAGCGCTGTTTTGGCAGATGTCCGTTGGCCCGATGCAGCACATGCAGCCTTTGTCGAAGCGCGTAAGCATGGTGTGCCAACTGTGTTGGATGCCGATGTTGGCGCTGCAGAAATTTTGATGCGGTTGTGCCCGTTAGCAGATCACGTCTTATTTTCTGAACCTGCGCTGCAAAGCTTGACACGGAATAAAGAGCCGAGAACTGCTCTGTACGAAATTGCCAAGCAATTACCTACCGCTCAGGTAATCGGTGTGACGTTAGGCGAGCGAGGCTCATTAGTCTGGCAAGCAAACGCCGCAATAGCTGAGGGTGGAAAAGCGTTATTTGTTGAAGCTGTGAAGATTAAAAGTATCGATACCTTGGGTGCGGGCGACGTGTGGCATGCAGCCTATTGCTATGGTTTGGTAAGCAAGTTTGGCTTACAAAAGACAGTTGAGCTCGCCAATATGGCAGCCGCGATGAAATGCGAGCAGTTATGGGGGAGGCTGGGGGCTCCCAGACTAAATGAGGTTCAAGATAGATTGAAATTTGCCGTGCCACGGAGTATCGGTTAGATTTGAAGGAGGTCACAGTTTGTGTTGATCCCCAAGTCTCGTTGTGAAACACACAAGGCCATTGGTTGTTTCAAACTCGACTGAAATTGAGGGGCTGTTGGTTTCCCGATTAGCCTTAGAAGCCGATACTATTGCCACTGAGTTTTCTAAAACAATTGTCGATTCAATGGTCTTATAGCTGTAACTAAAGTCATCATCAACTTGCTGCAATGGTACGTCGAAAGCGATATCACTTTTACGATCAACTGCCGCTGATAACGGTTCGTAAGTTCCGGAGCTAATCACAGAAAGAATATGCACTGGTTTTTTCCCGGTGGCATTGACGCAGAGACTGGAGACGCAGCTTAAATGATAGTCTCCGCTGAGTATGACAACGTTCTCGATCTCGTTCAGCGCGATGAATTTTAGGAATTGGTTGAATGAGGCCGGATATCCGTCCCAGCCATCCTCCCGTAAGCCGTAAATTGGGTTTCCACCCGCTTCAGGAAAAATCGTGTTGTGAAGTGGAAACACCACACTAGGTGACACTATAAAGAAAGGGTATTGGCTATGTTGATGCCTTTTTAAACTCGCTTTAAGTGCCTCAAATTGTTGGGTTGAGCAAATTTTGGCCGATCCGAAATTATCAATCGTGCGAGGCTCCCTCTCACTTCTGGTGTCCATCACGAAGAAGGGGTATCCACCGTTCATTAGACTAAACCAACGTTGCAAACCAGTTTCGTCAGGAGATAGTTGCCGTTGGTATACCTGATAGAAATTCTCTAGAGTTTTATCGATATTGTTTTGAACCGGCGTAGGACAGTAGCCGTTGCGAAACTCATGGTCATCGAGCATGGTGTAAAGTGGAATTCTTGAGAAAACGCTTCGCACTGCCGGATTGGCAAGCCACTGCACATACGGTTGCTCGAAGGTTGCAAATCCAGCCGCTGCGCCCATGTCCATCACTGATGCGTCCATATATACCTGATCGCCAACTGCGAGAATGAAATCAGGAACGCGGTATCCGATATCGTCGGGAATTTCCCTTTGATTAGACTCTGTAAGGGTGTCAAGTCGATTAGAAATTTTCTGATACACCGCGCCAGATATTTCACGATCAATCGGTGAATTCGGTGCCTGGCAACTCACTAAGGCGAAATCAATTCGCGAAGCAGCAACCTTAATAAGTTGCAGGGGATCATCCGCCGCGATCGCAGAATCTCTCGAGATGAAAATACTAGGGAATTGTTTTTGCCTATCTAAACTCGGAAACCCCAAAGCATCTATTTCTGCGTTGGTTTGGTCGCGGGCAAAAGTGCCTTCTGAAATGCCTCTTTCAATGCGCGCGAAAAGTTGTGATTGTTCTAAAGGGGGTAATCTAAGTGTGACAACATCGCTGTTTTGTTTTAATGCATCGAAGTATTGGGCCGGCAGTGCAAATACATTGCTGGTTCTGTCCAACGGCTCTTGATCGTGAATGGAAAATAAGACGACTCTTACGCCGTCGCTACTACGGGCGCCTTCGGTTTCAAAAAATGCTTTGTCCAGATCAAGTTCAAAATAAATAACATTGGTTGAGATTTCCTCTATGCCATCGTCTGGGCTGACGATTTTCTCAACGCGTAGATTTTTAAAAATTCGCAGTTCTTCGGAATTTGCTCCGGAATTCAAAGGCGAAACGTTAGATTTTTTGATTAAACACAATATGCTCTCAGGCGTTTGCGCAACTTTGTCGTGAGCAAATTGAACTCGTAACCGAAACCCCGCTTCGGTTCGCCTAAGCCAACCCATAGTTGGGCCAATTGTCGAGCTATATGCCGTGCGAACGTTGCGTTCATTTACCTTGCTTACAGCACGCTTTAATAATGGTGTTATTTCGCCTTTTAAGAACGAAACGATATGAGGCAATACGTCTTTGTGGGCGTTTTTCCCAAGCCATAAATCTTGGTGTCCGTAATTCGGAATTTGGCAGCTAAACGATTGTTTCTTAAGCTTGTCTTCGGTCGATAATTTGCGACTATTCTGCGCCCAAGCATTAGCGACAAGCAGGGCTGATCGTTCAGAGGTGGCGGTATGAAAAACACGATTCTCTTTGCCGCTTAGAAACAAAACTGGGAAGTCAATATGCGTATTAATCGAATTTACGCTGAGTAATACTTGACCATGCTTGTTAGTGAGCCTCCGTAATGCGGAGTAAAAAGTTGCCTGTGAATAGGCTTTTAAATGGACGCCACTAATCAGTCGGTGTAGTTGATTTAAAGTGCTTTTTCGCATGTTCTTAATATTCATGAGCGGTGCGTAGAGTGCGCTCATGCGGTTGTACTGCGCTAACCAAACAGGCGTTTTCCACCAACTGCTTAATGCGAACCATTCTGACGGGCGATATACAAAGCTCGATAAAAACCAGTCGATTAATGGCGGTGAAGAAGGGTTATTGGTGCCTTTGTCACCGTTCGCTTTGTGGGCTTCACTTGGTGAAATCCGAGTGTCAAAGTAGTCATCACCGACAAACTGTCGTACCCAGGATAGCAGTGCGTTTCTTGCGTAGTTGTAGGCGGTGAGTTCGATGACAAAACCTACTTGGGTTAACACCAAGCTTGCAATCTTTCCGTTGAGCTTACCTTCGAGTAGCGGTTTGCTCAGCATGGCAACGCCAATGCAGTGAGCGATGATATGGATTTTTGTATCACCTAATTCAGAATTGTCAGAGTTCACTTTGCGCCATTGTTCGATATAGCTGCAACTGGCGACAATGTCTTCGTCACCAGTCTGATCGAAGCTAGAGTATTCCTTTCTATAGCTACTTGCACTGCTAGTTCGTAAGTCTACCAACCACACGTCAAAGTTATTACTAATGAGCTCGGTAACAGCATTTTTCCCACTCGGAGTAAGTTGTGTAAATGTATTGGCAGAAGCGCCAAAACCATGAACTAGCAATACGCCAGGTTTGTCGCTGGGTTTCTTATTGCTATTACTATTGGCTCCTTGGGCATAGTGCGTGAGGCGTGCTTTTCCTATCGTGTGGTGAGTCATTTCCAAGCCTGGAATAGCGTTGGGTTCACTCGCACTTGGCTCAAACTCGCTGCTTGGCAGAACCTTGTAGGACATGGTTCTAAAAGTGAGCAAATGAGCCTGCAAAATTGCTCTAGAAAAAAATGTCACCAGACTACCGACATTCGCTAAGCTTGTCGTAAATTCCCGTTGCTGAAAAAGCTTTACCAAGTAGGTGTTGAAGTTGGCGAAATACGATAAGTCGGAACGGAGTCGACCGATATGTTGCAGTTCTGTTTGTCCTAGTTTTTGCAGAAAGACTTCCAATGTTGTGAATTGAACCCATGGGTTCGCTTTAAAACTCCATCGAAAGTTTTTCTTGCCGACTAGTCGATCGCCTTTACCTAGCATCAACACATCACCTTTGGAGGGAACGCCTGCGCCGTTTAAGTTGCGCGGCAGGCCATCTACGGTTAAGTAAAAATCCTCGGTCACTACCATGTCATAGTGATACTCGCGTCTTTCGCCCACTACGCTAGACGCAGCCCAAGCAAGTTTGAGCTTTGCCCAAAGGCTGGCAGATTGGCCAGAGTAGGTTTGGCTCGATATGATTTCGCGCAGCAAATTAAAAAAATATCCATTACTCGTTGCCGCTGAGATCGCCCACAGTCTGCGTTGCGCAACCGACGACGGAATTCTCCGGGCAAACTTCACATGTCCTTCGACGGCAATACTGGCTTGTATAGCGTTTTGTTCGTCCCCGAAATAGACCTGCAACTTTGAAGCTTCGATTTGCAGGGCATGATCCGGATCATTTGTAAAATCGTAAATATTGAGTATCGGCCCAATCGATAGCTCCATAGACAAACGCGCTGACTTATTTGGAGTGTTTACATTCTTCGGAAGATTGATCAACCCAAGCATTCGTTCAGACAGTTGTATGCCGGACGGCAGCATCGCCTCGACGCTTGAGGCTGTTTCGGTAGGTGCAGGGGTTTGAAAGATTCTTTCGGTTAGATTTGCGATCGCCGTCGCTTTTGGTTTGCGATCCAATTGCCATATCGAGATTAGCGATTCAATTGCTCGCTCTGCTACTGCGGTAATTGTTAGGCCCGGGTTGATGCCTAGGCTAGTCGGTATGACTGAGCCGTCGAGAATCACTAATGACGAATGTACTTGGTTTGAATTGGGCGCGCGAAAAACTTGTCCTAAATGATTCACGACACCCGTACTGGAATCGTCAGACATTGGGCAGCCACCTAATGGGTGAACTGAAATCAACGGCCCTCGTTTTGCGCCGAACAAAAATTCGGCCATGACGGGTGAGAATGGTTCCCACGAAGGGTTAGCCAGTAGCTCACCGCCGATTGCCGAATCCTTAATTAAATCCCGAAGAACATCATGGCTTTTTGTAAAGGTGTTCACCACTGGTGGCTGGCGAATACTTTCCCAGTCGACGTAGGTGCTGCCTTCGACAAAGCTATTATTGTCGGTTGCTTGTTTAGTGTCGAAAGAAGCGAGTCTTCCTTCGCTACGATCAAGACCAAACATTGCGTAAATTTGCTGATGTGTCATTCGGCTAGGATCAGCAGATAGTGGTTCGATAAGACTGGAGCTTTTAAGTGAAGATTCATCGCCATCAGTGAACTTTCGGAGAAATGCACCGTTTCCCAAAACCTCTGCGAATATCCAGCGTAAAGGTCCTGCTGCCGCCAACTCTTGAATAACCGGGCCGTCACCTGTTTTTGCCCATTTCCCATAATCACGTAGGTCGATCATGGATGTAATGGTTGGGCCGACTCCGCGAAATCTTGCGCCTACTACAGGGTTACCAATAGAATTTGTAGGCACGTTATGGTTATAACCGACGGCGATCATGTCACCATTGCCTGAAAAACGGCTCCCGATATTTTTAGGGCTGCCCACCAGGGTTTGCTGTTTCTCTTGTGCAAGAGCATCGGATTTTTGAAGAATTTCTGTGCTGCCTAAAGTGCCTGCCGACAAAATCACGCGTTTGCATCGAATCTTGATTGCGTCACCCAGAGTTTGTTTCAAACTGAGTTGCGTAGGCGAAACATGGACATGCCAAAGTTCGTCCGATATTCGTTCTACCGAGGTGACGGCAGCGTCGACATAAATCTTCGCGCCATATTTGAATGCACTCGTAAGGTAGGTTCTATCCAGCGTGTTTTTTGCGCCAAAGTTACAACCCGAAAAACAATCGCCACATTGAATACACTCGTTCTGTAAAACACCGTGAACATTTTTTCGGGCAGAAAAAGTGACTGCAATCGGTGGAGTCTCGAATCGATCCGATAGGCCGCAACCATTGGCGAGCGCGCTGACTGCCTGTCCTTTCTGCGGCAGGCTTTTAAAAGCCACTTTTGAAGAAGATACCGTCGCATCACTCATTGGCAAGCCATTCGGAGTTCGTTCCGGCTCAATGGCGGCAAGTGCCTTCCTATAAAAAGGCTCTAGTGATGTTAAGGTGATTTCCTTTGGCCATGCGCGTTGCTCTAAGGTTTCGCTTTTAATATCAAACACGGAGGCTAATGGCCTAGCCATAACACCGGCATTAATCAACGAGCCACCCCCAAGCCCGTTACCAACTAAAACATTGACGTCTGCACTTAACCGGACATCAAATAATGCCGATGGATTTCCAAAACTCTTCTTCGCTGCCCAAGCACCTATCCTTACCTGATTAGGCAGGTCAGCTAACGAAGTAGGAAAGCTACCGAGTGGATATTCTTGACCGCGTTCGAGCACACACAGCTTATCTCCAAGATGCTCTGCGAGTCTAGCCGCAGCAACTGATCCTCCATAGCCCGTTCCAACGACGACAACTTCAAAATCAACTTCATGATTGCTAGTCGGTTTGGCGGTGTTTTGTTTTTTGTTTTGATCTAGGCGGCTTGCAAGAGCTTCAATGCTCTCGGAGATGATGTGATGTCGATACCGCATTAACGGCCTTCTAAATTAGTCGGGTTATTGTCTTAAAGATCTACGATATCGATGAGCGTCCGTTTCAATTCCAATGGGTCAATTGGCTTTCTCATTATCGGGAGCTCTGCTTCTAGTTCGATCAGGCGAGGATCGCTGCTTGCGTCGCCTGTAATCATGATGGTTGCAGTTGAATTAAGGAGTTCTGCATTTTGGTCGAGAAACTCTAGCCCGTTTTGAGAGTTACCCAATCTAAAATCAACAAGCAGTACCAAGTAGGAATGCTGTTGAATTAATTCAATAGCTCGTGTAGTTGAGTCTGCTTTATCGGTAATGCAGCCCCACGCATTAAGAAGTGCCTCTAGGCTGTCTCGTATGTCTGGATCGTCGTCCAGGACTAAGATCCGCTTGCCTTCCAAAACGTCCGAAGCCGGTTCAGATGTTGCGAGCAAGGGCAAGGGCGAAGGGGGTGTGCTTCCGAGTAACAGTAAACTAAACGTTGTCCCATTGGCATCGCTTTTTAGGGTGCAACTAACGTCCATTAACGCGGCAACACGGCGCACGATTGCCAAACCCAAGCCTAAACCCTGCGCGCGGTCTCTTGCGGGGTTCTTGAGCTGGTAGAACTCTTCAAAAATCGCTTCTTGTTCAGAAGGCGGAATCTCAAATCCATCGTCGTAAACGTCTAATCGAATTTGTGATGCCTGAACTAACGCAACGCTTACCGTTACTTGAGTTCTGGCACCATGTTTGAAGGCATTGTCAACTAAATTGCGGATAATGCGCTCCACCAAGATCGGGTCTGCTGCAAGATAAATGCCATCAGGTACTAAGTTGTTGAATTTCTTTCCGTTGTGCTCTGCTAGTTGAGTAAATTCTTTCGTGAGCCTCCAGAGGATCTCGCTGAGGTTAACCGTCCGGAACATCGGTTTGATCGCATTGGTGTCCAGTTGCGATACATCCAAAAGTG
>JAYWIG010000030.1:0-19669 GCA_043789035.1 Betaproteobacteria bacterium
ATCTTACTTTTAACCACTTGCGGTTTCTTAGCGATTGGCTTGCCAGTTGCCTTCGCATTGGGTTTGTCAACCTTAGCCGCGATTGTTTTTGGCACCACCTTCCCGCTTTTTGTATTGCTCAAAGAAACGTTTTCAGGAGTCGATAGCTTTCCGCTGATGGCTGTACCCTTCTTTATTCTTGCAGCCGAACTCATGAGCGGCGGTTCGCTCACAGAAGTGCTGCTGAAATTTGCAGCCCAATTCGTCGGCCACAAACGTGGTGGCTTGGGTTACACCAACGTCGGTGCCCTTACCTTCTTCTCTGGTATTTCTGGCTCTGCTTTAGCCGATGCAGCGGGCCCTGGCTCAATGATGATTAAGATGATGGACAAAGCTGGCTACGACCGCTCCTACGCAGCGGCACTCACTGCAGCCACTGCCATCGTCGGCCCCATCATTCCACCGTCCATCATCATGATCGTCTATGCTCTGCAAGACGAAGGCGTGTCCGTTGGAAAGCTATTCGTTGCGGGCATTCTGCCCGGCTTACTCATCGCAGTTGGCATGTGTATTGTGAACTGGCGTATTGCCACAAAACGCAACTATCGTGGCATTGGTGAAATGCCGCCGATGAAGGAAATGGTTGAAACTACCTTCAAAGCAATTCCCGCTTTACTGCTCCCGGTGATTATTCTTGGCGGTATGCGTGCTGGATGGTTTACTCCAACCGAAGCTTCAGTCGTCGCAGTGTTCTACGCGTTGATTTGCGGCAAGTTCATCTACCGCACCCTTGAGTGGAAAGCCATTCCAGATATTCTCGCGCGCTCGGCATTACTTACCGCTTCGGTGCTCATCATCATCGGTTTATCGAATGCTTTTGCATGGGTACTAACGATTGAAGGTGTGCCGCAAAAACTCGCCGAATGGATGATTGCGCAGAATTTCTCGGTAGTTGGTTTCTTAATCGCCGTGAACGTGTTCTTGCTAGTCTTCGGCATCTTCATCGAACCCTTGCCGGGTGTGATGGTGCTGGTACCTATCTTGGCCCCGGTTGCTGCGAAGTTAGGTGTTGACCCAATTCATTTCGCGATGATTGTGATCTTCAACCTAACCTTGGGGATGATTACCCCACCAGTTGGGGGGCTACTTTTCGTGACCTCAAATGTATCGAGAGTGCCGCTCAATGATTTGGTGCGAGAACTGAAACCGTTCTTATTGGCGCATGGCGTTATTTTGGTGATGCTGACGTTTATACCGGCGTTGAGTACTTGGTTGCCACTGACACTGGGGTTTAAGTAGCACGCTAAGATTCGGTGAACGCCTAGCCTTAGGCCGGCATATTGATTATATGTTTTCGGTTGCTGGCCCCAAAGCATGGTTACTTGGAATTAGCGGCTCAAACTTCATATTGACTCACGCACATTACTAAGCATTATTTGAAGCTTTAGCGATATCGGAATATAAAAAATGCGACTTGGCGAACGGCGCTTTGCCAACCTATTTTTTTGGCACGATAGTCAAGGATTAAAAATTGACCTGATGTACAAAACAGGTTTTGTAATAGTTAGGTAACAACCTTGACACGATTCCCAGCTTACAGGCGGCAGAAACGGTTCATTCGAAATTTCTAGAACCCACTTTCCCTAATTAAAACCGATATCGCATAACGTAAACCACGCCACACCATCGAATAGCTCTCGCCTTCGACACTTACATGACCGCTTGTCCAGCGCTGCTGCAAGTTTGGCTCAAGTACTTCAAACCGAACGCGATATTGAGTATTGCGCGGAATAAGCAGTTTGTTCTCCGTGATTGTTAAGATAAGGCCCCCATGCTCCGTAGATAATCCGGGATGCGGCAAACTGGTGGCGCGCATTGAATCAACCTCGATCAAACGCACTCTTAAGGCTGGATCTATGCGATTGGATGCATAGAACTTACCCTTTGCACCCACTTTCAAATTTTGAACTTGAGATTCTTCTACCCACGCTTCTACAAACCATTTCTTGTCGTTGACAAGCGTGCCAAGTTGGTCTTGAGGCCGAACCCATGTTCCCTTTCCTAAGGTCACGTCAGTATCTGTCCAGCGACCGTCGAAACTTGCTGCCAAGTTCAGTCGGGCAAGTTCTTGGCTAGCTGCTTTGCCTTCGGCTTTAAACTGCTCAAAGTTTTGATCTAGTCGTCCGACCTGATCGGCGGAGCTCATTGCTTGAGCGCTGATCAGTGCCGTTTTTGTAGACTGCTCATTAATAAGAGCACGCTGTGCCTCATTACGAAGCTTCGGACTATCTAGTGAGACTAGTGGCTCGCCAGCTTTGACTGGGCCAGCAGGTTTCAACAACACAATCGTTCCAGCCAAGGGGCTGTATACCGTTTGATGCTCAGCTTGCAGATGGGCTGGCGCATGTATGCGGTGCGCCCACGGGAAAGTTAGCAAAGCGATGGGTGCGATAAACACTAGCAACCACAAGCTGGCTCGCCCTGCCTGAATTTCCACTTTGCGACGGTTCCATATGTTCATCTCCACGTATACTGGTTTGACAATAAACCAGATGATTTCGACTGCAAACAAAAAGATGCCAAGCGCTTTAAAAAACATGAAATACACGGCGACTGCAATCCCAAGAAATAAAAAAAATCGATACACCCAAGTGGCTAACGCAAAGCTGACAAGTGCAGCGCGAATACCGCTGGAAAACTGCTCAGGCCAAGCGTCTTGCCAGCCTAGAAATATGCGCCTTATCCAGGCCCTTGCTAAGGCTCCCGACCGTTCATGAAGGTTCGGCAAATTCAACGCATCAGACACAACATAGTAACCATCAAAACGCATGAATGGACTCATATTTAATGCTATTGTCATGACAAGGCTTATTGTTGCTAAGTAAAAAAATGCACTCTTGAGAGCGCCGGGTGGTGACACCGCCCAACCTACCATCGAAAGCCCTGCAAGTGTCGCCTCTACGGCAATCCCGGCAAGAGCGATATGCAATCGATGCCAGCGATTTTTCAGGCGCCACGACTCTCCAGTATCCGTGTACAACATAGGCCACATCACCAAGAACGCGATGCCCATGTGGGCAACTCTCACCTCGTAACGGGTAGCAACAATGGCATGCCCCATTTCATGCAGAAGCTTAGCGATAACTAACGCAACGGCAAAACTCAAAAACCCGCTAAAAGTCAAAGAATCTACAAATGTTTGCGTAAATACATCCCAATTACGGGCTACCAAACCGATGCCCAAGAGGCTGATCGAAAGGATGACCGCAAAAGTGATTGGTGAAAACAACCAGCGTACATGTGGCATAAGGCCTTGCAACCAAGCATCTGGTTTTGCTAGCGCGATTCTAAAAAACAAATAGTTATGAAGCCACCATCGCCAATTCCCCAGACCTGGCTTTCGCGGTATTGAACGCGCAATTTGCAAGTCCTTTGCCTGCGCCAATTGGGTAAGGCCCTGGGCCTTTAAAAACTCCGCAAAATAATGTATGTCTTGAACACTCGGTGTGAGCCTGGTGTCGTCGAAAACCTCCTGTAATAAGACCATCGCGTCGCCCTGCCAGCGGGACAGAAGTTCAAATTCTAGCCAGCCAATTTGAATGAATTTATTTCTCACTGAATCTTGAATCACCCAAGTCGGAGAACCATCTGGATTGTTGGCAGAAGCCACCAACTCTAAGTCTTCCCGCAGTGGCGGTAAGCTTGGAAGTATGTCAGGATTACCGTTCAATGCAGTACTCTTCGGCAATTATGGTTTACACTCAGTGTATGGAAAATTTCGTTTTGGTTTTTGCCCAAGGATCTACAAATCGCCGTTCCATATTGCTGGCTGGCACTAGTATATTGACCCTGTCCAAACTGATTTCGGCCAAAGAAAAAAGTAACGGCGAGCCAAAGGGTATGACCCGATCCGAGGAGCAAGCAGCTGCTAGACAAGCAGCGCAAATGGTCTTTGAGGAGACGGGTGAAAAACTTCATGAAGCGGCGGGGGAACTGATAAAGTTGCCCTCCCAAATACCCTTGATTAACGGAAGTATTTTCGCCGCTAATCAGCATGCAAATAGAGTTTTGATTATTTATTTTTGGTCGAGTTGGTGCCCAATTTGCAAGGTATTGGGGCCGCGCCTGCAAGAATTTTGGTTGGCACAACGCGACAAAGGTATATCGCTTCTGACAATTGCTTTGCAAGATTCGCCGACCAATATTAAGAAAGCTATTGAGCAACGTCGTTATCAGTTTCCGGTCGCCTTGGCCTCTTCCTTGAAGCTGCCCCGTCAATTCAAAATTAAAAGTATGCCGACAGTCATGGTGCGAAGTAAGCTTGGGGTGATTGTCACCGTTGAAGAGGGCGACCTGACAGCTGAGGAACTCAAGGAATTTTTGGTACATCTGTCGTAGCTCGCTCGGCCTAAAGGCCAAACCATTCACGAACCGTTGCCATTGGCCTACGAAACAGCAGATAACCAAGCGATACCTTGGGGCCAAACAGTTTAGCTGTACCCTTAAAGCCGATTCTATTGATATCGATGTTCTCATCAGCCACGGTTAATTTTGCTCGAATCCGATAGCTGGCAATGTTGTCTGGTGAAAGCATTGCCTGATAGCCTGTCTCGATCACCTTACCGTCGAGCGGAGTGAGTGGGGCAACATGCAAAAACAAGCGTACCTCCGCACCTTGATCAATTGATATCGCATCAGGTACCGCTACATGAATCAATACACCAAGCTCATCTGGGTCGGCTAGTAACAATAGACGCTCGCCTGCGACCACGGGTCGTCCACGCCAATCATTTGGGTCACCAAACACCACTATCCCATCCTTAGGCGAACTAATGAGCGACTTCTTTAATAGTTCCTCGGTAAAAGCAAGTTCGGCTTTACGCTCATCAACTCTGCCGGCTAGCGGCGCCATCTCGCCCCGGCTTTGCTGATTATCGAAGGCTTTTTGGGTGGTTGCCATTAGTTCAGCCTGCGCTGAGCCAAGCGATTTACTCAAAACGTCCCGTCGATTGCGAAGGGTAGTATCGTCTAACGCGACTAGCGGTTGACTAGCCTTCACAAGTTGATTCGGCCGCACCAGCATTTCCTTTACTACGCCTTCAACGGGTGCTGATATGACCATTGATTGCAATGAGATGATTTCGGCAGGTGCTAAAACCGACTGGCGTACCGGAATAAACAAACCAAATAAAGCAAAGAGCAGCATTAGGCAGGTGGTTTTTTTCCCAATATACCAACTTGCTTTTTTCTTCCCGCTCAACAGTGACCAAGCATGCGACCATACCTGCGCAAAACGGTTCAGCATTGTTTGACGAGCAGCATCTATGGCTTGATCAAAAGTATATAGCGCAAAACCATTGGTAACTCCGTCAATTGTTTGCAAAGGATAAACATAGACGTGTTCTGGCCACCAATCTTGCCAGTCTTTGCTGAGTGAACTGCGTAAGTTGGATTGATTGAGATTGGAACCCGGCGCTAAAGCGTGTGGCTCCAATGCCGCCCCAACTCGCTTTAAGAAGTTTTGATAGGGGGTGGTTTCACCAACCTCAACCAATCCCGAAACGCTACGCACCACCCAACGCCCCAGTTGTTTGTGCAGCACAATGCACTGGGTAAAACCAAGCAAAGCCCATGCGTCATTGGCCATACAAAAGCTAATACTGGGAATATCTTTTGCCGCCCTTGCGAGTTGCTCAATCTCAAGAGGTTGAAGCGTATTTGCGGCCATGTAGAAGAACTACTCTACCGCAGAGAACTTTGCATTGCCACTCATTCCAGGGAGCAAACCAGCAAATGAACCTGTCACGCGTCCCTCTACTTCAATGGTTTGTGCAACTGGGTCTACTCGCGTGTTGATAGCAGTTACTCTGGCGCCATAACTCTTACCTGTCTCGTCAATGTCGATTTGAAATACTTTCCCTATTTTGAGCGTTTTCATCCATCTAGAGGGCGCATTTAAACGTAATCGAGGTGCGCCATCTCCAACAATCTCAAACAATGGGGTACCTGTGTTGACGCCTTGAAAAGGCTTGACATGAAGCTTTGAAACACTGCCGGAAAATGGTGCGCGAATAGTACAGTTCTGAATTTGTGCCTTGGTCATTTCGATTTGGCCTTTGGCTCGATCAACAGCGGCTGCTGCGACCGCGACATCGGTTTCACCCGCTGCATCCATGCCTTTTAAACGTAATTTCGACTCATAAGTTTCGCGAGCTGAGGAAAGTTCCGCTTCTGACATCGAAAGACGCGCCGTGCTTTCCGAACAATCCATCAACACCACAGACTGCCCCTTAGTCACTCGACTTCCAAGCGATGCATTTAGCGCAGTAATGCGTCCAACCATTTGCGCCAGCAACACAGTTTCAGAATCGGGCAATAACAATACGCGGACTGGTTTTGCTTCAGAGTTGGCGGAAGTTACTGGGTTAATTGCGAGTACTGTTGGTACAGTTTGCGCCACTTGCGAGAAAGCAGGTATCGCCACAAGTGAGGCTACAAGCCCAGCGCTTAGAAAAGATAATTTTAGTCTCATATGCAATTATCGCGCTTTTCAGAATAGCGCGATAAATTCAACTTACTTTGTCTGCAGACCAACTTGAACCGGTTTAAACGCGGCAAGTAAAGCTGAAGCTTCCGAGTCCAATACAGAGGCCACGGCTGCCCGCAAAACCGCATCAGTGCGTTCCCCAACTGTGACCATCTGCGAACGTTGCAAAACGGCTTGACCCATTGGATTGGAAAGCTTAACGTCGACGCGAGCAATGCTTGTACCCGATGATTCTGAACTACCAGGTGACCAAGTCAACTCTAATGTCCAAGGATTAACAATTTTAGAATCTGCATTGATACCGTTACGTTTAAGCGTCCTAGTCGCAGCATCGGCCATAAGCGCAGGATCACCTCCAAAGCTGACGAGTTTTACCTCTGGCAATGCATCTACCCGTGGTGGTGCAAATTTAAATGTTACTTTTTGCCACTCATCAGTGGTTGCTTTAATCGCTTTGGACAAACCATCAACACTTGTGTTCTCAAGCGCGCTCGGCAAAACATCGAGCCCGATTGAGTTGTACATTCGGCCCCACGCGGCTTGGGCTTGTGCATAGGCAGCAGACTTTTGATACTCTGTCAGAAGTGCTCGCGATTCGGCACGAATCAATTCCAATTCGCCCTCAGTGTTCGCCTTTACAGCTGAACGGGTGTAAGTTAAAAGACGACTATCCACATTAGCTGACTGTTCAGACATTAAATATTCAATACGGGACAGGCCATAGTTTTGCACACCAATCCGCACCTGAGTTAACACCGCCATACCGGATGCGTAGCGACGTAAGTCGTCCACAGTGGCCTGATTTCCAATGGCCCGTTTAAGTGCCGGCCATTGCGGTATTTTCAATAGGTTCCACGATAATCGGAGCCCAGACTCGATCCAGTTGCTATTGTATAAATACTTGTTCGAGTCTTGGCTGAAGCCAACCGATGCAGACAGGTTTGGAAACATGGAGAGCTGTGCAACTTTAAGATCGTTCAGTGTTACGCGCTTTCGATAAGCTTCTTCATTAACTTCTGGTCGCATTTCCATCGCCAAGCGCTCCAATTCATCAATGTTGGTCGGAAGCGCGGGTAACGGGTCATTGCTAGTATCGGCCAATTCAAATTTAGTACCCGGTGTCAGATTCATTAATGCAATGAGCTCTGAGCGGGCCTGCTCGAGCTCTTTTCGACGCTGAAGCAGCAAGGTTGTAGCGTCGATTAGTGAACGTTGATAGGCCAGTACCGTTGGTGGTGGCATGAGCCTTTGCTCTTCAATTTGGCGAGACTTTGCCAATGCCGCCTCTGCTCGTGCCAGAAGTACGTCTAAGCGCGGCATCATGCGTTGGGCGCCCAACGCTCGCCAATAAGCGATGCGCACATCTTGCATAATATTCTGAATCACCTTGCGTCGACGCTCATCTGCAATCAGATAGGAATCTGCTCGCTGTTGTGAGCGATAGTACGACATTCCGAAATCGAGAATGCTCCAACTTAACTCTGCGTTTGCTGAAGTGTGAGAACGTTCGCTCGATGTGGATGGTGACAGCGTTTGCACCCCAGAAACAATTCCTACCGACGTACCACCTGCGTCATTATTTCGAGTCGACCAGCCTGTGCCAACCAGCATTTTCGGCAGCATGTCATAGCGAGCAACATCGAGCATATTCATAGCCAAGGCTTGCTCAGCCAACTTTAACCGATAGTCTAAGTTGTACTTCAGCGCACGAGCTGCAGTATCTTCAAAAGACAACGGTTTGGTAATTGTCTCTTGATCCTCATACATCTTGACCATGTCTGAAGCAACACGATCTTGCTTAACCTTTGGTGTAAACGCCTCTGGCTTCACAGTGCCGCAGGCAGCCAAACTAAACGCTAGGCAAGTTATAGCGACGGTTGGAATTAGGCGCAATGCGGATGGCGTTATAGTGATAGTTGATTTCATGTTTCTTCCTAGGCTAGATTTTGAATGAGTTTTTACTTTTATTTATCAATTTCAACAACGTGAACGTACCCTTGCTCTCTTCACTTGGTCGCTAAATCGTTTTGATGCTTCTGTACCGGGTGCAAATCTTGGCGTCGGGTTAACGACTCTTGGTTTTGCAACCACGCGTGGCTTGACGCAATCGTCAATTTCTTGCGTTTCACTCTTCACTTTTTTACCTCTGTTCGCGTCGCTATTATTTGCGGCATTTTTATCAGGGTCGGGTAGTAAAGTGATCGCAGTAGGCGACACCAAAATCGGCTTAAGCGACTCGGCGAACGGATCTATGCCGGGTACCCCTTCCGCAGCTAGCCAATTCGGCTGAAGACCAGAGTTGCCTAGACCTTGGTTGAACAAGGCGTTCGAGCGCCTATCTTGCTCAAAAGCTAGTTGTTGAAATTGTGCAACTACTGAGCCTACACCTTGTAAATTCACAGGGCTAAGTTGTGCCGGGATTCCAGCGGGAACGAATGCCTGTAACGGAATCGTTGGTGCTGGGCTACTGGCGGGTGGGTCAATACGAACTGTAATCTCCATCGGGCGAGATAAACTCGAAAACCTGCTTCGACCGATACCGTTGGCCGTCGTCGATGCCTCGATGGATTCTAAATTTGATAAATTAAGAATGGTTCCCGTTGGCGGCACAATCGACGAAGCGTTGTCGAGAGGTACCGTGGCTCGGCTGAGTAGATCCCCTAATTTAGGGGCGTTTTGATCCGTTTCAATTAACACGGCCTTCAAGGGGTCGGTGGGACCAATGTAGGCGGCGTTAGAGATAAACCTGATTTGCGCCGTCGGAGCTAGCACCACAGCATTGGTGGCAGTAGTGCCGGGGGCTATATCTTTCCAGGTTGCTCCTGCATCGGTCGAATACTGATAAACGCCTTGCAGGGCTGGAGGCGTACTAATCACCGCCACACCGGCGAACACATCTCCGCCATTGTTCGTTGGCGCATCGCGCGGGTCAGTGAAGCGTTGACCAAACAGCTCTTGTACCGTGCGGGGCGAAGTCATCATGCCTGGCAGCAAGGGGTCAAATAATGGTGCTTCCGGACCGTTTACGACAGGTCTATCATTTAAGGGTGCGTTATTGATATTAACTGTTGTTGTCGCGGCGAGAGGCCCGGGACCGCCGTTTGCCTTGTCATCGACTTTGACTGTAAACGTATCTAACCCATTATAGAAAGGTGCATTTTGATAGCGCAGCTGTTGCAGGGCCGCATTGATGTCGGCAATCGTGCCTTCAAGAACAATTGGAACGCCCACCGAGTTAGGTAAGCTACCCACCGCCGGGCCAGAAATTTGCGTTACCCCAGGAATAAGGGATTGCATATAAAGTCGGCCGTTATCGGTTGGTGTCAAGGTAACCCGTACCACCGGGCCATTTCCGGCAGGAAAGTCTGACGGGTCAGCAATGACTATGGAGTTCGACCCAGTAAAGGTTACTGGCGCATCGCCATTAGCAAGGCCTGCCGCGACCGAATTGCCGGGGCCTGTCACGGTGGGCGGATCGTTAATTGGGTTGATGACAATGCCGAGATCTCGTGTATTGCCCGAAATACGTGAAATACCACCCACCCCGGCTGATAAATCAATGCCAGTGCGAATGGTGCTGGTTAAACCAAAAGTGGAACCAGTGACATTCGCTGGCAAATCTGGTTGAGTGGATGCAGATGCTGCTTGATCGTCTTCAACCAATCGCGCAGTTAAAACACCCGGAGTACCATTGAAATTATTCGCCGGTACAAAGCGAATCTGAGTAGCATCAGGTAAATAAAGCGCATTGGTAGCGTTAAGGCTACGAGGCACGTTCGTCCAAACAGTACCAACAAGGTATTGCCATTCACCCTGCGCTGGTGTGCTGACATTATTAATCAACACCACGCCCACTCGATTATCCGAGCCATTGGGTTTACCTGCATCACGCACATCGCTGTAACCAGGAAATGCGGTAGCGATCGTTACCACTCCGGAAGTGGTGTCCTCGCTCACTGCTGGCAGGCTACTAAGCGCGGTGCTGGAAAATGCTGGCGCATCGTTCACCGGTGTGATCGGTAACCTAATCACCTGATTTGAAGCGGCATTATTTAGCGTTCCCCCATAACCTCCATTACCAGAGTCGGCCACTAATACCGTGAGAGTCGTCGGTGTACCAGCGGAGTTGGCATCTTGCGTTGGTGTGAACCCAAGGCTTGCTAAGGTTGCGTTGACGTTGGCTAAGGTGCCAGTGATTGTGAACGTGTTGGTGCCGGCGGCACCGCTCGTGATACTGGTGCCCACAGTGGGTGTGATATTTAAAGTACCAATCCCAGCTGGCACAGTCAACGTCACCGCAATAGGTGTACCTGCATCATTTACATCCGAAATGCGAATGGCGTTAACGCCGGTAAAAAGTAACGAGGTGTCTTCGACTGCAACAACTTGACTACTGCTATTAACTGCGGTTGGGGTGATAGTGCCGATGCTTACCAGCGGTGCGCTATTAGGCGGAACAATAGTTAGGCCGACATCGACAGACGCAGTTCGGGCATCGGGCGACCCAACGCCACCGGTGTCATTCGGTATTCCATTGGCGTTGAAATCGCCTCTAGAACCTTCATCGTTAATCGTGATGCGAATGATTTCAGCGGTTGGTGCTAAAACTGAAACGGGCGTGAAACTTACGCCGCTAGCTGCAATAAATGCATTAATGTCAGTGAGAGTACCGCGTAAGGTCATTAATCCTGTTCCACTGCCGCTGACCGTAACGCCACTACCACTGGTCGCGCTCAGGCTTCCTTGACTATTTACAGCCCGAATACTCACTGTCTCTACTACAGAACTATTACCATCTACGTCAGCAAACGTTACTGCATTAATGACTTTAACCGCGTTGTCGTTAACGGTGCCGTAGGTCGATGGAGAAGTAGGAATCGTTGGCGCATCATTGGTTTCTACAAACCCAAAGTCTCGAGTTGCTTGACCGACACCGTCTGCTAAAACTACATCAATTAAACCCAGAGTTCCACCATCTCGGTCAAACCGCATAGCCAGTGTGTCAATGTCGCCATTGACAGCTGCATCGGTCAGCGAGACGCCGGTAACTGAAGTGCCGGTGGAAATGCGATAGTTACCCGCAGGCAGCGCACCAAAACTATATTGGCCGGCTGCGTTTGTAGTTGTGGTTAGAGTGCGGTTATCGGATGTAGTTGCGTAGTTACCATCTGGCCCAGCCCATACTAGCGTTACTGTGACGCCATCCAAACGCTGCTCGCCGATATCAATCGTGTTGTTAGCCGATGTCGTCGCCATACTGCCTGTCACGCCAGTGTCGTTCCATAAAGTACCACTCATTACGCCGAAGCCAACCGTATCGCTCGCGCCATAATTGTTCAAAGCACCACTGGTATCTGCTACAGGTATCGCTGAGGCTGGCAAACCGGCACCGCTACCATTTCGTTCTCCATTTGCAGAGCCTGTCGATCCATTGGTTGATTCAGCGAAGGTTTGCGTAGTACCTGGTGAACTGGAAAAACTGACGGTTGCTTTAGTCGAAGCATCACTTGCCTGCGAGGTACTTGCTGAAACATCGCTGCTATAACGCAAAGTCACTGCCTCACCCACAGCCAGTATTGGCACTAAGACATTAAAACCGTTGGCGTTTGCGGATACTGCAATGCCTGCTAATCCTGCGCTGGCGATTGAGTTGTAAGTGGTTGAACCTACGGTTATGCTAATAAAGCTTGCGTTTGAACCAGCAGAAAAACCAGGATCAACCAAGCTCACGTCATAGGCCGACGCTGCGCCTGTATTCGAAAAACTATCGGTCAGTGTCACGTTTGTATTTGGGTTGCCTTGCGTAGGTGCTGTGAAATCGACAATTTGTTTATTCACGTTAGCAATAAATGCTTCAGCAATGCGATCTCGGGTACTGTTGCTGGCATTTCCGAGCTGGTCGTTACTCGTTGTGGCGTTTTGTCGAACGACGAAACTTGTGTCTAGGTTTGTTCCTTGCTGATTAGCCGAAACATTACTAACCACAGCGTTGAACTCGATTACGACATATTCAGCGTCTGGGTCATTATCCGTATTGGATAGGTTGCCTAACAAAAACTGCGGTGCGCTACTCGATCCATTTCCTGAGATCACAACATTACTTGCACCCAGCAAAAAGGTCGGTGCTGCATTCACAGCACGCGGATCAGATGAAGAAAAGTTGATAGTGGTTATGTTATTTTGAATGCTTCCATAGATCGAGGCGTCGCCTCCAGTCAGTGGCCCAGTACCAGCGCTACCGTCGGCCTTGGCAAGCCCCGAGCCGCTCAGTCTCGATGAAATCATTGCCGTATCGGACACAAATGCTACTTTTGCGTTGTTGTCATTTAAATAGGTGTAACCGGGAGGCAGCGTGGGCTGCAAAGCGACATCATTGATTGATCCTGCGGGCACGCGAGTCACCATTCGAAAACGAACCACCTCTCCCACAACCATAGCCTGCGGTGTGCCAGCTGATGGGGAACCATCTTTGGTATCACCACCTGCGTTGTTATTGGACAGCGGGCTGGTATCGCTCAACCCCCCAATTCGCGACAGGGTAGGTTGCAATGCTATGACAGGAATGATGGCAGAGGAGGCACTAAGGTAATTGTTTAGCCCGTTAGTGGTCAACGTTTGATCTGCAGAGGTCGCGGAAGAAGCGCCAGCTCCATCGTCAACCGTTGTTGTACCGTTGGCCACTAACGGGCCGCCAAAAGTACCGCTTCTTTCACCTGCCGTGGTGGCAGAGCCCACGTCATTGATACTCGTCCAAGTTGTTTCTGAATTATTTGTAAACGAAGTAACACCGGCGGCTGTGCCGTTAACCGTTGCGCGCACTTTAATTTCAATAAAACCACTAGCAAATAAATCGATATTGCTAGCAGTTGCAAAGTTCAAAGTCCGCGTCGCAGGATTTAGTAAAAAATCAGTGCTCGTCAAGGCGGTTGCCACGCCATTGACGGCTGCATTACTGGAGGTTATACCGGCGATTTGCAAGGTGGCATCGTTTTGCAAATAAGTAGGGAAAACATCGTTCAACTGGAGATCGAACGCTGCAATCGAACCCGGGTTCGTCAAGCGAATGGTGTATTCAACAATATTGAATTGATCAACACTGGTACCTGCTTGTGGCCCTGGCGTGATGGTGTCCACGTCATAGGCCGTTACTGTGGTTACAGTTGTTACAGTTGGCTCTGCATAGCTTACCAATGGATCATTGGCGGTGTTGCCGTTGACAACGCTTGTAACGCTACCGCCAGCACCGGTTGTAATGTTCACACCTTCGTTGTAGCGGGTTGCTGAGGTCGAATTTTGACCAACGCTTTGTTGATTATTTAACTGGTTATCTGCAATGACGCGAACGCGAACCACAAAACTATTATTCGCCGCATCGTTAGTACTGACGGTGCTTGGGTTTGTCACATTGCCAAGGCTAATCCTCGCACCCACACCTGCATTACCAAGGGTACCACCTATACCGCTGATATTAGCTGAGCTGGCCGTTGAATTGGCAATGACGCCTCCAAAATTTGCATCGAGCTGGCCATTTACCCCAACGCCATTGACACCCACACCCGCAACTGTTGAGATGATTTCATAGCCTGCGCCGCCGTTATAGCTTGAGTCCAAACGCAGACCCGCAGGTAAATTCACATCGGTAAATAAAGCCTGAGTCTGCCCCTCTGGAATCGTGATTTTTATGTCGAAATATCCGCGCTCTCCAATAACTAACTGAGTACTGCTGGCGCCATCACCTGTCTGTGTTGTGTCATCAGCTGTTGCAGTTCTATCGCCATCTGTATTGTCGCCCTGCCAGCGTATATCTGCTTGTGCTTTGGCATTTTCTGCTGTAGCAGTATTGGTCACGGGAATGGTCAGATAATTGTTACCTGACAGGCTAACTACGCCAGTAGCGCGGTCTACACCGGCGCTTGCCGTTGTAGTAGCTCCAGCATAGGCCAATGATGCCGTCGAGTTATCCACGACGGTATCGAATGTGATAACTACTACATTTTTACCATCGGTACGGGTGACCCCTGCAACCTTGCTTATTTCAAAAAAGGTATCGACCAAGCCATCGCTGTTCAAATCTCGATCAATAAATGTCACCACATTACCAGCAACCGTGTAGTCCTGGTTCTCTACAAGCAGGGTTCCATCACCGCGTCGAATTTGAAAGTTGTTTCCAGCGTCCCGAATGTCGGTGGTATTGCTTGAGAACTTGAAGCCAAGTGGAGGTACGATAGCCTGAGTTCGGACATTGTAGGCGTCCGACGATCCAGAGTTCTCAATCGCAAAACCAAAACGAACGGTATCGTTAGCGTCAATATTTGTGATGTTGCTATCGACTTGTGCTGCCCTAGCAACGACTCCAGTGAATGGTGCACCTGAGGTGCCAGCGGCATTGACAACTCCCAATCCAGAGTTAGCACCCGCTACAAGTCCGCCTGCAACTACCACCACACCTGCCTGATTAGTGCTGCCCGTTGCGAGTACGCCTAAACTAACTTTAATTCGAGGTTCGCCTAGTACTACTGGCAGCACGCGGTTATCCGGTAATGGTGTTATGGTTGAAACCCCACCATTCACCGAACGCTGGCTCACCTCGTTACCCTGCGCGGAAAGAATCAAGTCTTGCGCAAAACTTTCATCCTTTGCTCTGACCGTAAAAAGAAGATCAACCTTGTGCGCTGTGGCAGCATTTTGAGAATTTGGCGTCCCACCTGGGTTAGAAGCTACATCCGTCGTTGCCAACGAGAACGTAATTTTATTGTCGACTGTTTGAATATTGATCGCATTGTTCGCATAAGCGGTGTTCGCTGCAGGGCTAGCAACACCAGCAACACCCGCAGTGGTTAAGGGTGCCGTACTATTGGCATCGCTTATGATGGTGTATTTGCCAGCTTGGGCCCAATTGGCAGAAGGCCCGGTCACTGAAACGGTGTCATTGGCTTTGCTAAAACCACTACCTCCTGGCGCTGTACCTGTTGGATCAGTTACGCCGTTTGCATCAGCATCCGTGGCAGAAAAAACTGGATCAGGTAGGTAGGTTGTTAGCTTTAAATCGGTGTAATCGCCTTGCGTTAAGTCATACCGAAGGCGATATGTAACGTTATCACCTGGCGAAATGATCGGGCGACCGTCAGCATTTTTCGAGATGCTTGGATGGTCTACGCGTACCCCATTGATGGCATACACCTCGAGGAGCAAATTTCCGTCTTTAATGGTGGTGGTAGCGGCAGAGGTATCCGAGTTAATCGTGTTTGTATCTGTGATGGCGGGTGCAGCCAAGGTGCCAGTGTTTCGCAGCAAACTTCCCGATATATAAACCGTATTTGAAAGTACATCATTTTCGTTAAGCTTGGCACCAGATATTGGATTGCCATTAGCAGCAACACGAAATTGATCTCGAACAGTCGCCGTGTACGTAATTGTGCCAGTGGTTAAACTTGTGTTGTTGGTGTCTGCAAAGGCATCACCCAACAAATCACTTGTATTCGCACCCGCAGGTACGCTGGTTACTAATCCACTCGAGGCAATGAATGCGCTCACGTCAAATTGCAAAACCCATTTACCATTGCCGCCGACGGTGGCAGTTGAGCCGCCTTGGGTGTTAATGACGACAGAAGAAGTGTTATTGCTAATAATCACGGGGACAAGTCCGCTACGACTCACACCGTTGGCGGTGATCGTTATGTTGGCGGTGTTAGCGTTAAAGTCTAAGCCGTCTGGCAAAACATCAGTGACTAAAACATTGCGAAGGCCGTAATAATCACCGACTTGCAAATTCAGGGTGTAAGTCAACACGTCCCCAGATCGAACGCCATTGGGGTTCGCTGGATCAAGAATATCGGTCGTTTCGCCGCTTACGGTTTTTTGGATTTGAATCGTTTGGTAGTTAATAAATAATGGGGAAGGGTCGACAGAAAAAGGTTGATTCTGGGCATCATCGGCATCTGCAAATCGCACTAAACCAGTGTTTCTAGCATCAAATGATTGCAGCACATCGGCACCCGTTGTCGGGCTAATAATGTCGCGCGGTACGTAGTATTCAACATTTAATGTCAGATTATTTGTGTAACTACCTATCGGTGCCGTTGCCCGAATTTCAACGCCATTGGGACTAGACCAAATTCGTGTCGTTGGATCTTGTGTTGCCGGGTTGCCAGTTACTTTATCAACAACTGCATAAGTCGTACCAGCAATATCGGCTCCCGTGGTTGAAGTCCCACTGCGAAGCTTTATATCGGCGATTTCAAAGGTTATGTTTGGCGGTATAGACAGCACTGACATAAAGCTCTGCGCAGCGCTGCTAATAACCGTTTGACCGGGTGCAATGTTCAACAGTGCCTGAAATAATTGTTTGTCATTGGCGCCAGGCACCTGTTCGTTTTCACGAGAGGTATTGCGGTACTCACTGGTAAACCAACTCGGGCTTGCCGTCGCCACTGTGTTAGTTACCTGCTTGACCGGCCCCCCAGCACCGGTCGGCGTACTGCCATACTGAAAGAAACCAGATGACACAATATTCAGTTGAGCGGCTATGGCCTGACCGCCCTCGGTGAGCGCGTTGGCAGAATCTGCGTTAGCACCAACGTTGTATTTAAAGTCAATCTTTGCATCAGGTTGGCCATTAACAAAACTTCCTAAAGGAAATTTCAAAATCACTAACTGATCACCATTTGTCATGCCTGCATAGTCAGATAGGTTAAACACAATCGGAGTACCAGCTGCATCGGTAACCTGTGGGCTCGATGCTGTGCCACCAGCAAAAGTCAAAATAACTTCAAGCGGCACTGCTGCTCCAAGATAGGTGGCGCTACCAGCAACATACGAGACGCCTTCGATGGGTGTAGGTGTGGTGTTGCTTGGATCTTTCCCGGTCGCATCAAACGCCAATGTTACATACGGGGCATACCCAACTGTGCCCGTGTTCGAAAACGTGACTGACCCATTGTTGTTTGTGCTACCGATAAGCGGTGCAGCATCTACAGTCAACACAGTTGAGGGTGTCGCGGGTAGTAAATGAGCATAAGCCAACAAGGTAGCTTCACTCAGGGCCAGCCGACTTTCAACATCACCCAAAGTATATTCAAGCTGCCAATTGCCGCCGAGTTTTGCAGCACCTGTGTCATCGACCGATGCGGAAATATCCGCCCGTGTGACATCGGCGAGTTTTTGTACAAAATCTTGACCTTTTGCGCCCTGTGCAACGTCGCAACCCAAGAGCAAGATGTCCGCATGGTTGCTTAGGCTAATCTGCCAACCGCTCAACTCGGACACAACGTTTTTATTGCTAAACGAATCGTTGTCAAGGATGCTACTTCCTAACGACAGCAACCCACTTTGACCGTGACTAATGATTTGCAAACTAGATACATTACCTGTGCTTCCAAGTACTTGGCCAATCACCTTAATTCCGTCCTCATTAGCTTGAATAACTCTAACAACGACGTTTGCATTTATGCCCTGCAAAAGGCTTTGATAGTCGGTAACCCGCGAATCAATAATCACCACTGTTTGTCCCGCCGCAGGCGTGCCAAGCGAAATACCTTCCGCGGCGATACGTACTTGCCCGGTCAATACTTCCTCAGTTTGTTTAGATAATGCGAGAGCTGCTTTTTGCGCCTCCGGGAGTCGTGAAGCGTCGTCAAATTGCATTTCAGCTGCGGCTACACCGGCCGCATCGAACAAAATCCTAGCCTCTAAGTTCAAGTATTGAGTGCGCGGCTTTGTTGAGTTTCTGGACGTTGTAATCGTTGCAGGCTTGCTTAAGTGCTTTAAAGACAGTGGTTTGTTCATTGAGAACCCTAAGATTTCATTCGTTTTTTTGAACGACTTGAGAGTTTTGAACGAAACGAGTCTTCGTCTTTTCTGCCATGCCGGACAAATTCTTACCCAAGCGACAGTGTAAAGTTAAAGCTTAAAGAGTTCATGTTAAAGATAATAAAAACTACGTTAACGTCTGTTTATTATGGCTTTTACGCGACAAATGGTTACTAAACTAAGACCAACGGCCATGGCAAATTGACAAATTTCACAATTGGCCAGTTAGCCGTGTCATCGCGAAAGCAGCACAGAACGTACCTTGTGTTTAGCTACCTGCAAAATTCCAAAAAAACGCCAACCATTTAATGGTTGGCGTAAATGATGGTAGGCCGTGAGGGACTTGAACCCCCGACCAAAGGATTATGAGTCCTCTGCTCTAACCAACTGAGCTAACGGCCCAAGCGTTCCATTGTAGCGTGAGAAACAAAGCGCAAAGGCAGTTGCACCGTCTATCCGAGAAACACACACGCACGTCCTATCTGAACTAAAGAAACGTTGAAGCCAATAAATTGGGCAGGCACACTCATTCCGAATAGGTGGGACAACAAATCCAAAAAGGTTGCACATTTTTAAGTCAACAGAGGTTAGAGGAATGAATACTGTTCGATTCGAGCTATCCAGCACTGATGCGCCTGAGGTTTTGCGCGATCTCGTACTGCGCTATGGTTCAGAAGACCATATCAGCTCTGATGAGCCTGCAATTGTTGTTGACTGCCAAGCCATTTCTTCGCTCGACTATGCAACTTTGCAAGATCTACTGCGCTTACGCGGTAAGTGCATATTTACAGGCTTACACAAGCTTGAAGCCTGCCTTCAGCGCTACGGAATTTCTAATCTTTCTCATCAACTGCCTACCTATTCTGAATAATGAAGATACTACTCAAACGCATTTGGCATAGCCCTCGCCTGAGCCGCATCATTCTTGCGCTCTGCATGCCAGCAATGGTTACTATCGGCTTTGCACCGGGGTGGGCAATTGCGCTTTGTGCGGGTACGTTATTACTGTCGATTATCTTCATGTATGCAGAGGTGCTATCGCCAAAGTTTATTCAACAAACGAATAACGGGAAAACCTCAGTCGCGGCGCCAGCGCAGTCAGAGGTGACAGTAAAAAACGGTACGATTAAGCCAGAGTCCATTAAGCCAGTTGCCGAATTCGACCCTCAGGTAAACCCATCGACAGAGCCTGTGCCAGCGCTGTTAAAAGCTTGGGCCGACTACGGCTATGACACTGCAACTGCCTTGGCACAATCGCAAAATGAAATTCGCGAAGCCATCCGCATGTCGACTAGTTCTGCCATCGAAGTTGGGCACTGCGTTCAGCAAGTGCAA
>JAYWIG010000031.1:0-5033 GCA_043789035.1 Betaproteobacteria bacterium
AAGATCTGGTTACCACATTATCATGCCGTTTATGGCCGAATATTAAGCTCCTAAAAAGTGCTTTAAACTTCAGTCGCTATAACTAAATATTAGGAGACCCTGTGAGAACACGTTTGAAACTATTGGCCGCCATAGCCACTACTACTTTAATGCTTAGCCCGTTAGCCAATAATTTAGCGGTTGCGCAAACAGCCGATTGGCCGACCAAACCTATTCGCCTCGTCGTGGGCTTTCCTCCTGGCACTGCGCCTGACATTTTTGCCCGCATGTATGGCGACTATGTTTCTAAGCGACTAAACACACCGATCATTATTGATAACAAACCCGGCGCGGCCACCAATTTAGCAACCGATCTTGTCGCAAAGGCCCCCGGCGATGGCTACACCTTCCTCTACGCGCTATCCACTGCATTCACACTAAATCCGTATCTGTACACCAAGTTGCCCTACAACCCGGACAAAGATCTGATACCGGTTGCAACCACGATGCGTCAAGGCCTTGTCTTAATGGCACCAAACAAATTCGCACCCAACACGCCTAAAGAGCTGATCGATGCTGCCAAAGCAAAGCCAGGCACCATCAGCCACGGGTCTTATGGCGCGGGCAGCCCATCTCACTTGATCGTCGAGTGGTTTAAGGAGGAATCGAAAATTGACATGACGCACGTGCCTTATCGCACCAACCCGATGAGCGACTTGATTGGCGGCCAGATCGATACGCTCATGGAGCCGATTGCAACCGGTGTACCGATGATTACGAGCGGCCGCGCCAAAGCGATTGCTTATTCCGGCGCAACTCGTCACCCCTCTTTACCCAATGTACCCACCTTGGCTGAGTCGATTCCTAACTTAACCGTCATGTCATGGCACGGCATTTGGGCTCCTGCTTCGATGCCGGCCAACATCGTAACTAGGTTCCACAACGCCATGCTTGAAGCAAGCCGAGACCCTGGCGTCTTAGCCAAAATCAAGGAGTTGAATGTTGAGCCTCTTGGCCTGAGCCGCGATGAGATGGCAAGCTTAGTCCGCCGAGATGCCGCGGTATTTAGCCGAATCGCGAAAGCGCAAAACATCACGCTCGACTAAAAGCAATTTAACTGCCTAGAAATCTTTTTGCATTCGCATGTATCAGCAACTGGTTCGTGGGGTTATCAAACCCAGCTTGTTCAATTGATGCAATCGGTGAGTGATCATGAAAACCAAAAGGATAGTCGGTACCAATCATTAGTTGAGTTGCGCCAAACTTAGCAACTAAATGTTGCAAGGTTGGCGCATCGAACACTAAAGTATCGTAGAAAAGCCTTCGGGCTTGTTCAGTGGGCGACTCAATGAGCTTGTCTTTTAACGCGGGAAACACGGACACTGCTTTTTCTAAACGAGGAAGCAAAGAACTCAAAGTACCGCCACCATGGCTAAATGCGATGCGTAATTTAGGCCGTCGAACGATTAAGTTTGTGGTGAGTACCGAAGCTGCCGCTAAACCAACATCGCTTGGGTAAGCTAGGACTTGCTGCAAGGGTGGTGGCCCTACCAATCTATCCATGCCTGTAGGACGCAAGGCATGCACGAACACTGCAGCGCCCAGCGCCTCACAAGCTTCGAAAAATACATCGAAACGAGGGTCGCCAATGGCAACACCGTTCACGTTGCTACCGATTTCAACGCCGGCAAAGCCAAGAGTTTCTTTGATGTAACGTAACTCCCGCAACGCTAAATCCATGTCCTGCATTGGCACTGCACCAAGCCCCACCATTCGGCCTTGCGATTGGCCAACCATTTCCGCAATTTGTTCGTTCAAATAGCGGATGAGTTGAGCGCCGTCATTTGGTGACATCCAATATGAGAGCAACTCGGGCATGGGTGAAATCGCTTGTAACTCAATACCCATCTCTTCGAAGTCACTCAAACGTCGACCAGTATCCCAACAGCGATCAGACACTGTTCGATATATCTTGCCTGAGATCATCACGTTGCGATGACATTCATGGGCCGGGGCCATCGAAGGCCAATCAGCTGGTATTAACGAACCTAGGTAGCTTGGGAAATTCTCAGGAATTACATGGGCATGAGTATCAACCCCGCATCGGCATTCAAGCTGCATCAAGGGTGCCACGCTCCATTGTTATAAACAGGAAAGTCATCTAGGTAAACATTCTCGGTGACTGCAAACACGTCAACATGATGACGCGCAGTGGCACGGCGAATTTGTGGTTTGTTGTAAAGCCCGTGTTTAGCACCTAACGATAGGTGAATTCCGCACATGCGCTCAAAGGTACCAATATCACTCACAGAGCGATCTTTGCTCAAAGCGCGATTCATTCCGAAACCAAGTTCTCGCAACCAGACTTCGCCCTCATCCTCACGAATATTGGCGAGCACCTTATCGAATTCTGGGGTGGAATCTGAAACTTGGGTAACTCGCCCACTTTCAATCGTGAGCGTAATCGGTTGCGCCGGTTTATTCACCGAGAAAGAGCTATCGCCAAATACAAAAATGCGCACGCGACCGTTCACAGCTTCAAGATCAAGGGCTTCAGTAAACACTTCCCCAATCGGAAATTGCCCCCCAACATTTTGCATGCCGCGATAATCGCCAATATTAATCTTGGCGGCTTCTAAGCCACCGGCGAAGGTTAGCTGCTCACCACCACTATCAACAACCGCAACCTTGGCTTTATCAATACGTGCTTTCAATGCATGACCAATACTTCGATAGTAAGTCGGATCGTAGGCGAGTGCATCGATGTATCTACGCGACTCTTCTCCCGGCATGCGCGATAAATGCGGATGCTCAATCACTTTAAGGGAGCGCTTAAACAATTCGATTCGAATACGGAATGCTTCTAGGCGAAAGCTGGTTGATTGAATCAACACCACTAAATCATTAGGGCTCAACAAATCAATCGCGGCGAGAATATCAGATGCAGACACATCCTCGAAATCCATGAAAGTCGCTTCGGGCAAGCATTGACGATAAGCCTTCGCCAAAGTAACTGCTAGCTCGCATTGACTATCAGCCACGACTAACGCACCTGCATCTGGATGATGTTCAATCGCAAGGCAAAGAACATCGTTCAGGTGCTCTTGAGCAATATCAACCGCGGCTTGAGGGATAGATTTCATAAGATTTACATTTTACAGCCTATCTTATGACGCTTTTTTTAGCGAAAAGGCTGCCCGCACCCTACCCGTCTCGGTACCCATGACATTCGTAATTTTGGGAGATGCCCAATCTGCCAATGGCGAACTCTCGATATTGTCGAGAACGCCAAGCTGCCTCAACACTTCAACTGTCGCTGCAATCACCGCACGCTGATTGCCGTCAACCACTTTCACGGCAATACCCAAACCGGCAGAACGAATGCCGATTAGCTGAACACCATCGGCACCAATCTTGGCAACCCAGTCGGGGTGATTTTCTTTTACTCCCGCTTTCATAAACGCCAAGTCATGTCGACCGGTACCCGAAACATACTCAGGGTGGATCGTCATTGCATCGAACAGAGTTTTAGCGGTGCCGCCTCCTTTGGTCGACGCTAATCGAGCGTATCCCGTTGCTAAGCTCTTTAACGGCAATGCGTAGTTGGGAGCCGAACAACCATCGGTACCGACCAAAAAGTTCTCTACTTTTTCATTACACCAAATCGATAGCGAACGCCGAATGGCGTGCTGCAAAGGGTGTTCATATTCAAGATAAGTTTCTGTAAGCTTGTCGTTTAAATTGCACCATGCTAAGAACCCCGCATGCTTACCCGAACAATTGTTATGTATCGCATTCCACTGCGCATCAGGCGGCGGTGTCTTGTTTAAGGTCGAAAACATCATAGGCGTATGACAACCACATTTCAGTTGTGACGCACTTGCGCCTGCCTTTTGCAAAATACTTTCTACACCTCTTAAGTGAAACGCTTCGCCGCTATGGCTTGCGCATAGCAACGCCACCTCTTCTAAACTGAGTTTGAATTCAGCCATTCCTCCGTCGGTAATAAACGGCGTTGCTTGGAACGGTTTAATCGTCGAGCGGCTAAAAGTCATCCAATCTGGGTCTCCAGCATAGTGCAACAATTTGCCTGTCGGATCGACTACAGCAACACTGCCGTAATGAATATTTTCGATGTGCTCATTGCCTTTGCTACCACGGGTAACTTCGATCAATACTTCCGGACAATGGGATGGGCTCATAACTTTCAATTTTTCATGTAATAGCTAGATTGTAATTTGTGCTTGAATAGCCGGTCACGCGTAAGCATCTTCAAGAAAGCATTTCACATGAAAAACTATGTCAAGCTTGGCACTAGTGGTCTCCAAGTTTCCCGTCTTTGTTTAGGCACCATGATGTTTGGCGATCAAACCAATGCGACCGAAGCAGCAAGCATCGTTACAGCGGCAATTGATCATGACGTCAATTTTATTGATACGGCAGATGTGTATACCAAAGGGGCTTCAGAGTCGATGTTAGGACCGATACTGAAGGGCCAACGTAATCGGTTTGTACTCGCGTCTAAGCTTGGCAACAAAATGAGCGACTTACCCAACGAAGCAGGCTATTCAAGATCATGGATGATGAGGGCAGTTGAAGGTAGCTTAAAGCGATTAGATACCGATTACTTAGATGTGTATTACATGCACAGAGATAACCCAGGGATGGATATCGAAGAGCCGGTAAGAGTCATGGGTGACTTAATTGCCCAAGGCAAGATTCGCACCTGGGGCTTGTCAAATTTTCGAGGATGGCGCATTGCGCAGGTTGTTGAAATGGCCCGGAAGTTAAACGTGCCGCAACCGGTAGTTTGCCAGCCTTACTATAACCTGCTTAACCGCATGCCAGAAGTTGAGATCTTGCCAGCCTGCGATGAATATGGATTAGCGGTTGTGCCTTACAGCCCGATAGCACGAGGCGTACTCACCGGCAAATATCAGCCGGGCGTCAAGCCGCCTGAAGGCTCGCGCGCAGGTCGAAATGATTCAAGAATTTTAGAGACCGAATTTAGGCCAGAATCGCTATTAGTAGCCCAAGCGCTTCGTGAACGTGCC
>JAYWIG010000032.1:0-5016 GCA_043789035.1 Betaproteobacteria bacterium
GGGTTCAAAGTGCTCTAAAAAATGGCTGGCGTGAACTTCGCTCACTGTGCCTTCATCGAGAGAGCCAAGATATTCCATCACATCTTGTTTGATCTGAGCCCCAGAGGTTGGCCCGCTATCGACGCCCAAGAATCCGAGCTTTGGGTACTTGCCGCAACCGAGGTCTAGTTTGAGTGGCACTACAGTGTCAGTCGTATGTTGAGTAATAGGGTTCATGTTCATTATCGATTTAACTAAATACTAGCTTTTTCTGCCTTGTTTTTGCCTTGACGTTTGGTCGAGTTTCGCGGTAGATAGCCTGACAAATTTGAATGGATAACCCTGATAGAGACCAGTAAATTAACGGAATAGTCAGAATGCTACTCACCGTAAAAATAATGATCGAAGAAGCTACCGTCAGCGCGACGACGGTTATAACAATCACTCTTTGTTCATAGGGCAAACTCGGGCGCTTCCCTAGTTCTTTCAGAAGCAAACACAGCGGAAGAAAAAGACACCCGCAAAATAGCGACAGGCCAATCAATCCGCTGCTCAAAGCTATATGCAAGTACGAGTTTACGATATCAATAATTCCTTCCCCTTGCCGGAGATCTTCTAACGAATAGAAAAAATCACTTGCGCCAAGAAATGGGTTTTGTAAAAGAATGTTGTAGCCGAGGGTTAAGAGCTGCTGCCTATAGTTGACATTGAAGTCATCGACCTCCCCATAGAAAGGAATTAAGCCAATAAACTTGTCTTTAAGCGGCGAAGCTAGCAAGACTGCAGACAATAAAATTGACAAAAATCCAACCGTCATTAAATTCTTCATTGGATATCGAGATACAAAGATCATCACCAGCGCCATAGCGACAAACCCGACAAAAGGCCCTCTAGATAAGCTTGCATACAAGCCGCCAATGTTAATCAACACTACTAAGTACCAATAAAGTTTTTTGGAGCTTAACGCGGCTATTCCGAGCCCTGCTCCCGCGCTAAGCACCAGCACAAAACCAAGCACAATTGGTTGGCCGGTCGATGCTTGGGCGCGCAAGTCCTCTCCTCTTCCTAGGTAATTTCCATAACCAAAACCTGCGTTTAGAAGAGTTCGCACATTTGCGTAAAGTAGCCATTCTTTAGCGTATTCAAACATGGCGACTAACGCAATAAAGCAGCCAGTCAGTGCAAATATTGCTAGCACTTCTCTGATTTTCTCAAAGGTGAGCGGAAACCGGCTCATCACCAAATACGGTAGCAAAATGTCTAACGCCCCATAAAAAACACCTCTGCGCAGTACATTTGTAAATGTATTGAAGTCCAAAAGCAGCAAACACTGCAACAAAACATAACCCAGAAACAACCAGTCTGTCGGATGTTTGCCAAGAGGAACGTGCCCTGGTTGCTTAGTTAATGCCATATACGTTGGCAGCAAAATAACTAAGCTTAGTGTTCTGGAATAGTCAATCTGGAAGAAATAATTGATTATGCCGAGACCGGACACTTCTTTGATTACAAGTGGCATAGCGAAGAGCAGGCATAAATAGAACGCCGGGATATTTTGTTCTTTTCGAGTGGTAAACCAAAGTACGCTCGCAACCACCGCTAGGCAGAGCCAAAAATCTGGTATCAAGAAAATTGACACCGTTATACAGAGCCAAGCGATAGCTTTGTTTTTCGAAGATTGAACGTCAAGTCCTACTGTTGGTAGTGCATACCGAGATAGGCCAAAAGTGAACACACCGAAACTAATTAGAACTATGAGTACCCGTACACTATCACCCACAATAAGGCCTCATTTTGTCGTTTCTCGTTTCAAAATTTCTACCCAAAACTTCACATCTCGGTAAAACTCTTTAATAGGCAAGTGTTTAAGCCCAAATAGTTTGATCTGAGACTTTAAGGTTTTAGCGCCATTGAGGCCAAAATAACCGAAAGCCGATTCTAGTCTTGTCGTTTCGGCCGACGGGGCAGCGAGATTATCGGTAAACCGAGCGCGTGATAGAAATACTTCAAACTCATAGGATGACTTCGTCCAATCTGGCCATTCGCTCGCAGTGGCTAGAGCATTTGTTCGCAATTCGGAAAGATATGGCCTATCTGAATTGAGGCGACGTACATGCTTTCTAACCTCACCCTTATCACCGACCTTGGCAACGAGGGAGTTCTTTTCATGCTCCATGTATTCTGCATGACCTGCAATTCCATAAGTAACTGCTGTACCGCCACAATGAAACATTTCCAGCGGCGGACCGAACATTCCCTCAATGAGCGACAGTTTAAGAATGAGGTCGCATTGCCTCATTATCGAAGGCACTTGACCAATCGGCACGCTTGAAAACAACTTATCAACTTTTGGAAGCCACGCAATTTTTGTTGAAGTGAGCAACCAAGTCTCAATATCGTGAAACTCCTTAAGTAACCGAATTGTTGGAATGACCTGTTTGAAGTCGATTCCCATAGGGCCCTCAACTAGTACTCTCAAGTGTTTTCTTGGGCTAGGCAAATCCTCTTTTTTTGGCGGATGATATAGGTCTTTGTCTATTCCATTGCGTACTAAGGCGCAATCTTGAGAGTGATTTTCAAGTAAGTATTCTTTTATCCAAGTTGCCTCTGTCACATAGGAAAATGCCATTGAATATGTGGAGTCGACTAGTTCTCTTATGAATTTGCTTTCTTCGCCAAAGTAGAAGCGAGACTCAATAGATTGAACAAAGTAAACATACGACTTTGCTTTAAGTGCAGGAGCTTGAAGTGCTGTTAACCAATAAGTCGCAACCACGCTGTCCCATGTCTGGGACGTAGACTCGTCCCATGTAAGTAAAGAAATTTCCTTGAGAAACGGATGCCAACATGAAAGCTGCTTGTTTTCCGGCTGATTGGAAAAGAAAAACACCTCGTGACCTTGTGACTTAAGAAATCTCGCATGCTGAAAAACGACATACGTCCCACCCGAAATTCCAAGGCCAGGCAGCAAGAACAAAATTTTCATTTGTTAGGAGCTGCAAAAATGCATGTACTCAATTGATCTTATCCTTACTATGTGTGTAACACCGACGGCCTAAAGCCGTAGGCGTTTTGAACACCTAACAGTATTTTTACAGATATTTTGGACAAAGGCGTGACAAGTTCTTCTCGGTGTCTTGAATGAGCTTGGAGAGAGTCAAGATCTTTGGCCGAGTAGCTGTCTTTGAGTACCGTTCATCTATTGCCTTTGATAATACTTCTGTAACAAGTGAATAATTCACGAAACAATTAAAACTCTAGTTGGGGAATGTCACGAAAGTGTTCATAAATGCATCCCAATTTTTGTTTGTTAGCTATCTGTATGGCGGTTATGGTTGCCGCTTGCGGCAGTTCAGAATCAATCCCAGCCAGTCTTACAGTGAGTTCCGGCGCGGCTGCCAACAACACCTCCGTAAAGTTGCAGCCATCAGCATCTACAGAAATTGCGTCGAGTAACACGCAACTACCACCTAATTCGCCAAATGTCGGATCTTCGCAGCCGGCTATAGCCGCCGAACTGGGAGAAAAGTGGTCCGACCCAAAAACATGGGGAGGTATTGTTCCGCCAGATGGTAGCAATGTGCTCATTCCTAAGGGCAAGGTTGTTTTGCTTGACCAAGCGGTGACAAATTTAGCGTTGCTGACGGTCGAAGGCCATTTAATAATTGATGATAAAAAGCCGATCAGCATTTCAGCTGGCAACATTGTTGTGAAGGGCACTTTCGAAGCAGGAACAGTCGCAGTGCCGCGAACAAATCCGCTTTCCATTACGTTAAACGGGACAAGTCAAGAACCGATTGCTGGGATGGGTGGAAGAGGGTTTTTTGTAGATGGCGGGCGCATAAGTTTGGTGAGTAAGCAAGGTGTAGTTCCATGGACGAAACTATCCGCGAATGCCGGCCTCGGTGCAACGGCATTAACTACGATGGGACAAACATCGTGGAATGTGGGGGATTCCATTGCCATTGGGCCATCTGATTTTTATGGCACCCAGCAGACTGAGGTGAAAACCATTTCTGCCTTGAGAGCATCTGGATACGAAATCTCTACGCCATTGGCGGCTCGGCGATATGGCCAGTTGCAGACACTTGTGGGCGAAGCTTTAGTGGAGACAAGCAGCGTTGTTCCCTTTCCAGTTGGCAATCAAACACCTACCCAGTTTGACTCAAGAGCGCCTGTTGCTAATTTAACTAGGCTTATAAAGATTCAAGCGCCTGACGATGTTTCATGGAAAGCCAATGGCCTTGGCGCGCAATTCATGATTATGGGAGCCTCGTCATCGACCACGATTGACGGTGTTGAACTAAGACGAATGGGACAAGCTGGATTAAAGGGAAGATACCCCATTCATTTCCATCAACTAAGTTACGATGGGTTAGGTAACGAAATTCAAACTTCGACCAATCGCACAGTAAAAAACAGTAGCGTCTGGGAGTCAAGCAACCGATGCGTTACGTTGCATGGCACAAACGACGTTTCACTTGAAAATAACGTTTGTTTTGATATAAAAGGCCATGCTATTTTTCTTGAGGATGCGGTCGAAAAGCGCAATACTTTCAAAAACAACTTGGTTTTAAAAGTTCGAGTTCCGCAGACCCTAATTAATAACTCGGATGGCCCTGGTCATCTTAGAGGGCCGGCAGGGTTCTGGCTCACGCACCCGAACAATATCGTCATTGGTAATCATGTTGCCGATAGTGAAGGAACTGGATTTTGGCTGGCCTACCCTCGAAAGCCTCTTGGTTTAAATAAGCTTGTCAACACCATCCCTGACCGTACGCGCTTTGGTCAATTTGATTCTAATACTGCACATTCGAACTTTACTGTTGGTATTCACTTTGACGCCGCGCCGATCAACGATCAAGGGGATACCAGAGAGAGTGCTTACATTCCTACTGTAGACGACACCGAAGATCTGCTTAGCAATAGAGTCTCATTCAACATGAGCTCAAACTCTGTATGGAAGAATACTCAAGGGGGTTTTTGGAATAGAGTCACCTATGGAAATTATTTCAAGTGGATTGCTGCCGATAATCT
>JAYWIG010000033.1:0-4990 GCA_043789035.1 Betaproteobacteria bacterium
GCAATGGTCGCGGTGATTTGGTATTTTCGGGCTCGCATTTTAAGGGTGATAGGAGGTTTAACGCACGACGCTAACTCGCGTAAATTCGCCATAAACGTACTTATTGCCTTTTTGCCAGCTGCCATTTTGGGGTTGGCATTTGCCTCAAAAATAAAAGCGTATTTGTTCAAACCTGTGCCGGTTGCCATTGCATTTATCGTCGGTGGTTTCATTATTTTGTGGGTTGAAAAAATTACCGCCGCTCGCCCATTTGGGCCTAAGATTCATAGCGTAGATGATTTGGAATGGAAAGATGCTTTGAAGTTGGGCTTAGCCCAAGCAGTCGCGCTTATTCCAGGTACAAGTCGTTCTGGTGCGACCATTATTGGCGGGATGATTTTCGGACTATCGCGCAAAGCGGCCACAGAGTTTTCGTTTTTCCTTGCGATACCGACGCTCATTGGCGCTGGCGTTTACGACCTGTACAAATATCGGCACCTCGTCAGCGCTGCCGATATTCCGTTTTTCGCTGTCGGCCTTTTCTTTTCATTTATTAGTGCACTTGCTTGCGTGCATTGGTTGATCAAATTCGTGAGTACCAATGATTTTCGGGGCTTTGCCTACTACCGAATTGCATTCGGAGTGATTGTGTTGATTACGAGCTATCTCAATATCGTCAATTGGTCGAATACCTAAATTGCTAGGCAGTTCGCTGAAAGATTAAGTCCCAAACGCCGTGGCCTAGCTTAATACCCCGGTCTTCAAACTTCGTCAAAGGTCGGTTGCTTGGCCGCACAGCGTAACCCGATGGTTCAATGCTGTCATTGCTAAAGCCAGGGGCGCTGCTTAAGACTTCTAACATATGTTCGGCATAAGCCTGCCAATCCGTTGCACAGTGAATATAGCCGCTTGTTTTAAGCTTGGGTCTAAGCATTTGTACGAAGTCTGGCTGAACTAAGCGCCGTTTGTGATGCCTTGCTTTGGGCCATGGGTCGGGAAAGAAAATGTGAATGCCGCTGAGTGAATTATCCGGCAGCATATCTCGGACAACTTCGAACACATCATGCTGCATTGCTCGAATATTAGGTAGTTTTTTTTCGGCGATAAGTTTCAATAGACTGGCAACGCCGGCAGAGTAAACTTCAACGCCCAGATAATCAACGTCGAGGTTGGTTTGTGCGATAGCGGCTGTGGTGATGCCCATGCCGAAGCCGATTTCTAAAACGACTGGGGCCTGCCTTTTGTAGATCTCTGGGAGATTTAGAGTCTTTGATGCGTCGTATTCGAGGCCATAGATCGGCCATTGGGTGTCGAGAGCCTCTTTGCGGCTGTCGGAGAAGTGGCCCTTGCGTTTGACAAAACTACGGACGTGGTCGAATTTTTGGAGTTCCATTTCAAAATTAAAACACAAACGATTGTGGTGGGCCGATCAGGCCTGAGCAAGTGTGGGGGGCTGCGCTCATGTCCTCCACTCCGGCTGCGCCTCCGTTCCCCCTAATACTTCGCTTCGCCCCCCACACTCGCCCATACCTGATCGGCTTGCTGCCGGTGGTGGTTTATCGGGTGGAACCCAAAACAGTGTTTATAGATCAGGTCGGCAAGGTATTCTGCGGAACGAAGTAAAGGGGGAGCCCGTAGGGCGGAGGAGTTGGAGCGGGAATTGTTGGCGTATACGCCAACCCGCGTAGACGCGAGCGCCTATATGCGCGAAGCAATGAGTGCAGTAGAGTATCTTGCCGGCCTGATCTACGCTAAACTCATCAACATAATGCTTGCGTATATTCATCATCCAAAGTTTGAGCTTCACGAAATGGGGCCGGGGCATCCCGAGTGCCCGGAGCGGTTGATGTCGATTGATGCGACCTTAGCGGTTAGTCCTGTTAACTCGCAATTGCAGCGCTATCTGGCGCGGCCGGCGACGACTGAGATGTTGTTGAGGGCGCATACTCAAGCGCATCTTGATCTTATCAAGGAGGCTGCTGATCGGATTGTGGAGGAGAGGTTGCCTTATGCCATGCTTGATTCTGACACGATGATGAACAGGCACACATTTGAGGCTGCAACCTTGGCGGCAGGGGCTGGGGTTCTTGCGGTTGATTTGGTGCTGGGTGGGGAAAACAATCGCGCCTTTTGTGCGGTTCGACCACCCGGCCATCATGCCGAGCGGACGCGCCCGATGGGATTTTGCTTTTATAGCAATATTGCCGTAGCAGCGATGCATGCGCTTGAGCATCATGGCTTGCAGCGCGTCGCCATCGTCGATTTTGATGTCCACCACGGTAATGGCACGGAAAACGTCATTGCGGCTGATGACAGAGTACTTATGCTGTCAACTTTTCAATCGCCTTTCTACCCGTATTCCGGCGAGCAGCCCTCCGGCCAAAACATGGTGAATGTGCCACTTTCCGAAGGCAGTGGCGGCCTTACATTAAAACGAGCCGTAGCGAACCACTGGCAGCAAGCAATGGTCGCCTTCAAACCTGAGTTGATTTTTATCTCAGCCGGTTTCGACGCCCATCGAATGGACCCTCTGGGCGGCCTGGCTTGGGACACCGCCGATTATGAATGGGTTACACAGTGGCTAGTCGAGCAAGCCAATTTGTTCAGCAACGGCAGAATCATATCGATGCTAGAAGGTGGTTATCACTTAGATGCATTAGCGCAAAGTGTGTGCGCCCATCTGGATGTTCTAGCGGGCTAATCCAACAATCTTGGCTAGTGATCTCGTCGATAAATTTAAATCGTCGCGAGTCGGGTAGGCCAGTGTGGGTGGCGAAGTGAAGTATTAGGGGGAACGGAGGCGCAGCCGGGGTGGAGGACATGAACGCAGCCACCCATGCTGGCCTAACCGACTTAACCGTCACCCCAAAACGTAAAATAAATTACTTCGATAAATGATAACTAGTCACCCTCTCAACTTCTGATTTTGAGCCTAAGAACACCGCTACCCGTTCATGCAACTTCTTGGGTTGTAAATCCATTATTCTTTGCTCGCCATTGGTCGATGCGCCACCTGCTTGCTCGACGATGAATGACATCGGGTTTGCTTCATAGAGCAAACGTAATTTGCCTAATTTCTCAGGTTCACGATTGTCTCGAGGGTACATAAACACTCCACCGCGCGTCATAATGCGATGCACGTCGGCCACCATGGATGCAACCCAGCGAGTGTTGTAATCTTTACCGAGTGGGCCAGTCTTGCCTTCGAGCAACTCGCCTACATAACGTTGAACGGGAGGAAACCAATGACGGCTATTCGATGAATTAATTGCGTACTCTTTTGTTTCAGTCGGAATGCTCATCCGATCTTGAGTTAGCCACCAGCTACCGGTTTCACGATCTAGGGTAAAACATGCGCAACCGTCGCCTACAGTCAAAACCAGCAATGTCGAAGGGCCGTATACAGCGTAGCCGGCAGCCACTTGGTTTTTGCCCGGCTGCAAAAAATGTTGCTCATCAACGTCGATCGCACCTTCTGGCAACCTCAGCACCGAGAAAATCGTACCAATTGAGACGTTTACATCGACGTTCGACGAGCCATCGAGTGGATCAAATAGCAACAAGAATTCGCCCTTTGGATAGCGATTCGGAATGATGTAAGCTTCATCCATTTCCTCTGAAGCCATGGCCGCAAGGTTGCCGCCCCATTCATTCGCTTCTAATAAAGTTTCGTTGGCGATAATGTCTAGCTTCTTTTGTGATTCACCCTGAATATTCTCTGAACCTGCTTCGCCCAGCACACCACCTAGGTCGCCTTTGCCAACCGCATAGCTAATACGCTTACAAGCGCGTGCGACCACTTCTAACAAGAGTCGCAATTCACCCGGTATAAGGCCTTTTTCCCGCTGTTTTTCAACGAGATATTGGGTAAGACTGATTTTGCCTTTCATGGCGATCCTTGTAGAGAGATAAATTTATGCAAGTGCTTTAGTAACGATTTCCAGCACATCGGCTGATTTGGCTTGTGTTTTAACATTTTCCAGCGCTTCGCGCATGGCAATTTGTCTCGTTGGCTCAAATCTGCGCCAACGGTCTAGCGCTCTAGCCAAACGCGCAGCGACTTGTGGGTTTATAGCATCAAGTGCCAAAACTTGCTCGGCCCAAAAACGATAGCCGCTACCGTTAGCTTTATGAAACTCCGCGAGATTGCCAGTAAAGAAAGCCCCGAGTAAGCTTCGCACCTTGTTAGGGTTTTTGAGTGAAAACGCTGGGTGGTTCATTAATGCTTGTACTTTAGGCAGCGCTTGAATATGTTGCTGCGCTTGCACCACGAACCATTTATCCATCGCAAGTGCTTCATTGCCATACTCTTCTTCGAAATACACCAGTGCATCGTTGATATGATAACTAGGCACTTGCGCCAAGGCGCGCAAAGCACTGAGCTTTTCCGTCATGTTGTTAGCAATTTTCACTTGTGTGAGTGCGCCGTCAAGAGCCAAAGCTTGCCCTGTCAACACAAAGTAGTGTAATGCAGTACCAGCCAGTGCTCTTCGCCCCGCGGCTGCCGCACTCACCTCATAAGGAAGGGCTAAAGCGGTATTGTTTTGATAGGCCTGCTGCCAATCGGTCGCTAGCGTGTTGGCGATAATATCTTTTAGACTATTACGTGCTATCCGAATGTAGTCTGGGTCCACTACGTCTAACTGTTCGGCCAATATACTTTCACTTGGAAGCGTTAAAAGCAGTTCTTTATAGCTGGCGTCAAGCGTTGCGTCATTTAGTGCTAATTTAAATACTTGAATTAATGGTGCTGCGTCTTCGGCAGACACTGCTTTTTGCCGTTTAGCTGCTGTAACGAGTACTCTGCTTGATAGCTGTTGTAACGCATCCCAGCGATTAAAAAGATCGCTATCGTAGGTTGCGAGAAAAGCTAAGTTCTCGTCGCTGTGTGGGTAATTTAGGTGAATTGGGGCGCTGAAGTCTCGTAATAGAGACGCTGTTGGCAAGTTCGCTATCCCGTCGAAAGTGAAGCATTGTTCGCGTTCAGTAAGCTCTAGCAATCGAGAAGTAC
>JAYWIG010000034.1:0-4968 GCA_043789035.1 Betaproteobacteria bacterium
TTGCGGGTGCAGCTGCCGCTGCTGCTCTCTCCTTAATACTACTTATTCTCGGTCTAGGGTTAGGGTTGTCATCCGTATCGCCCTGGGCGCAAAGCGGCGTCAGTGCAACGAGCTTCGGAATATCAACCATCGTATGGCTGGGTTTCACTCAAGTACTTGCGTCAGGCATGGGGGGTTATCTTGCAGGCAGACTTCGCACAAGGTGGGTAGGTGTTGCGACAGATGAAGTCTATTTTCGCGACACGGCCCACGGATTCTTAGCATGGGCAGTAGCTTCGTTACTGACAGCATCCTTGCTAACATCATCGATTGCGTCCATTGTCGGTACCGGAGCTAACGCTACCGCTTCTATTGCCGGTGGAGCCGTGAAATCAGCCATGGGTGGAGCTGCTAACATTGTCGACCAAGGGGAAGACCCTACCAACCCGTTGATGGGAATGCTAGAGGGCATGATGCGGAAAGCTACACCAGCCACCGGCGTCGCGGATTCCAACACTAATAGCGGCGCGACGCCTCCTAACCTTGCTAGTCCGACAAGCACGGTCAGTGTATTTCCGGAGATTAGTCGAATTTTTCTGAAATCCTTTAACGCGTCTGCATTGTCGCCCGCTGATTTAGCGCATGTAGGTCGATTGGTTGCGCAGCGAACAGACTTGTCCCAACAAGAATCAGAAAAGCGGGTTACAGAAACTTTCACGACAGCACAAGCAAGCCTGCTTGAAGCCAAAAATGCGGCAAAGGCAGCTACGGATAAAGCCCGAAAAGCCTCTGCTACAGCGGCATTATGGCTATTTGTATCACTTCTAATCGGCGCATTTAGTGCCAGCTTGTTCGCAATTTACGGCGGCAGACGTCGTGACCTTCAACTTGAAAACCCTCGGAGCGGAGTTTAACAATGCGATCACTACTTTTATTATTTCTCGGGATTCCAATTCCCATCATCATTCTCATCGCTTTATTTACTTAAAGCGGTGTTATTAACTGGAAGTTAGACCAATGAACAAAACTTCAACATTACTGATCAAACGTCCATCCTTTACTTTATTGACCTCTGAGCCGTGGCGCGCTGCTTGTGAATATGCCTCTTACCTAGCGAAGCGCAAGCCATTGACTGCTCCGAGTGATGGTCACCCCGTGGTGATCTTGCCTGGCCTCGGAACAAGTGGTAGATCTGTGGCGCCATTACGTAAATTATGCGAGTCACTGGGGTATGCTACATTCGACTGGGGGCGAGGCTTTAACACAGGGCCGAAAGGTGATTTGGACCTGTGGTAAGCCGAACTTACAGATCACTGCACTCACATGATTGAAGACCATCAGCAAACGGTGACGCTGATCGGCTGGAGTTTAGGCGGAATTTACGCACGCGAAGTTGCCAAGCTCATGCCTGGACGCGTAAGGCAGGTCATAACTATTGGTACACCATTCAACGCGGATCAAGACCATACAAATGCAGGTTGGCTGTATCGCCTGCTCTCCGATGACTCTCCTGAGTTTGATGAGAAGCTGAACCTCAGGTTGCGTTCTTCACCGTCTGTGCCCACAACCTCGATCTTTAGCCGCGCAGATGGCGTAGTGGCCTGGCAGACATGTTTGCATTCTGGTAAGCGTCGCGATGTACAAGATATAGAGATTGAAGGCAGCCACATTGGTATGGGCTGGAATCCGTTGGTGATGGAGGTGGTCGCTGTTCGGTTGGCACAGCGACCGGGAGCGTGGAAGCCTTACGTTGGAAGAAGTTAGTGCGCTAACCATCTGGCTGCAATCGTACGGTCATTGCCCCTCGAATTGAGGCCAGTGCGCGTCGAATTCGAGTCTTCACTGTCCCTAGCGGTTGCCCTAGATGGATTGCTATGTCGGCATGGGATAGGCCTTGATAAAACGCCAGCGTCAGCGGTACTCGAAGCGTTTCAGGTAGCGCATCTATTGAATGCTTAATTTTTTCCGCTTCGATAGTTTCAATGCAAATTTGCAATGGTCCCGGCGCAAAATCAACGAGAGTTTCGATCAGCTCGTCGCTCATTTGCAGCTCTTCAAACTCGCGTTGACGCAAGCGGTCGAATGCTGTGTTGCGGGCAATGATTTTCAGCCAACTCATGGCCGGACTACGTTCGGGAAGATAGCTATTAGCCTGCATCCATATTTTAATGAATACATCTTGCAACACCTCTTCTGCCCAACTGTCACGTTTCAAAATGTACAGTAAATGCCTACGAAGCATCGGTGCAGCCAGTCGATACAATTTTTCAAACGCGATGTCGTCTCCCTGGGCAGTTAGTGACAGGAAAGTTGTTACTTCGACTTGGAGTTGTGGCGAGCGGTTAGCAGGTTGACATATATTCTGGGAAGGCACAGAAGGGGATGAAATGATCGTAAGCATTAAGATGTGTAGTTGGTTGTAACGGACTCAACCTGCATCGTGAATGATTCAAAACCGCCTTTCTGTTCGCTGGCGCACATTGCGGTGGCGTTAGGTGCTTGCGGGTATAAAGTGGTATCGTCGACTATGAGAAAACAGCAGAGGTTGGTCTATGCCTGAAACGTACGAAAAGTTGATTGCCGAAAACGCCATGTTGCGAAAGCGTATTGAAAAAGCTAAGGCGATTTACCCCGCAATCGAAACTCTAAACAGCTTTATAACCTCGGCACCGGTTGGGATACTCATATTAGACGCGGACATGCGCTATGTTCATATCAATGAATATTTGGCACAGATGAACGGCCTGCCAGTCGACGCGCATTTAGGCAAAAAGTTAAACGAAGTTGTACCCGATCTATACGCGCAAACAGCCGAAATTTTTTACAAAGTGCTTAATCAAGGCACGGTGGTTCTAGATGGCGTTGTTGTAGGGGAAACACCCAAAGCGCCCGGCATCAAACGCACATGGTCGGTATTTTGGTTTCCAGTAAGCGGGCCAGATGGCCAGGCCAACAGAGTTGCTGCCATTGTGCAAGAAATTACTCAGCAGATCACTGTTGAGGTGCAACTGCGGCAAGCTCAGGCCACTGAGAAAATAGTCAGTGATCGGGTCGCAACTTTGATGGAAAATCTGACTGAAGGCTTCTGCGTTTTTGACCCGGATTTCCGATTTGTTTATATGAATGCCGCCGGCGCACGTTTCATTGATAGGAGCCGACAAGAACTTATCGGGAAAACGCAGTGGGAAGTATTCCCAGCAAGTGTTGGCACGACTCTAGAGCGAGAGTTTCGCCGGGCGATGGTTGAGCGCGTAACCATAGAGTTCCAGAACCACTACGCTTCTTGGGATTTATGGTTCGCAATAAAGGCTTACCCAGCTGATGATGGTGGCTTGTGTGTTTTGTATCGCAACATCACTGAAGTAAAACGAATTGCAGATGCTAAACATCGTGCTAACGAGTTGATTGAGCGCGCGTTCGACACTCAAAGCGTAGGTATCATCGAATGGGACCTGGACCGCGTGCTGATTACGTCTGCAAGCAGCCATTTCCTGCAAATGGTTGGCTATACCAAAGAAGATGTTGTCGCAGAAAAGCTGAACTTTCGTGCGATGACGCCACCTGAGTGGACGCGCATTAATGACGCCGCGATTGCGTTGATGCGCAAGAACGGCAGCGTTCCTGCATATGAAAAAGAGTACCAACGCAAAGACGGTACCAGGGTACCCATCATGATTGCGGGCGTCTGTTTTGAAAACAGCTTCACGCAAGGCATGTCACTCATTATTGATCTAAGCAACGTAAAGCGTGCCGAGGCTGATCTGCGAGCGAGCGAAGCGCGATTTCGCGTTGCTGCCGGGGCGGTGAGCAGTATCATCTGGACCACCAACGCCGAAGGCATGATGACCGGAGAGCAAGCCTCTTGGAAAAAGTTTACCGGGCAAGATCAGAAAAGTTTTGAAGGCTATGGGTGGAGTCAATGCGTGCATCCGGACGACGTGCAGGCGACTATCAAAGTCTGGCAGAAATCTGTATCCGACATCGTTGAATTTGGATTCGAACACAGGGTTCGCCGATGGGACGGGCTGTGGCGATTGTGTACCGTACGTGCCATGCCTGTATTCGATATTGATGGGGCGGTTCGTGAGTGGGTCGGTGTTCATACCGATGTCACTATGCACCGCGAAGCGGAAGCCAAAATGGCTGCTTCCGAGTTACGTTATCGGCGACTTTTCGAGTCGGCAAAAGACGGTATTTTGATTCTCGAGGCGGACACCGCCACCATCACCGATGCCAACCCTTTTATCTCCGAAATTCTGGGTTATTCGCATAATGAGTTGTTAGGCAAGGAGCTTTGGCAGATCGGGCTCTTTAAGGATGTAGAGGCAAGCAAAAAGGCCATGCGCGAGCTTCAAGACAAAGGCTACATACGCTACGACGATTTGCCTTTAATCACCATAGGTGGGCGGAAAATTAACGTCGAGTTCATCAGCAACCTGTATGGCGAGGCATCCGAAGCCGTGATTCAGTGCAATATTCGTGACATTTCAGAGCGCAAGGGTATGGAGGAAAGCTTACGCCAACAGGCGGTAGAACTATTATCGGCAGATAACCAAAAAAATGTGTTTTTGGCAACGTTAGCTCACGAACTTCGTAATCCGCTTGCGCCTATTCGCACGGGTATTCAACTTATTCGACGGGTTCGTAATGATCCGGTGGTATTCGATCAATGTCTCACTATGATGGAGCGTCAGCTTCGACAAATGGTGCATTTGATCGACGATCTGCTTGACATTAGTCGAATTACCCAAGGCAAATTGGATTTAAGAAAACAGCGAATCGAGCTTACTGCAATATTGGACAGCGCCATTGAAACCAGCCGGCCGTCAATTGAGGCCAAAGGCCACCAAATTGTAATGGTCACTCCGCCTCAACCAGTCTTTTTACATGCAGACATGACGCGCCTTGCACAAGTCTTTTCAAATCTTTTCAACAATGCTGCGAAGTATAGCAACGCAAATGGGCGCATTGAGGTAACTGCCGAGTTGG
>JAYWIG010000035.1:0-4967 GCA_043789035.1 Betaproteobacteria bacterium
CGTCACTTCTCGAATCAAACTTTTTGCTACTGCTGCATCTCTGGTGATGCCGCCAGCAATAGTGGCCCGTATGACATCGACCATTGACTCCATCTCGAATGGTCGATTTGGCTTAAACTTGATTACCGGTTGGCAGCGCCCCGAATACTCTCAAATGGGTATGTGGCCGGGCGACGAGTTCTTTGCAACTCGCTATGAATATCTTTCAGAGTATGTGCAGGTGTTGCGTGAACTTTGGACCACTGGGCAATCTGACTTTAAAGGCACACACTTCAAAATGGAAGACTGCCGTGTAAGCCCGAAACCACAGGCCGACATCAAGGTGATTTGTGCCGGTCAAAGTGATGCTGGTATGGATTTCTCTGCAAAGTACGCTGACTATAACTTCTGTTTTGGCAAGGGAGTGAATACACCAACCGCCTTTGCTCCAGCGGCAGTTCGATTACTAGGGTCGGCTGCAAAAACTGGCCGCCATGTAACAACCTATGTGCTCTTCATGATCATTACCGATGAGACAGATGCGGCAGCGCGGGCGAAATGGGAACACTACAAAGTTGGCGCTGATCATGAGGCAATCGCTTGGTTAGGGGTACAAGGCGCAGCGGATACAAAGTCGGGTGCGAATACCAACATCCGGCAAATGGCCGACCCGACTTCGGCAGTCAACATCAATATGGGTACCCTGGTAGGCTCTTATTCGAATGTTGCCAGCATGCTGGATGAGGTTGCCGAAGTACCTGGCACTGAAGGTGTGTTGCTTACATTTGATGACTTCTTAGGTGGCATTGAAGCGTTTGGAAAGTATATTCAACCACTCATGAAAAGTCGACTACATGTACAGAGCCCGGTGCCATCTTCTTTAAAGTTGGCAACCACATGACAGCTACTAAGAACAAAACAATAAGCTCCAAGGTACCGGTGGGCATTCCTTATGTACTCGGCACACCAGGAATGTTCGAGCTTCCTGCGCGACCAGAACCACTAAAGATGCTGGTATCGAACACAGCGTTAATCGTGGTCGACATGCAAAACGCCTATGCGACTATTGGCGGTTATGTGGATATGGCTGGCTTTGATATTTCGGGGGCTCAAAGCGTTATTAGCAATGTCGCTACCGCGATCGAAAGGGCACGGCATGCCGGAATATTGGTGGTGTATCTTCAAAACGGCTGGGATGCAAACTATGTCGAAGCGGGCGGCCCAGGCTCGCCTAATTGGTATAAGTCGAATGCTTTGAAAACCATGCGCCATAAGCCGGAACTACAAGGCAAATTTCTGGCCAAAGGTGGTTGGGATTACGAGCTAATTGAAGCATTAAAGCCAGCGACCCAGGACTTGGTCATTGCGAAGACGCGCTATAGTGGTTTTTTTAATAGCGTACTCGACAGCTCACTTAGAGCTCGCGGCATTCGCAATCTCGTTTTCACCGGCATCGCCACCAATGTCTGTGTCGAATCAACCCTTCGCGACGCGTTCCACCTCGAATACTTTTCAGTATTGCTTGAAGATGCCACCCATGAGCTAGGCGGGCCTACGATTCAACAAGCGGTGGTTTACAACGTCGAAACATTTTTCGGCTGGGTCGCCGGGACAGATGATTTTTGCAACACAGTTAGCGCTATCGAAACCTAACATTCACAACTAAGGAAAGACTACTATGCCAAAAAAAGCCATTATTCCTCCTGGCACAGGCGTGCCTTTAGCCCCCTATGTGCCAGGCGCTCTCGCCGATGGCGTGCTCTACGTATCCGGTACGCTCGCCTTCGACAAAGACAACAACGTTGTGCATGTGGGTGACGCCGCCGCGCAAACGCGGCATGTGCTTACCACCATTCAAAGCGTCATCATGGCAGCAGGCGGCACCATGGATGATGTGACATTCAACATGATCATGATCAAGGACTGGGCCGATTACGGAAAGATCAATCCCGTATACGCAGAGTTTTTCCCCGGTACGAAACCTGCCCGCTATTGCATTCAATGCGGCTTAGTTAAACCAGATGCTCTGGTCGAAATTGCCAGCATCGCTCACATCGGCAAGTAAACCCAATGGCCAACGTTGTTCATTTCGATGTTCATGGGCCGCTTGGTGCGCCTAGCGTACTTTTATCATCGGGCCTAGGCGGTACCGCAGGGTTTTGGCAACCACAGCTCAACTCGCTTCTAGGCGCGGGCTATCGAATAATTACCTATGACCAGCGAGGCACGGGGCGAAGCGCACAGGCTTTAGCTGAGCCCTATTCGATTCAGCAAATGGCAGTCGACGTTCTTGAGATACTCGACGCAAGCAATTCGCCTTCATGTCAAATGGTTGGCCATGCGCTGGGCGGATTGGTGGCATTGCAACTTGCGCTCGATGCACCTACTCGATTGGATAGCCTAGTGTTGATTAATGCATGGTCTAAGCCCAATCCACATTCGGCCAGATGCTTCGATTCACGTCTTACGCTTCTCGCTGCAGGCGGGCCGAAAGCCTATGTTGCTGCTCAACCGATATTTCTTTATCCAGCAGCTTGGTGTGAGGCGAATCAGCAACGCGTCGACGATGAAGTAGCACATGGCTTAGCACATTTTCAAGGCGAATCGAACTTACGGACGAGAATTTCAGCTTTGCGTGACTTTGATATCAATTCCCGACTGAAGGAAATTAAACTACCAGTTTTAGTTTCGACCGCGCTCGATGACGTCTTAGTTCCTTGGACAAGCTCTGAGCGCTTAGCGCAAGCATTGGCATTAGCAGAACTAGATAAATTTAATCACGGAGGACATGGCCATAACGTGACTGAGGCTGATAAATTTAATGCAAGCTTGCTTAGTTTTTTAGCTAAACATCGAATCGACCGAAGTTAAGCATTGAACTGCATAACGAAGCTCGCTCAAAAATCGTCTGGAATTGCAATTCGACAAACAGATTCGGCGTCAACATCTGTTGTGATTCAGCTAGCCAGGTAAAGAAGCACCGCCATTCCAACAGCAAGGTAAACTTGGTCGAGCGCTGAAAGCTTAGCGTTTCTTACCACGGCAGCGCAACGGGTTAGGAATTCAGCTTCTAATATTAGCGCTGACCCGGCCCTTCGTATAATGACGGTCTCATGTCTTATACATCCGAATCTGAAAAGCTAACCCTGCCCTGCACCATCCAAGTCTTGCCCGATGCGCTGATATCGCAAATCGCCGCCGGTGAAGTCGTCGAACGCCCAGCATCTATCGTCAAAGAGTTGCTCGAAAACTGTATTGATGCTGGCGCTACCAAGATCGAAGTGCGTATTGAAGGTGGCGGCATTGCTCGATTAACGATAACCGATAACGGTCGTGGCATTGAGGAATCTCAAATGGCGCTGGCACTGACTCGCCATGCGACAAGCAAAATCATGACGCTCACCGAACTCGAGAACATTGCCAGCTTTGGTTTTCGTGGTGAAGCTTTAGCGGCGATTGCATCGGTTTCTAAGCTCACGCTTACTAGCCGCACTGCCTCCGCTCGAAATGCATGGATGTTAACCTCCGGTTCAACTAGCCCTGTCCCCTGTGCGGGTGAACCAGGCACCCGAATCGATGTAGTTGATTTGTTCGGAGCCATTCCTGCTCGACGCAAATTCATGAAAAGCGAAGGCACTGAAGCCGCACATTGCGTTGAAACGGTCAAGCGTGTGGCCCTTGCACACCCCGGGCCTCGCTTCGCAATTTGGGTGGACGGCCAACAACATAGTATTTGGCCAGGCGATCAAAACTGGCAAACCCGGGCTGAACAAGGATTAGGCGACGAAACGTCTAAAGGTGCAAAACCGATTTCGGCAAGCGCCTATCAACTATCGGTTCGAGCATTAATTGTCGACCCACAGGCCGCAAGATCGCGTGCAGACAAACAGTTTTGCTATGTGAATGGCCGGTTCATAAAAGATCGCGCTTTAAGCTTTGCGGTTAGGCAGGCTTATGGAGAAATGCTGCATGGTGATAAGCAACCTGCGTATGTTTTATTCATTGATATTGAACCTTCTTTGGTTGATGTGAACGTACACCCAGCCAAAACCGAAGTAAGGTTTAGAGATATGGCTGCCGTACGTAGCTTGGTGTATCACACAGTCAAAGATGCGCTGCATACCGTGCCGAGCGATTTAAGCGCGGCAGTAGAAAATCGTTTAACGAGTTTCTCACATTTTCGAGGAGTGCAGCAGCCAACCCCTAACGCCGTGCAAGTAAGCTTAGGTTTATACGATAGGTTAAACCCGCAAATTGTTGCGCAAGAAACCGCACCGGCCACGTATGTCGAGAATACAGTAACGCTAACTCAGATCGAACAAACTACGCAACCCCAGCACCGCCTCGGCTTTGCGATTGCCCAACTGCATGGAATTTACATCCTCGCGCAAAATTCTGAGGGCCTTATCATCATCGACATGCATGCAGCGCATGAGCGCATCGTTTTCGAGAAGTTAAAAAAACAATTCGATATTGCCCAAAACAAAGCCTTGCCATCGAATCCGATGCTAATTCCTGCAATATTTAAAGTCGATGCTTTAGAAGTACGTGCTGCCGAAGATCACCATGAAGAGCTATTAATGCTAGGGCTAGATCTCACACCGATGTCGCCGACAACACTGGCTTTGCGCAGCATGCCAGCCATGTTGCGAGGTGACCCTATTGCCTTGGCAAAAAACGTACTCGCTGAGCTCTTAGAGCATGGTGCTGTAGGTCGAAATGACGGCTCTCTTATTGAGAAGAAGCGGCAGCAATTATTAGCAACCATGGCCTGCCATGCAGCAGTAAGGGCGAATCGAAAACTATCGATTGAAGAAATGAACGGGTTACTGCGCGATATGGAAGCAACTCCTGGTGCCGACCTGTGTAACCACGGCAGGCCAACTTGGCGCAGCATCACCATCTCTGAGTTAGACCAGTGGTTTATGCGCGGCCAATAAAGAAGGCTATGACAACACAAACTTCACTACACGAATCGATTAAAATCA
>JAYWIG010000036.1:0-4877 GCA_043789035.1 Betaproteobacteria bacterium
TATTTAGGTCTGTAAAAGATGAAAACACTTACTCGTCGTCAAATTATTATTAACACGAGCGTTGCTGGGCTTACCTTGAACAGCTGGTCAGCCAGCTTCGCTCAACAAACTCAACCACCGATCAAACTTCTTGTCGGTGTCACTCCTGGTGGTACAACCGACACGATGGCCCGCGCACTCGCAGTAGAGCTTGCGAAAAATTTAAATCGCACCGTGATCATTGAAAACAAACCGGGTGCCGGTGGCAATATCGCCGCTGAAGCAGTGGCAAAAGCTGCACCGGATGGAAACACCCTGCTGGTTAGTTTTACGAGCCACGCCATTAACGCAACGCTCTACCCGAGTTTGAATTTCGACCCAGTGAAAGATTTCACACCACTCACCTGCATTGCCACGTCGCCTTCAATACTAGTGGTACATCCATCCATGCCAGTGAATAACGTGAAGGAGTTTATTGCGCTGGCAAAATCTAAACCAGGTCGCTTGAATTTCGCGATTGGTGGTGTTGGTTCATCGTTACACATGGCTGGTGACGCATTCAAAATGCAGGCTAGTGTGTACATCGTGAATGTGCCCTATAGAGGCACAGCCCCTGCGGTAACTGACGTGCTCGGTGGGCAAGTCGAAGCTATGTTTGGTGCGGTAGGCAACGTGCAACAACATATCAAAGCGGGAAAACTAAAAGCGATTGGCGTTACCAGTACAAAGCGACTTGCTGCATTTCCTGAAGTGCAAACCGTCGCGGAAACACTTCCAGGATTCGAGTCGAGCGCTTGGTTTGGTTTATTTGGCCCAGCCAAAATGGCACCCGAGTTAGCCAAACGAATTGGCGACGCGGCAAGAGCGGCTGTGCAAGCTGCAGACACGAGAAGGCGTATCGAAATGGAAGGCGCCGTACCAATTGGCAACTCATCGGAAGACTTTGCCGCGTTTGTTCAATCTGAAGTGAACCGCTGGGCAAAAGTTGTGAAGTATTCGGGCGCTAAGCCTGAATGAACGCGCCGGAATGAGCAAATTTATATGACTGCAGCAACCTTAGCGCAAAAATTGATTGCCAAAGCAAGCGGACGAAGCCACGTTGCGGTTGGCGAAATTGTGACTTGCGATATTGATCTGGCCATGTTTCATGACTCCTCCGGGCCCCGCCGTTTAAAACCTATGCTCACGGAGTTAGGTGCTGAAATTTGGGATAAATCCAAAGTCGTTTTGGTCATTGATCACTACGTTCCAGAGCAAGACGATGACGCCAGAAAAATTGTTCGTATTGCTAGAGATGCGGCCAAAGAATGGCTGCTACCCAATGTCATCGACTCAGAAGGAATTTGCCATGTGGTGCTACCCGAACGTGGGCATATCCGGCCTGGCATGATGTGCGTTGGCGGCGATTCGCACTCTCCTACCGGCGGTGCTTTCGGTAGTTATATGTTTGGCATTGGTGCCACAGAAATGTTAGGCGTAGTAGTTACCGGAAAGATTTGGCTACAAGTCCCCAGCACCCTTCGTATGCAATGGGAAGGGAGACTGGCGCGAGGTGTAGTGGCAAAAGACATGATGCTACACATGATCGGTAAATTCGGCATGAATGGCGGGCGTTATCAGGCCATCGAATTCGCTGGATCAACCATTGAGCATCTATCCATGCAAGAGCGCATGACTTTGTCTAATATGAGTGCCGAACTTGGCTCGCAGGTGGGCCTTATTGCCGCAGACGCAACAACATTCGATTACCTCAAAGATAAAGTGGATAAACAATGGTTAGCCGAAATCCAAAATTCGCAAAGTTGGCAAAGTTGGCGATCCGACGCTGATGCAGATTGCGAAAGACATGACTTCGATGCCAACACACTTGCACCTCAAGTCGCGGCACCACATAGCCCGGCCAATACAAAGCCTGTGCGCGAATACGTCAATATCGACGTCAGTGTCGCTTACATCGGTGCTTGTACAGGCGCAAAGTTAGAAGATCTAAGAGCGGCTGCGCAAGTGCTGACGGGCCGCAAAGTTGCATCGCAAGTTAGCTTGCTAGTTGCGCCGGCAAGTAAGCGCGATCAAATACAAGCAGAACAAGAAGGTGTGATGCAAATTCTGCGCGATGCCGGTGCAAAAGTACTAGCTAATAGTTGTGGTGCCTGCGCAGGTTACGGTCATACTCTACCTGAAGGCGCTAACGTGATTTCAAGTACGGCACGAAACTTTAAAGGTCGCATGGGGCCTGCCAGCACGCAAGTGTATTTAGGCTCGCCCTATACCGTTGCAGCGTCGGCGCTTCGTGGTCGCATCAGCGACGTGCGAGAAATGCTATGAGGCCAACATGAGAGTTTGGAAACTAGATGCCAATATAGACACCGATGCATTGGCACCCGGCGCCTACATGAAACAAGACATCGCCAGCATTGCCACCCATTGCCTTGAACTGGTGCGGCCCGAATTCGCGTCTCAGGTACAAAAAGATGATGTCATCGTCGCGGGCGAAAATTTCGGTATTGGCTCGTCGAGAGAGCAAGCGGCAAGCGTTCTAGTTCAACTCGGCGTTGCTGCAGTGATCGCACCGTCTTACAGCGGCTTGTATTTTCGAAATGCATTTAACGTCGGCTTACTATTGCTCACTTGTGCAGACGTAGCCACAATCGATGATGGCGACGAAATTGAACTGGTCAGCGGCGTACCGTTTTCCATCAAAACAAAAAGCAATGTTGCCAACGACTTATTACGCTGCGCTCCTGTTCCGCAATTTTTGCTCGACATGGTGAACGCAGGTGGCCTTCTGAATAAACTTAAAGCGGATTCCTTCAATGCAAGACAACTCTCTGCTTAGTACCACGACTATCGATCCTGTGACCTTGGCCGTGTTGCAAGGCCGCCTAGAGCAAGTCGCCGACGAGATGGACGCGACGCTATACCGCACCGCATTCAATCCCATCATTGCCGAAGCCCATGACGCTTGCCATGGTTTGTATGATGCTGTGACTGGCGACACGTTGGTGCAAGGTAAATCTGGCCTACCTGTGTTTGTCGGTGCGATGGCGTTTGCCGTTCGACTAGCTGCCAAAGTTGCTGCTGAACGTGGCGGCATGATTGACGGCGATGTTTGGCTGTTTAACGACCCTTACGAGGGCGGCACCCATGCCAATGACTTCAAACTTGTGAAGCCATTTTTTCGAGACGGCAAGCTGTATTGCTTTTTAGCATCGGCGGCTCATTGGCATGATGTGGGCGGATCAGTACCTGGTAACTACAACCCGGCAGCAACCGAATGCTGGCAAGAGGCAGTACAAATTCCACCGGTCAGAATCGTCAAGCAAGGCAAACTCGATGAGGATGTTGTGGCTATTCTTGCGGCCAACACCCGTATGCCAGACAGCCAATGGGGCGACTTAAATGGGCAGCTCTCAGCGCTTGAGTTAGGTGAAAAACGACTACATGATTTGCTCAATCAGTATGGAGACCAAACCATACTCGATGCCATGCAAGCACTGCGACAACGCGCGGTAAAGCTAATGAAATCGCACATCAAGGAATTACCTGATGGTGCTTATAGTTTCGAGGATTTTCTCGACAACGATGGCATTAAAGATGCGGCGCTGATGATCGCGGTCGATATGACGATTGCTGGCGATCAACTCAAACTCGACTTCTCTCGCACCGCGCCGCATTGTGCAGGGCCGGTCAACATTTCTCGCGCAACCGCAGTTGCCGCTTGCTACGTCGCACTCAAGCATTTGTTTCCTGATGTTCCAGCGAATGCGGGAGTTCTCGATGCGGTTGAATTTGTGATGCCGGATGATCTCATCATTACCGCAAGTAAGCCACGCCCTGTCGGCGGTTACACCGAAACTATTCTGCGAATGATCGATGTTATTTTTTGCGCCACTGCGATGGCCGATCCTAATCGCGCTATGGCCCAAGCCTACGGAACGATTAACGCGCTGTCATTGGCCGGTTACAAAACCAACAACCAAGGCAAACGTCAGCGATGGGTGATGTTTAGCTTTTTCGGTGGCGGCCACGGCGCGCATAGCGATGGCGATGGTTTAAGCCACGGTAACGCCCCAATCTCAACCGCCACAATTCCGCCGCTTGAAATTCTAGAAGCTGCCTACCCAGTTCGCTTCACACAATGGGCTTTGCGCACCGACTCTGGTGGCGACGGGCAACATCGCGGAGGATTGGGCGCTGTGTATGAAATTGAGCTTCTAGATAGCCAAGCTGATGTGTTTATTTTTGGTGAACGCGGCATGCACGCGCCTAAGGGAATTCACGGCGGACGCCCTGGTGCGAAAAATATGTTTGCCTTTCAAAACAATGGCAAGTGGTGTTCACCACCCATGGTGTCCAAGATGCTTGGCATTAAGCTAGCAAAGGGTGAGAAAATTCGTCTGCAAACCCCCGGTGGCGGTGGCTGGGGCGCGCCTGCGCTACGAACCTCTGTAGCTCGTATGGCTGATTCACAGTTAGGTTATGTGAGCATTAAGCCCGAGCGTAAATGATGAATAACAGACCCACTACGATTGTTGGCGTTGATGTTGGTGGCACATTCACTGACCTGTTCATTTTGGACGAAGCCACCGGCAAAGCTAGTATCGTGAAAGTACCTTCTACCCGCGGTCAAGAGGCAGTCGGCTTTATGCAAGGCTTGGAACGCATTCAGGGCAATGCCTCGAATGTAGATAAACCAACGATTGCCACCATCGCGACCATCTTGCACGGTACGACGGTTGGCACCAATGCACTGCTCGAAAGAAAAACTGCACGTACAGGCATTATTACTACTCGTGGTTTCGCCGATGTTTTAGAAATGCGCAGGCGCGATAGGCCACAAACTTGGGGTTTGCGCGGGCAGTTCACTCCACTCGTACCCAGAAACTTACGCTTAGAAG
>JAYWIG010000037.1:0-18861 GCA_043789035.1 Betaproteobacteria bacterium
CAAGTCAACGGCGAAACGCTCTACCGAGTGCGAGTGGGCCCGTACAAACAGTTCGAGGACATGAATAAAGCTAAAAGCCGTATGTCTGAAAATCGCATCGAAGTAACCGTCATCAAAATTAAGCCTGCGAACTGACGTATTGCCTCAGGTCAACCGGCTAAGCTAGGTCGCGCGTTGAAGGTGCATAACTCGCTAATTTTTCCGCTTTTTTATTTCGAATATTCTTGGAATTGCTATGAAGCTAAAGCCCTCTGAAATGTCTATCGTAAACCCTCGTCGCCAACTACTTGGCAACGCATCCCTGCTGGCAAGTTCTTTGGCGGTAGCTGCGCTTTTACCCAATGTTGCGCACGCTCAACCAAGCCCCGGTAAAGATTATCGCGTGATCGACCCAGCCCAACCAACTGATAACGCGGCCAAGATCGAAGTTGTCGAGTTCTTTTGGTATGGTTGCCCGCATTGCTACGGTTTAGAGCCAATCTTAAAAGAGTGGGTTAAAAAGCTGCCTGCCGATGTCGCTTTCAAAAAAATGCATGTGCAATTTCAAGAAGTGAAGCATCAACAGTTATTCTTTACCTTGCAAGCAATGGGCAAAGCCGATGAGCTTTCCGACAAAGTATTTGCCGGCATCCATGTGGAGAAAAACCGTCTCGACACACCGGCCAAAATGGCCGATTACCTCGCGCCGTTTGGCGTGAAGAAGGATGACTTCTTAAAAGCGTTTGATTCATTTGGTGTGCGTACAGCGCAAGGCCGTGCTACCAAAATGAGCGAAACATTTAAGGTTGATGGCGTCCCCGCTTTTGCTGTAAATGGTAAATACTACACAGCACCAGCCATGGCAGGCAATAACCTGAACGCAATTAAAGTCGTCGAGTATTTGATCGACGTCGAACGCAAGGCCATGAAGAAGTAATTGGCGTTTTGGTTGCTGTCTTAGCTGCAGCCTGCGAGATGCCTGAGCGCGAAGCCTTTGAAAATTGTTAGCCTTGTACCTAGCCTAACCGAGCTAGTTTGTGAGCTCGGCTTAGGTGCCCACCTTGTAGGGCGAACAGGGTATTGCATCCACCCTGCTCAAACCGTTGCCGGTGTGCCGAAAGTTGGCGGAACGAAAACCGTCAACCTCAAGAAAATTCGGGAATTAGCACCCACTCATGTCATTCTGAATAAGGATGAAAACCGGCTTGAAGATGCCGACGCGTTAAAAGCTTTTGTACCCAACTTGGTGGTCACCCATCCCTTAGTAGCAGCAGACAATTTAGCCGTGTATCAACAGTTCGGCGAAGTTTTCAATTGCCATGCCCGAGCTGAAGAATTAGCGCAGCAGTTTAGTAATGAATTAGCCTTGTGTAGAGCGCAAGCTTGGGTAACAAAAAAAGTACTTTATTTGATTTGGAAAAGCCCGTGGATGACAGTTTCGCAACCCACTTATATAGCAAGCATGTTGCGAGAAATTGGCTTAGAAGTGGTTGGGCCGACGGAGAACGAAATTGGCGTCGAGTTGCCTAGGTATCCGCAATTTGAAAGTCAACATGCTGCTGCTTGGAATGCGGATGCTATTCTGTTTTCGAGCGAACCCTATCAATTTTCTGCGAGTGATTTTGGTGACACCACCGATTGGGCTTCGGGGCGAGTACCTCGTAGCTTGATCGATGGTGAAATGCTTTCCTGGTATGGTCCGCGCGCCATTGCTGGGCTGCGATATTTAAGAAAATTTAGACATGATTTGTTTGAAAAATAACCCCATCTCGTCTTGCCTGATTGCAGCGGTTGCAATGTTTCTAAGCGTGCTTGTTGCATCGTGCTCCACAACTTCAACCCAAACACCTAAGCCTGCACCCAGTGGCGCAACTAAGCCAGCCACGCCATCTATACCTGGTGCCACAAGCCGATCCGGTGGCTATTATCAAGACGATGGCCCCGGCGCAAATCCGCCTGACATTAACGCGATTCCAGACGCCGTGCCGAGACCCGAGAATTTAGCGACTCGCGCAAATCGGCCGTATGTGGTGTTCGGCCAAAACTATCAGCCAATGGTGGCGCTTTCCCCATTTAAGCAACGTGGCATGGCCTCTTGGTATGGACGAAAATTTCATGGCGAAAAAACTTCCAATGGTGAGGTTTATGACATGTACGGCATGACCGCTGCGCATCCGACTTTGCCACTGCCATCCTATGTGCGAGTAACCTTGGTACGCACTGGTAAGTCGGTGGTGGTGAGGGTAAACGATAGAGGCCCATTTTTACAGCAAAGAGTGATCGATCTTTCGTACACGGCAGCTGCTAAGCTAGGGTATATCAATGCGGGCAGTGCCGAAGTTGAAGTGGAGTTAATTACACGCTTTGACGGGGTTGCGCCTACGGTTGTTGCATCTGCTCCAAGCCCACCGCCAGCCCCTGCTGTTGCCACTATTGTTGATCCAGTTCAACCCAATGAGCGTTTGTCTATCGAAACCGTAGTGGCGGCAAATACTCCCGAGCCGCCTATAACCCCAACACCGAGCAGCGCTCCAAAGTCGGTCCCAGCGCTAACAACAGGTTTGTTTTTACAAATGGGCGCATTCAGCACGCAAGACACTGCCGAAGTTGCTAAAGACCGCATGACACATCAGTTCGATAATGTGGCCGAACCATTTCGAGTAGTCAAAGATGGCAACCTGTTTAAGGTGCATTTAGGGCCTTTTGCGAATCGCGACGTAGCCTCTGCGACTGCAGAAAAAATTAAGCAGGCCACGGCGTTTAAGCCGTTTACTGTAAGTCGGCCGCAATAGCAAAGTCTTAAGGGTTAGCTTTTTTGCAGCTCTAGACAAACCGCGTAAAGCGCACTTTTATTCCACTGGCGCTTCCACTTTGAGGCGTCTTGCGCCGGTGGTGCAAGCTTCGCTAAGGCCTCGGCTACTTTCACCGCTTGGCTCAACGGCATGTGCTCCAAAAGCGTTCGTAATAGGTCAATTTGTTCAATTGCGATAGCTTCCGGTACTTCTTCGGCAAGTGCTTCTTTGTTTCGAATCGGTGCAGCCACTGCAATGACAAACTCGCCACGTTGGTGGTCGGCATCGGCGTCTAGCCAAGGGGCAAATTCTGCTAACTTGCCTGAATGAATTTGCTCAAACTTCTTGGTCAGTTCGCGGCCAACGACAAATTGTCGATCAGCGCCTAAGCATTGCTCTAGCGATTGCGCTGTTTCGATAATTCTGTGCGGCGCTTCGTAAAATACGGTATGCGCGTGTAGATTGGCTAACTCCCGAAGGCGCTTGTTTCTGTCCCCGGTTTTACTAGGCAAGAAGCCTTCAAACAAGGTTGGGGTTTCTGGTGGGTGCTCGGCAAACCCACAGATACTCATCAACGTGGCTAGCGCCGAAGGGCCCGGAATGGGGCTAATGAGAAATCCTGCTGCGCGTGCCGCGGCAATGAGGCGTGCCCCTGGGTCGCTAATACCGGGTGTGCCTGCATCACTGATTAGCGCGACAACCTTTCCGGCTGCGAGACGTTCCAGTACAGGGGCTACGGCACTCATTTCATTGTGTTGGTGTACCGCCAGTAATTCTGCGCGGGCGCCAATATGGTCCAGCAATACTTTGCTAACCCGTTTATCTTCGACGCAAATGGTGTCCGCTTTTAGCAGCGTCGCAATAGCGCGTTGGCTTAGATCGGACAAATGGCCGATTGGCGTCGCAACTACATATAATGTGTTCATCATGATTCAGAAATTTAAGAAATCGATTGTCGCATTGATATTGGCTTTTACTGCCAGTGCTGTGTTCGCTCAACAGGCGGCTTCATCCGCGCCCATCACGATTGGCACTGGGGCAACCAGGGTCGCGGCGCTTCTGCCTTCTTCGAATGGCCCATTTAAATGGGCAACCGCTGCTGTGGTCGCCGGTATGAAAGCGGCGCATGCTCGCGATGCCGGTGCAATTACGATCGAAGTTCTTGAAACTGATGATCAATTGCTAGAAACCCGTTCGGGGCTTTCAGATATATACAGTGATTTAGAAGCTAGGCGAGTAGCGCTCGTCATTGGCCCTCTGACCCGAAATAGTGTGAATGCGTTGACTGGTATTGGCCACCTGCCAATTACAACCATTACGCTAAACCAGCCTGATCTCGAATTCCCGTTAGCAGGCAACATGATTGTCTATGGATTAGCCATAGACAGCGAAGCGTCGCAAGTCGCCAGAGCAAGTTTCGATGATGCTGCTTTGCGAATCCCTACTCGCCGCCCCCTCAAAGCCGCTGTAATTCACAACACGACGGTGCAAGGTAAGCGTGGTGCAAGCTCCTTCATTCAAGTGTGGCAGGCGTTGGGTGGTGAAGTTGTTTCGACCGTAGAAACCGATTCGAAAAATCTCGCGACCGACAAGGTATTGGTGACAAGTGGTACCTCTGAGGCAGCCTCAAATAAACCCGATATTGTGTTTGTCGCAGTTTCGGCAGACGCGGTAAAAGGTTTCAAGCAAACGCTTCCTGCGGAAACGGCAGTGTATGGAACCTCGCAGTTGAATAATTTTGTAGTGGGTTCTGGGGTGCGGTTTAACGAGTTAAATGGTATCCGCGTTGTCGATATGCCATGGCAAATCCAAGCCGATAACATTGCGGTGATGGCCTATCCACGAGCATCGACCACGTTAACTACCCTTGAGCAACAAAGGCTTTACGCACTTGGTATCGATACTTACCGAATTGTGCGGGAGTTAGTGGCGCAACGCGGTAAATTCGAAATTGATGGCGTCACCGGTCGATTGAGAGTCGATCTTTCTCAATCCCAACGGATAGAGAGAACCGGTTTGGTCGCTGAGTTTCGACGAGGCCAGCCAGTACCTTTTGAAGGCCGATGACGAGCACCCAACTTACCGGTAGCAATGCAGAGGATGCAGGCCTTGCTTTCTTAAGCGCCAAAGGGCTAGACCTAATTGCGAGAAATTTTCGCTGCAAGGGCGGCGAAATCGATTTGATTATGAAGGCCGGTGTGGAGCTGGTTTTTGTTGAAGTCCGTCTACGTACCCATGGCGGTTTTGGTGGCGCCGCAGCCTCTGTGAGCAGTGCTAAACAACGGCGAATACGTATTGCCGCGCAGTACTTTTTGCTGAAAAATTATGGGCCTAAGAACTGGCCCGCTTGCCGTTTCGATGTGCTCGCACATGAACTAAATGGTATCAATTGGATACAAGGTGCCTTCTAAAGGAGCTTTGCCGATTATTGAGACGGTATCATCGCCTTTGTTCTAAGTTAATTCTAAGTTTGTTCCATGGAAGTTCTGGTTGTGGCCAGTGAGGGTTGTTTATGAAATCTGCTGTTGCAAAAATTTTAGTAGTCGGGGCACTCGCATCTGGTCTGTCAGGGTGTATCGGCCTAGTACTGACGGGTGCCGCCGTTGGCGTCTTAGCCGTAACCGATAGGCGCACGATTGGCGCACAAGCTGAAGATCAAGGTATTGAATTTAGAGCCAGCGATGTCCTTCGTAATAAGCTCAATAGCTCAGGAGGCATTTCGGTGACAAGCTTTAATCGAAAGGTTTTGCTCTCGGGTCAGGTGCTTGATGAACAAGCCAAGCGCGACGCTGAAAGTTTGATAAGCAAAGTTGATAACGTTCGAGGTGTTTTTAACGAATTGGCGGTAAGTGGTCGCGCATCGTTTGGCACCAATACTGTTGACGCAGCAATCACCACAAAGGTAAAAGCCTTCTTTTTAGAGGCCTCTGATCTATCTCCAAACGTGTTTAAAGTCGTGACTGAAAGCGGCACCGTTTATTTGATGGGTATCACGACTCAGCGCGAAGGCTCACGGGCAGCCGAAGTAGCAAGCAGAGTATCGGGTGTTTCGAAAGTAGTAACTTTATTTGAATATGTCACTGACGAAGAACTCGCAAGAATCGAAGCCATGAATCGTGTTAAAAAGTAAGTTTTCATTTGCTGCACTTTTAGCGGTTGTATTGCTTGTAGCAGCGGCCGCGTGGTACTTCGCAAAAGAAAAAGCACAGCCTGCGCTTCCGCAAACACTGGTGGTCACCTCACTGGCGAATATAGCGTTTGATGTTGCTGCCAGCGAAAAACCCGTTCTAGTATCTTTCTGGGCAACCACTTGTGCGGTGTGCATTCAAGAAATGCCGCAGCTGATTCAGTTTCAAAAAGATAATTTTGCGTCAGGCTTAAAAGTTGTGGCGGTAGCAATGCCGTATGACAAACCTTCGGCAGTATTGGAATTTGCCCAGAAGCGTGACTTTGCGCTTCACTATGCCATCGATTTAGACGGCAAAATTAACCGCGCCTTTGGCGGCATTCAAGAAACACCCATCGCTCTTGTCGTGTACAAGCAGCGCATTGTTAAAACTATTCGCGGTGAGCCGGACTGGGCCAAACTTCATGACTTCATCAAAAATCTCTCCTAATGTCGATGCAGCACCTCTCGGCATTTATTGCTTTTCGCCGGCAGGTGCTGTTCGCACGCTAGATCGTTTCGATACAGCAATTGCCACTTTAAAAAAGCAGGGTTACGCAGTTCAAATTGATAAGACAGCGCTGGTTACGTCGCAACGATTCGCAGGCACTGACAAACAAAGAATCGCAGCTTTTGATCGTGCTGCGGCAAGTAAGAATGAAGTTGCCCTCATCACCCGAGGTGGGTATGGCATTACTCGATTGCTGCCCGATTTAGATTGCAAAGCACTCGCACAGGCAAATAAGCGTTGGGTAGGCTTTAGTGATTTCACTGCATTTCAGTTGGCGATGCTCGCCAAAGCAAAAACGATTACCTATAGTGGCCCCGCGTTGCTGGAAGATTTCGGCGCGCCCGAAGTTGATGAAGATCGCGAGCTTACCCACGCGATGTTCGCAGAGGCAATGCGTGATGACCATGAGCTTTTAGGGTTTACCACCAAAGCGCCTGCTGCGTATAAGGCATTCGAAGCCCAGGGCATTTTGTGGGGTGGTAACTTAAGTGTGCTTTGCTCATTGCAAGGTTCAGAGTTTTTCCCGAAAGTACGGGGCGGCTTGCTCATGCTTGAAGATGTTGCCGAACCGCCCTATCGGGTCGAACGCATGCTCACTCAGCTACTGCATTCAGGTGTGATTGATTCGCAAAAAGCGGTGTTGTTAGGCAATTTCAATCATTACAAAATCTCGCCACATGACGATGGCTTCGATATACCAGGTGTAGTGAAGTGGTTACGCAGCAAAACCAAAACCCCCATCATCACAGGCCTGCCGATTGGCCATGCGCCGCTGAAATTTACCTTGCCGCACGGTGCCAAGATCGGCTTAGCGATTGAGGGCGGGACTTGCTATTTGTTGATGCATTAACGGCTAGTCTATAAGCACCACAAACCATTAAGCCAACAACTTGTGAAGTTGCGCAACCAGCGTTTCACCGCGATCCCCGTTTTTAAACACAAATTCGAAACGGCATCGGGGCGCTGATTTTTTGGCCCAAAGTAAACCAACAGTGCGTTTTTCGATCTCGTACGGATCTGATCGAAGGTGTTGTCCTTTGTACTCGATTACAGCTACAGTGCCATCTAATAGTTCAACGATAAAGTCGGGGTAAAACTTTCCTCGAGATGTCGGCAACCAAAAGCCCGGAGCGAAATCTAAATTTCGAATCCATTGCTTTACGTTCGGATTTTTGTCAATTTCGGACAAACAATCAAACTCCTCACCGTCGCTCTTAAGGTCGGCAATTACGGCACCGAAGTGATTTTTCTTAAATCGTAAGCGGCCAGAGTATCTGCTTCCTGCCGTCGCTGGGTAATATTTATATTCAAACGGGTTTTGCCAATCAACTTCGGTCGTCCATGCTTCGTCGAGTACGGCTTGCTTGAAAAGATCTTTACATGTTTTGTCGCGCAGGTCCTCAATTTTCGAGAGTAACTTTCTCGCGAGCAAATAACGTGCTTCGCCGATCTGCCCGACTGTGTACCGATGCACGTTCACAAGGTTTTGCACCACCGAAGTGAAGTAAGCCAAACGCTGCGCCTGACTTAGATAAGCCGCTTTTTGATACAACGCTTGATCCAACCATCGTGCGATATCGCTAGGTGCTAACTGTGTAGCGCCGTAGTTAATCGGAATTTGAGATGGGTCTGCGCGTTGGTAAACAACATGGCCGTCCCCGGACGACATTGATATCTCATACGCATCCGGTTCAGACGCTAAATCGAACCGCCCAATGTCGATCGCATCAACGCTCAGTAAATCTAGTTCAACTTCTTCGAGGATTACTTCGCGCTCCAAAAGCTGCAACTCCCCTTGAGGTGAATCGCGAAATGCCAGTCGTGGCAGTTTTGCGAACGGCAAGCCAAGATTCGCCGGGCTACTCGATGCTAACGTGATCGCGTTATGCCTAACAATATCTTCCGTAACCTGCTCTTTCGCTTTTTTACCTACTATTGCAGCGACGATTTGTTCGCTGGAAGCTTCGTCGACGTAGCCACGCAATACGGGTACTGTTTGCCCAGTCGAATCAGGCCGCAACTCCACGCATTTAGGTAAATCCGCTGTACTAGTTAACGGCACTCCTAACGGCGTAATTATGGTTTGCTCTCGTGCAAAAGCCTGCGCTTCCCAATCGTCACCGTTAAAAACAGTTTGAGGCGATTCGACTTGTGTCGCGAGCATGGCTGCTACGTCTAAAGGGTCAAAACCCATGTTGTCAATCAAACGATCTGCCAGTGCTTTGGCAGCGTAACCCGTGTTCGCCTCGCAAACATGTGCATACGCTCGATTAAGCACAGGTTCACCGCGTTGGCTAGCATAGGGCATGCGCAGCACCCGACCAAGGAGTTGCTCAACGGCTGTGGCACTGGAGAGGTTTTGCAATGAACAAAGTACATAGGCAAATGGGCAATCCCAGCCCTCGCGTAGAGCTTGCACCGTAATAATGTAAAGAATGCGACACAAGGGTGAGCTTAGATCGATATCCGTAAGCTCGCGGGTTGTACCGGTGGCCACGGCAATCTCTTCCGGGGCAATCTTTAGTTCGGTTTGAAGGTACTCTCGTAACTTCTCCGGTGGTACCTTACCGCCTTCATTCGTTGCTTGAAACAAAACAATTGGTCTAATATAGCCTTTGCCGTTGGCCTGCTCCTTAACCGCTGCATCTGCTAGTGCTCCACGTGTGTGCAGCGCCCCAAGCACGGCCTTTTCCCAATCCTCCTTATGCTCAACCAACATAATGGGCATTTTGATCATGCTCTCGGCTTGCAACTGCATTGCGCTCACGTGATATAACACGTTGATCTTGCCAGGTATTGGCGTTGCGGTAAGTTCTAATACTGCTGATGGATTGAGGCGAGTCAACGTCACAAAGCTCTTGTCAGTTTTTGCATTGTGGGCTTCATCCACAATTAATATCGGCGACTGCAACGCCAACCAATTCGCTAGTGACCACTTGGGCTTACCTAAGTGCGAGAGCAATAGCTCGCGTTTCACTAAATCCAATTCGTCGAAATCATCCGTCGTGACTAAGGCGCTATCGATGTTCTGAAGTACGCGTAAATCCTCTTCTGTCTTCGATTTAAAGTGTGTCTCGAATGGCTCGGCAAAAGAATACACCCGTCTTATGTTTGTCTTTTCAACATTAAAACTTTGCAATGTAGTGACGATCACAATGGCGCTTTGCCCCCATTGCCCCACCGGAATGCTCGATACATCGCCGAGTTCTCCAACGACTAATCGATCACCGTATTGCGCAAATAACTGCTCTCGATAGGGGTGGCCATCTGTTTTTAAAGCATTCAGCGTTTGAATTAATATTGCGTCACTTGGCACAATCCAAACGACCACGGGCGCATCAGCCCCGCCATAGTGGGGAGCGATGAGTGGAATTGCTCTTGCACCGAGAATTGTTTTTCCGCCACCCGTTGGGATACGCAAACAAACGCAAGGCACATGGTGCCCGAATGGTTTCTCGTTGTATGGGCTGCCAGTTTCTGAACGGAAGGCGGCCGCTGGGCCAATGTTGCGTGAAGATTCTAGAAATCGTGTAAGAGTTGCAAGCGCTTGCTCTTGAAACTCCTTTCTTTGCATACGCACAGCACTCATTTTTATCGAGCCTTAATGTCGTGTGGAATAGCGCGGAACATGACGTTGTCCTTTGTCAGTCGATCTGGCCCTAAGCGCACAGATTCACCGTAGACAACCCTAGGACCGTTATGAGAATAGTTCACCGTTAGCCAATCGAGTATTGCACGGGTAAGTACGTTGCCGCCTTGCGGGCGACGATCACCAAGAATGCCGTTGAACAGCAGGTAATAGGCAACGCCGTTATCAATTCCGAGCAAAGGGCTTACACTTGTTTTTTTCTTTGGCAAAGCTTTGCGAGTTTCTTGCATCCATATGAAAGAGGCAAGCGTCGAAAATCGAACATTAGGGTGAATTGCACCGCTCTCATCAAATATCGGTGCGCCTAGTTTCATGTAGCGAAAGCTACCGCCACCCATCCAGTTCACGGCTTTACTAATTCCGCCTTGTTCACCGTCGATGACCTTTTTCAATCTTGGTAAACAGTGAGTGCTGGCGTGCTCGCCCATTTCGATTCCGATCCACCGGCGACCTGTCTTTTGTGCTACCGCTGCGGCGGTGCCACTCCCGAGGAAAGAGTCAAGTATTAGATCATCCAAATCTGTTGCAATATGCAAAATTCGCTGAAGTAACCGCTCCGGCTTAGGTGTGTCGAATGAATTTGTAGCGCCAAATAGTTCGATGATCTCTTTCTTTGATTCTTGGTTATGCCCGACTTCATCATTACGCCACCAAGTCCAAGAGCTTATGCCGGTACTCTCGGATAAATAGTTTTTAATACGTGGGCGAGCGCCCCCTTCTTTTCCAAAATAGATACGGCCTTCAGTTCGCAATTGTTGATACACGGCTTCCACATTCCCCCAGCACCGCCCTGGGGGAGGTTCATAAATAGTTCCATTTGGAGTAACTATTTTGTACATTTGATTTGGTCGCCAACCTTGTGCTGTAAAGTCTGACGAGGCCCACGCCCCTCTGGGATCATGGTCTATATTCTTGAAGTTTAGGGCTTGATCTGCCGATAGTTGCAACACATTGAACTTGTATCTTTCTAGAGACCTTGCGTAAACCAACACATGATCATGGGCAGCACCCATTTGTATGCGTGCGTCAGGTGAAGTACGTTTTTGCCAAAGCCCGTTTGCTACGAAATTGCGACGACCAAACACTTCATCCATTATGACTTTAAGGTAATGACCTTCATTGTCATCAATCGTTACCCAAATCGAGCCATCTTCGCGTAGTAGTTCTCTTAGCAGTTGCAAGCGAGGAAGCATCATCGACAGCCACTGCGAGTGCTCAAGGTTGTCGTCGTAATGTTCGAAAGCGCTTTTGGTGTTGTAAGGAGGGTCAATGAAAATATATCTCACCTGACCGCGATAGAACGGTAGTAAAGCCTTGAGCGCTTCGAGGTTGTCCCCTTGGATAAGCAAGTTATCGTGAGTGGGTTTAATAGGCGTAGCGTTAGTTTCGGGTGTAAGTTCTAAATTATTTTGGGCGTTGTCTGGTTGAACTTTGTTTATAGAAGTCGAATGATGCTCAGAGACTAATTCAAGCAATCGATAAGGTACCCGTTTAGCAATTTCAAATGCGGCGGCTCTATTGAGCCAATCAAGGGTGGGCATTGGTTTAATCCGCCTTACAAGGGCTAAAAGTTAGTTTATTCAAGAGCTTGATTTTCAAACAAAGCGAGATACGGTTGGTATCTAAATACGCGATTCCTAGTCTGCCCTGTCATCTCTTCGAGTAGCCCTAGCAGCTCCAACTCTCGTACCACTTTACCCGCGGTCACTACCGAGCATTGCATCACCTGAGCTGCGCGTTTCACGTCGATATGTGGGCGCTCGAAAAGACTGTCTAACAGTGCCAAGCCATGAATGTTTTTCGACAGCATGGTTCGATGTTGTTCGCGCAAGCGAATAATTTTGCCACCCGTATCGCTGGCCAATTTTGCGGTTTCGCTAATGCCTTTAAGAAAGAACTTTACCCAGCTTTCCCAATCACCATTTACCCGTACGGCAGTCAAGCGGTCGTAATACTCTGCGCGATGTTCCTTGAGAAAAACCGATAGGTATAGAAGTGGTTTGGCTAGCGCTTTTGCTTCTACCAGCATGAAGGTAATGAGCAAACGCCCAACGCGGCCGTTGCCATCGAGAAATGGATGAATAGTCTCGAACTGCGCATGGGCTAAGGCGCAGCGAACAAGCACGGGTATGTTGGTTCTGTAGTCGTGTATAAAGCGCTCGAATGCCCCAAGGCAATCCATCAACATGTGGGCTGGTGGCGGTACAAAGCTGGCGTTGTTTAGTGTTGCGCCTGGCGAGCCTATCCAGTTTTGCGTTGTTCGAAATTCGCCGGGAGTACGCTCTTGCCCGCGTACGCCCCGCATAAGCTCTTCATGAATTTCGCGAATAAGCCTAAGCGATAAAGGGAACTCGTCTTTTTCAAGCCTCGCAATGCCGTGGTTCATGGCTCGAACATAGCTCACCACCTCGCTAACGTCTTGCGGATGGTTGCCATTGCCATGTTCCGCCTCGAAGGCGAGTACATCTTCGAGAGTGCTTTGCGTGCCTTCGATTTGCGACGAAAGCACCGCTTCTTGTTTGACGTACATCGCGACAAATAAGTCAGGGTTGGGCAAAAGAGTGGCTAAAGCATCCAATCGGGCCAAGTTCCGGTCAGCATCTGAAAGCAGGCGTAGCAATTCGCCGTCGTAGTTAAGCGGTGGGTTGGGGGGAAGGGGCTCTGGTAAAAAAGCGCGGTAACCAGTAGGTTGTTTTACAACGCGCCCCGAGCGAAAAGCAAAAGGCAATTCAGCCGAACTGCCGCTACCAGAGCCTTCTTCTAGGGAGGTTGAAACCATTTCTTTGTTTAAGCAAATTGAATTTAGATATTCAGGATAGCATTCTTAATTAAGTAAATCGATATTTTCTTAATTAAGAATGCTTAACTCAGCTTCTTAATTCAATTTGCTTTCATAAAAGAGCGCTTAAACCTTCGCCTGCATCGCCACATCCGCCGCATGTGCCTGCTGGTCTGCATGGTAAGAACTTCTCACCATCGCACCCACTGCGGCATGCTCAAAGCCTAATTCATAGGCGTAAGCTTCAAGCTCCTTGAACATATCCGGGTGTACGTAGCGGCGCACCGGCAGATGCGAACTTGAAGGCGCAAGGTACTGCCCAATCGTGATCATGTCGATGTTGTGCGCTCGCATGTCACGCATGGTCTGTTTCACTTCGTCGTCTGTTTCGCCTAGGCCCACCATGATGCCGCTTTTGGTGGGTACGTTAGGTTGGCGTGCTTTGAACTCTTTAAGCAACTGCAGCGAATGGGCATAGTCCGAACCCGGCCGCGCCTCTTTGTAAAGGCGTGGAATGGTTTCTAAGTTATGGTTCATTACATCCGGTGGAGCCGCATCTAAAATGCCCAAAGCGCGTTCTAGTCGGGCGCGAAAATCCGGTACTAGCACTTCGATGCGGGTGCTGGGTGAATGCTCGCGAACGGCTTTGATGCAGTCGACGAAATGTTGTGCTCCGCCGTCGCGCAAGTCGTCTCTATCGACGCTTGTGATCACAACATAGGAAAGCTTCAACGCGGCAATGGTTTTTGCCAAATTGAGAGGTTCAGCAACATCTAAAGGATCGGGGCGACCATGGCCTACATCGCAAAACGGGCAGCGGCGTGTGCACTTGTCACCCATGATCATGAAAGTGGCAGTGCCTTTGCCGAAGCATTCGCCGATGTTGGGGCACGAGGCTTCTTCACACACGGTATGCAGCTTGTGTTCACGCAAGATCTGCTTAATTTCATTAAACCGCGACGATGATGAGCCGGCTTTCACGCGAATCCAATCCGGCTTTTTCAATACTTCACTGATCGGCACAATCTTGATCGGAATGCGGCTAGTTTTAGCACCCGATTTTTGCTTGGCCGTTGGGTCGTAAACCGTGGATTCAGTAGGTGTTGTCACTCAATGCTTTCAATTTCGGCAAGTAGTGCTTTTGTGAAGCCTTCACTTGCCTGGTGTAGCGTGGGCGATTGCGGTATTTGCTGCGCTACGCTGGTTACTTCAAGGCCCGCATAGCCGCAAGGGTTGATGCGGCTAAATGGTTCAAGATTCATGTCGATGTTTAAAGCGATACCGTGGAAGCTACAGCCTCGGCTAACCTTTAACCCTAAGGCAGCAATTTTAGCGCCGGGCGATTGATCTGGTAACTTTATATACACACCGGGAGCACTGGCCTTAGTTACGGTATTAATACCAAGGTTTGCAAAGTATCGAATGGCAGCTTTTTCTAAAAGGCAAACCAAGCCCTTCACCGTTAAATGCAAACGGCGCAGATCGAACATGACATAAGCGACAAGTTGGCCTGGCCCATGGTAGGTCACTTGTCCGCCTCTTTCGGTGTTCACAATGGCGATGTCACCAGGGGCAAGTAAATGTTCAGGTTTTCCGGCTAAACCGAGTGTAAAAACTGGCGGGTGCTCGACCAACCAAACTTCATCCTCGGAAGATTCAGTTCGGCTGGCAGTAAATTGCTGCATCGCTTGGAGGCAGGGCAAGTATTCCAAGCGCTGCAGGGGCTTAACAATCACTGCACTAGGCTTCTAAAGAACGATTTTTACCATGGGGTGCTTGGTTAAAGCCAAGTAAAGCCCATCGAGCTGCGCTCTCGAAGTGGCGTTAATCGTCGCAGTAAGCCCGAGATAGTTACCTTCTTTTGAGGGCCTAAATTCTATAGTCGCTGGGTCAAAATCCGGCGCAAACTGTAATACCACCTCAGAGACTGCTTGGGCAAAGCCATCGACTCGCTTACCCATGATCTTGATGGGAAAGCTGGTGGGGAACTGTAGCAGTTCGCCGGTGTTTGGTTGATCTTTAGGCTGCTCGTTTGGCATGTTGATAGGCTTCATACAAAGCTTTATACATGGGGCCTGGCTTACCTTTTTCTACCCCGTCGCGTCCGTTACCAACCTTATCGCCATCGAGCGAGGTGATGGGTAGAACTTCTTTAGTGGCTGACGACAGCATTAATTCGTCTGCAGTTAGCACTTCCTCTCGAGTAATAGGTCGAATTTCTAATACCAAGCCTGCGTGGGTACAAAGCTCCTCGATCAGAGCCACGCGAATACCTTCGAGAATTAAATTATCTCTGGGCGGGCAAAGCAACTTACCGTTACGGGCCACCCAAATATTGGCGGAAGACCCTTCGGTCAAAAAGCCATTGCGAAACATGACACATTCGAAACCACCGGCTTCCACCGCCGCCTGCTTGGCTAACACATTGCCTAAAAGCGAAGTCGATTTCACGTCGCAGTGTAACCAGCGCTCGTCAGGCAGCGAAACAGCGGCCACACCTTGCTCGCGCTGTGCGGCCGGGGCATGAACAAATTCGCTAGCCATTGCAAACACGGTCGGTGTTACTGCGGTTTTTGGAAATGCATGATCACGCTTGGCCACACCGCGAGTCACTTGAATATAAATAAACTGATCTAGCCATGCATGCTTGCTTTGTAGCTCTTTTACAAGCGCAGTCCATTGTTCGCGGGTATGCGGGTTGGTAATGCCGATTTTGTCTAAACTTCGTTGCAGCCTATTGAGGTGTTGCTCCCAGCGAAACGGTTTGCCGCCATAGATCGGCACGACTTCGTAAATACCATCACCGAAAATAAAACCTCTATCCAACACGGGAACTTTAGCCTCATCGATAGGCATCCATTGGCCGTTGAGGTAAACAATTTGCTCGGTCATATCTCGCTCGCCTTTTACTTTTAGTCTTTCTTGATCCACAGCTGCAAAGAGTCCCAAGTGCGGCCGAAGAAACCAGCTTCAGCAAAGGCTTTCTCGGCCAGCAAAGGGCGCTCAGCGATGACCTTGTCATCGAGTTTAATGCGCACGACTCCAATTTTTTGTCCTGCGGTGAGCGGCGCTATCAATGGTTGTGTCCGCTCCACTTCTGCTTTGAGCGAGTCGCTTCTACCCCTAGGTACGCTCACAGTAATGCCGCCTTGTACAACACCTTTGACTGCCAACTCCACACCCTTCCAAAGCCGGTAAGTGCCAACCGGTTGGGAATTTTGAAAAAGTTTAGCCACTTCGAAATTTTGAAAACCGTGGTTAAGTAGACGTTGCGATTCAATAGCCCGTGCAGTCTCTGATGATGTTCCCATCACCACCGAAATCAAGCGTCTTTCCCCCCGCTTGGCAGAAGCGACGAGACAATAACCAGCGGCGTCGGTGCGACCAGTTTTTACGCCATCCACGGTTGGGTCAACTAACAACAAATTATTGCGATTGGCTTGGGCAATGTTGTTGTACCGATATTCTTTCTTCGAATAAATTGGGTAATGCTCGGGAAAATCTGTAATGATGCGCTGTGCCAAAGTAGCCATGTCGCGAGCGGTGCTAAAGTGCTGCGGATCGGGTAGGCCAGTAGCATTTCGAAAGTTTGAATTAGTCAGCCCAAGCTTTTTTGCCTGCAAGTTCATTAGTTTGGCAAACTCAGCTTCTGTGCCTGCGATAGCCTCTGCAAGAATGATCGCTGCATCATTGCCTGATTGAATAATCATCCCGTGCATTAACTGATCAACCGTTGCGGGTTGTGCCGGATCAACAAACATGCGTGAGCCAATGGCTTTATAGGCTGCTTCTGAAACAGCTGGCCGTTGCTCCAGCGTTAAGCGTTTTTCTTTGAGTGCAGTAAACGTGAGATAGGCGGTCATCAACTTTGTCAGTGATGCGGGTTCGAGTTTTTGATCTGGCTCACTCGATGCCAACATTTGATTGCTAGCAACATCAAAAAGCAGCCATGATCTTGCCGCGACTTGAGGTGCATTGATCGTCATTTGCGCCGCAGCAAGGTTCGGCATGAGGGCAGCCATTGCAGAAGCAATAACGAAAAACGAAGGTAATAGGAACGGCTGGCGAATCATTGTAATTTTCTAAAACGAGGGAGAAGCAAAAGCCAAGGGAAACTAATTTTTCAGAAAACTTCTGCTTAAAATAGGGCGCACTACAGAGACAATGTTTTGCGCAGAACGCTCGCCGTTCTTAAATGAAACCGCGTCTATGCCTTCGCGCAATACGCGTCGCATGACATCGAGGTTAACGCAGTCTTTCACGCGTTCATCAAAGATGTGGCCAGTATTACCTAGCTCTGCATAGAATTTACCGTCTAGCGCCTTTTTGAGCTCTGCAACCACTACGGCAAGTTGTTGATCTCTGGCCCGAATATCTTCAACATTTGGGCCTTCGGCAATACCGGAGAGGCGAATTAAGTCCTTTGTTTGAAGCTCTTCGATGACTTTAACGAGTTCGTTCGGGCGAGCCATCCCAGCCAAGTCACTTAAGCGGCGCTGTCCATCGATCAGAATGAGCACTCGCCTTGCGGTTTGACTTAAACCAAGCTTACGCTCAGTCACTTCTAGCGTGCCAGAGTCGGTTTTGGTAAATACTAACCGAAGGTCTATAGATTTTTCAGTCATTGAATGATTTTACCTACCCTACAAACTTTTCGCCCCAAGCACTTAATATTATTTGTTTAATTGAAGTAAGTTTACGGTTAAAAAAATGATCAGAATCCGGTACAACGGTAATTGGCAGGCTTTGTGGACGTGCCCATTCAAGCACATTAACCAGGGGAACAACTTCGTCTTTTTCCCCATGAATCACGATGGTGTCTACGCGCACAGGCTGTACAGCAAACCGGGTAGTAGCGGGCCCTACGAGCACCAAGCGCTCATAGGCTAAACCAGGTTGACCTTTGTGTGCCAAGTCGAGTTCTCGCGCAACCATGGTTTGTACAAAACTACCAAATGAAAAGCCCGCCAGTATTGCAGGGGATTCGATGCCACGTGCGGCAAGCAAGCCTTGGGCAGTTTCGAGAGCCAGTATCAAATCTCGGCTTTCGCCTTGGCCCTCGTTGAATTCGCCTTCGGTTTTACCGACTCCGCGAAAGTTCGGTCTCCAACAAACATAGCCTAGTTGCGAGAAAGTGCGCGCCAGCGTTTGTACGACCTTGTTCTCGTTTGTGCCGCCATACAAAGGATGCGGATGAGCGATTAACGCCAAGCCTTTAAGTTGAGTGCCCTGCGGCAGATCTGGTTCATCGACAAGTATTTCGATTTGCCCTGCTTCGCCCTGTATGAAGCGAACCGCGGTTTGCTTCAATGGGCGGCCTGATCAATCATCAAACGGGCCACCGGTGTGCCATTTTGAATATGCGATTCGATAATTTCATCAACATCATGCTCATCAACCAAGGTGTACCAGATACCTTCTGGATAAACCACAGCTACAGGGCCGTTTTCGCAACGATCTAGGCAGCCCGCTTTATTGATGCGCACCCTGCCTTCGCCAGCCAACCCGAGAGTTTTGATTTTCTTCTTCGCATATTCTTGGAGTTTGAGCGCGTTTTGGTGGGCGCAACATTCGCGGCCGTCATCACGTTCATTGAGGCAAAAGAAAACATGGTGGGAATAAAAACTCATAAGTGGGGTCGCTTTGTTGATAACAGTGCTTGCAGAGGGCGATTATAGGCGAGCTAGGCGCGCTTATATGCGTAATGAGCCAACCATAGATACGTTAGTACGAGCATAGGCCAAATGTAGGCCATCGACAGAATTAGGCCGTGAAGACTACTCCAACGGCCCTGATCCCAGCGCTCAATCATAGAGTCGTAGAACGGGTTGTCTGGTGCTAAGTTTATTAATATTGTGACGGCAACCAAGAGAAACAAGGCAATGCGAATTTGCGAAAGCGGCTTGAGCGTAATGAGTAGTGCTACAGCTAGAGAACCCAATAGAAGGCCGGCCTGAGCACCTGGCGTAAGCCACCAAAACGGCT
>JAYWIG010000038.1:0-18827 GCA_043789035.1 Betaproteobacteria bacterium
GCTTGATATTGCGTTAATTCATTTGCTTGGGTCGCTCGTCTGTATTCCTTTGCTTTTTTTTGTAGGGTTTCCTGCAAAAGCCGCGTGGCCGTTTATTGCCGCATCGCTAACGATTCATATCGGTTACTACATTGCGCTAAGCGGCGCTTATGAGAACGGTGAGCTAGGCTTAACCTACCCGTTGATGAGAGGCACTGCGCCATTGCTTGTCGCCCTGTCGGCGGCAGTCGTGGGAGAAACGCTCAACCCTCTTGCCTGGGCTGGTTTGCTGGGTATCAGTGCTGGAGTACTCGCTTTAGGCCTGGGCAAAAACGCGCTTAGTTCGCGAAAAGCGATTAGTTTTGCTTTAGTGAATGCGGTATTTATTGCCATGTATACGGTGGTTGATGCACTAGGTGTGAGAGCTTCACAGAACCCTTTGCAGTACATCGTGGCGCTAGTTGCTCTTGATGGCTGGCCGTTTGCCTTACTTGTCTTTGCGCGCCGGGGTGGTGGCGTGTGGAAATACTCAATGAAGCGATGGCCCTTGGGGTTGATGGGGGCACTTGCCTCAATGCTTTCTTACGGAATTGCGCTCTGGGCAATGACGAAAGCGCCTGTCGCGACGATCGCGGCGTTGCGAGAAACTTCCGTGCTGTTTGCCGCCCTTATCGGCACTTGGTTTTTAAAAGAGGCTTTCACGATGCGTCGTGCCGCTGGAACTCTGGCGATTGTGATGGGCGCAATTTTATTGAGGCTGTCGTGACGTAAAGATATTTTGGTTTTAGAGCAAGGCAAAATAACCAGCGGCACGACATGGCATGCCGCTGGCTTAATCGGCCAGATGCGACCTAATCGCAATATGAACGCCATGAATAAATACGGCATTAAGTTTTATTCCACACTTGAAGCTTAGACGGGCTTGGCCACTGGACTGAAGCAATGCGGTAGCGTGAATATAGCGCGAACGCCTGAGTGCATGAAAGTGCTCAAAAAACAAATTGCGATGGCCAATAGCTTTGGCGTTGAGGCTCATTTGATTTCGCCTAACGAAGCTCGGGGGCGGTTTGTTGAAGATATTGAAGTAGTTGGCGCGCAAAAGATGGGCGAATGAGTTCAATCGATTTCCGCCCGTGTTGACGGTGAACTAATTGAAATTCAATGCGAAGTGTTGGTAAGGTTCCAGGTGTCCACCCTATGCTGTCCGTCATGCGCGACAGTAAGAGAACGGTGACAGGTTTAGTGTTGCCTTCACCGGCGCAGGCGAATGTTTTGGGTTACACGGTTGGATTTCCGCAAAATATTTGACGAAGCCAAACTGATTATGTATATTGGTGATGTTTAAATGTACATAAAGCTAGGATCGCGCAATGGCATTGCAAATAGCTAACCCTGCTGTGGTTGACAAAATTCATGAATTAGCACGAGTGACTGGGATGACCAAGACTGCGGCCGTGGAAAAGGCTGTCGATGAGATGTTAAAAGGTACGCAAGGCATTGACCGTACGACTGAGCGAGCTAGGATGCATTCGCTGCTCGCACAATTTGATCGAACCCGGCCCAACCCTCAATCGGTAGAGGCAATTACATGGGATGAATTCGGCTTGCCGAAATGATTGCTGTTGATACATCGGTCATCGCCGCCATCGCGTTTAATGAGCCGGAGCGAGAGTTATTCATCAGTCGGATATTGGCTTCTGAACGTGCATTAATCAGCGCTGCAACTTTAGTTGAAGTGCGGATCGTGATTCGCTCGCGATCTAACGAACAAGGCGCTTACTTCGTGGAAGAATTTCTCAAATTGCCGTCCTTTGAAATAGTTGCCGTTGATGGATCAATAGCGGATATCGCTTCGCAGGCCTACGTAGCCTTTGGAAAAGGGAGTGGCCATCCCGCTCAACTTAATTATGGCGACGTCTTTAGCTATGCGCTCGCTAAAGCAAAAAGTATTCCGCTACTTTTTAAAGGAGATGATTTTTCACACACAGATGTTCTGATCTGCGGCTGGCAATAATGCTTGGCTAACGATCTTGCCCGTGCCGAACACCTCGTAGAATGTCTTTCTTGAATTGATATCGCGGTTTTTTTGAAAGATTTCTATGTACGCATTTGAGTATCAAAAGGTAGCCACTCTAAGCGCGGCGAGTTCAGCGCTTGCCGCACACCCAGACGCAAAGTTGCTGGCTGGCGGAATGACTTTATTGCCTTCGATGAAACATCGCTTGGCAGCACCTTCGCACCTCATCGATATTGCGGGCTTAAATGAGATGCGGGCGATTGCACTTGAAGGGACTCAGCTTACGATAGGCGCTGGAACTCGACATTGTGATGTAGCGGATAGTAGCGACGTTCGTCATGCTATTTCAGCATTGGCTGATCTGGCGAACCAAATCGGCGATCCCCAAGTTCGTGCTCGGGGAACCTTGGGTGGGTCAGTCGCGAACAATGACCCAGCGGCGGATTATCCAGCGGCAGTACTTGGCTTAAACTCGGTTGTCGTTACCAATCGTAGACAAATTGCGGCTGACGATTTCTTTCAAGGCATGTTTGCAACGTTGCTTGAAGCCGATGAGATCATTGTTGCGATTCGCTTTGCCGTGCCCCGGCGAGCTGCCTATGCAAAGTTTGCGCAGATGGCTACTGGGTATGCAATGACTGGTGTAATGGTCGCTGATTACGGTGATCATGTTCGTGTGGCGGTAACCGGGGCCGGGTCGTGCGTGTTTCGATGGAAAGAAGCTGAAGCTAGGTTAGCCAAGAACTTTAGCGAACAATCGTTACAAGGTTTGAGTTACCCGGCCGATAATCTGACTGCCGATATTCATGCACCCGCGGAGTATCGCGCTAACTTGGTGAGCGTCATGACACACAAAGCTGTTAAATCTCTTGGAGCATCTGTATGAACATCTCAATCACTGTTAATAACGAGTTGCGCAGTGCCGATGTTGAGCCGCGTACGCTCTTGGTCGATTTACTTCGCGATAGTTTCGGTTTAACCGGTACCCATGTGGGTTGCGATACTAGTCAGTGTGGGTGCTGTACGGTTCACCTCGATGGGCAAGCAGTGAAGTCGTGCTCAATGTTGGCCGTACAAGCCAATGGCTGTAAGGTAACCACCATCGAAGGTTTGGCAGGCAAGGGCGAAAGTACAGTTGACCTAACGACGGGAAATGTTATGCCGACAATGGCTGCTTTGCACCCGGTTCAACAAGCGTTTTCACAATGCCATGGCTTGCAATGCGGCTTTTGTACGCCGGGAATGGTGATGGCTACAGTTGATTTATTGAAGAGGCATCCGAACCCAAGTGACCAACAAATTCAAGAAGGTTTGGCCGGTAATCTCTGTCGATGCACAGGGTATGTCAATATTGCTGCGGCGGTCAAAGAAGCAGCACAGATGATGTCATCGACTAACCATAGGAGCGCAGTATGAACGCAGTCAATTCTTTGGAAATTCAACCCTCACGTGTAGAAGATCTTCGACTGGTTTCTGGCCAGGGTCGGTATGCCGCTGACTGGAATATCACCGGTCAAGTTTATGCCCATGTGATTCGATCTGATAGGCCACATGCCCTGATCAAATCGCTTGATCTGTCCGCAGTTCATAATGCAACGGGCGTGTTGCTTGTGCTCACTGCTGTAGAGGTCAAAGCGGCTGGGTTTAAATCGCTACCAACTGGTGCACCACTCGTCGATAAGCACGGCGTCGATCAAAAAACAGCGGCTATGCCCTTACTAGCAGATGGCAAAGTATGTTTTGTTGGCCAGCCGATTGCGATGGTGATCGCTACCTCGGCCAAGATTGCACAAGATGCGAGCGAGCTTGCGGTCATTGATTTCGAAGAGTTGCCACCCTACGCGAGTATTGAGCATGCGTTGAGCGACGGTGCGAATGCCATTCACGCTCAAGCTCCAGGCAATATCACCATGGATTTCGAGAATGGCAATGCAGCGGCAGCTATGGAAGCCTTTGCCAAAGCAAAGTTTCGTACAACCCACCGCATTGAAAGCCAACGTTTAATTGGTGCTCCGATGGAACCGCGTGCGGCTCTCGCTAGTTATGACATGGCAACAGATCGCTATCGAGTGATGACGCCAACACAAGGCATGCTCGGTATGCGTGGCACATTGTCCGCAGTCACAGGCGTTACCGTCGAAAAAATTGATGTGCTTGCCCATGATGTCGGTGGCTCTTTCGGTTTACGAGGCGGCACCTATAGCGAGCAAAGTTTACTCATGCTGGCATCGAAATTATTGAACCGCCCGGTGAAATGGACGGCCACTCGAAGCGAACTTTTCGTCAGTGACTGGCATGGCCGTGCGCTTGCTTTAGAAGGCGAATTGGCCCTTGATGGTGATGGAAAAATTCTGGCGATTCGTTTTAATGATCTCGTAGATTTAGGGGCCTTCAATTGTTATTGGGGTGCCTTCATCGGATCGAAGAACATTTCAGTCACGATGGGTGGCGTGTATCAAGTGCCTGCGTTGCACATGACGTCAAGATTGGTATTTACCAATACAGTACCAGTATCGGCTTATCGTGGCGCGGGCCGCCCAGACATTGCATTCGCTATCGAAACACTGATTGATGCCGCATGTGCTGAACATGGTTTTGACGGCATAGCGCTTCGACGTAAAAATTTCATTCCTAAAGATGCTTTTCCCTACCTGACTGCCAACGGCACAACCTATGACTGCGGAGAGTTCGAAGCAGTGATGGATAAAGCTTTGAAAATGGCTGATTACGATGGCTTTGCATCGCGCCGAGAGCAATCGATAAGCCAAGGAAAGCTTAGAGGCATTGGTGTGGCTTGTTATCTCGAAGCCTCGGGCGGCGGTGGCGCAAAAGACAATGTACTAGGCCGCTGGGACGCTACCGGGCGCCTCACGCTATTTGGCGTCACTGGCCCATCGGGGCAAGGACATGAAACCACGTTTGCGCAGCTGGTGGCAGATGGCCTTGGAATTTCCTTGCAAGACGTTCGCTATCGAGCCAGTGACTTCACAAAATCAATTGTTGGAAACGGTACGGGCGGTTCTCGTTCGCTCTATGGTGCGGGTAGTGCATTTAAAGTACTTGTTGCGCGCATGATTGAGAAGGCCACAAAGCTGGCTGCTCAGTCGTTATCCGTCGATGCTAGTCATTTAAAATTTGTGGGCGGTACTTTTGAAGGTGCAGGTAAGCGCATCGGCCTCGTGGACTTGGTAAAGCAATTGGCAACAGGTAACGACGCACCGCATCCACTCGATACCGAAGGCGACTCTACGTCAGGCTCAACCTTCCCTAACGGCTGCCATGTCGCTGAAATCGAGATTGACCAAGATACTGGTGTTACCGAGATCGTGAACTACTCTGCAGTCGATGATTTAGGCAACATTATTTCGCGCCAAATCGTGCTTGGCCAGGTACATGGTGGCGTGGTTCAAGGTATTGGACAAGCCTTTGGTGAACACGCTATTTATGATGAAAGTGGGCAACTATTGACCGGCAGCTTTATGGATTACCCGATGCCACGGCTTGGGTGTTTACCAAAGATTAGTTGGGATGATCACCCGGTACCAACGAAGTTGAATGGTCTTGGTGCGAAGGGCGTTGGCGAGTCTGGGTGCTCTGGTTCTTTGCCCGCGCTTTCCAACGCGATGCTTCATGCTCTGCGGCCGTTTGGCGTGCGTAGTTTTGATATGCCGTTTACGCCAGCTCGGGTGTGGGGCGTTTTGCCGAAGCAATAGTGAGAAAGGCCCGGCAGGCAGCAGCGCGTGTACGTGCAAGCTATAGTCCTGAATTCAGACAATTGAATGCAGACGAGATTATGAATTTTCTGCGCGGCTATTGGGGCACCTTGGAAAACAGAATTTGACTGCCTTTGCTTCGATCCGCCAGGCCATTTTCCATATTGTCGCCGCGCGCGGATTAATCCAATCAACACCGTAGATGCCAACCGATTTAGCCTCTGACAGCACCCCGCAAAGGCAACCTACCTTTGATGCAAAAGACTTGCGCAAAGTTCTCTCGAAGTTTGGCACTGGCGTCAGCGTCAGGCCTGGTGCGAAGCACTCATTACATCGTTAGACCGGCAGCCTTAGCGTTGGTAGATACCCAATGCAGGACAACTGTCTTTACGGATATTGCGATCATTGCACACTCTCACGATTTGTGGAGCAAGCGGTTCGTAGATACTAGGAATATCTCGTGTTTGCTCATGGCTTTGCCAGAGCCCGCTTTGGCGATTGCGGAAATGATTCTCTGGCGGCGTTTTCTTGCAAAGGTCCCGAGGTGCGCCCGTCGTGCTGCACGAGGGGCATGAATGAATTAGCAGCGCACTTAGTCGAGCATGTGTTGGCTGCGTGAAACGCGGTTACATCGATAGCGTGGATGTTAAAGCCATGCAGTCCTAGGCCCACGGAGGCAGAGCGCTCTCATCTAAAACACCCAAGCAAGTTCGACATAACTCACGTTGTTTTTCTTTCGAGCGCCGAAGTATGACTGCGCTGCCCCTTGAAAACGATCAACTCCCAGATATACCTTAAATTGATCATTCACTGAATAACTCATGCGAGTACGAATTAAGCGGCTGGAATTATTGAAATCAATAAAGCTCGATACTTCGGCTTTGAGTGCATCACTTAGAAACCTCTCGCTTACTCTTAGCGTTGCACCTCGTTCAATAGCGCCAAACTCGCTATTTAAACGATCTAGGCCCTCAGCCACTAATTTTGAAGTGCCTTGAACGGATTGCGCATCAAAATAGCTCGAGCGCCTGATGCCGAAAAGTTGCAGATTGACATTGGCAGTATCAAACAAATCTCTATCAACACCGATGACCGCCCGTTGAATGTTGCGTGCCGACAAAACACCGTTACTCGACACCAAACAACTTGAACATTCTGTTGTCATCCGAAAGTGCGCAGCCTCTCCCCTTAAGGTCCATCGGCCCGTTGATGTCGCAAAATCAACGCCTATCATACGCATGCGTTCATGCCGACTTTGAAAATTGCCGCGCAAGCTACTTTGGCCATTCTGAACAAAATTGTATCGAGCCGTCTTGTCGAAGCCATCAAAATAAGAGACAGATAAATCGACCCCCGACCCCACTCGATCAAGCTTTAATCCGTATTCAGCGCGATCCGGACGTGCAAGAGTAGTTAAGTTCACAGGTAACGCCCCTGTTGGAACTGTATGTGGTTCAAACCGGCCAACTAAAGCTGTCAAAGATGTCTCTTTTGTCGCTTGCCAACGAAGTAACGCAAGATCATTACCGTTGCGTTGCTCATCATCATCCGGAACTCGCGCGGTGAAGTCTCGAGACGAAAACACGTCGGTTGGGCTAATTCGATCGGAGCGCCCCCAGGCCACGATTTGACGGCCTAGCTTTACGCTCAAATCACCAAAATCCGTCTGCAAGTAACCTTCCCGTACCCTCGCTCTAAAAAAAGAAGTAGTTGCGCTGACGCCTTGGGAAAATCGACCATTCGCTGCAAAGCGCAAATTTGGTGCGGCTTGCAATTTAACATTCAATAAGCAAGTGGAACTGCTCAAATCTTTCACGTCGTCTAAATTTCGAGTAGAGCTCCAATAGCCAGATCGGCACTCGCCAAAGGGGCGCAGCCCAACGGTCTCTTCCGCTACGGCGACACTACTCACAACCGTCAATAAAGCAAACGGCCCTATTTTCGTAAGCAACTGAGATATACCTAGACCAGTAACCATAACTGGTCTACTCTTCTCGTTCAAGGTAGCGTTGCGAAAAAAGATCTTCTGCCACAGCGACATTGGCATCGAATCGATCCATGATGATAGAGGTTGAATGCCCTGTTTGCACATTTTTTGCAAGGACTTTCATCGCTTGCCATTTTCCCCGGGAAACATCTACCAGTTTGAAGTCGCTGCTATGAATGGTTTTAAATGCAACGCCGGCCGGGTCAAAAATATCCACCTTTACAGCGGTGAAGTTCTGTCGATTCACCCAGGTAACGCGCTTCGAGTAGCCGGACTCCTCTGCGACAGCGCTATTTGCGGGAATCGATTCAATCACGTCGCACAATTGACCCTCAAAAGGTTCTTCCTTTAGCCAACGATGCTTCCAAGCCTCAGGCTTATGCCCAACCACATCGCCGTAGGATAGGTCTGTGCCAAAGAAACTGCCTTTCTTATTGCTACTCGCTAACCTGCGAGCTTTTTTAAGGGCGGGTAGATAAATCCAAATTTCATCTTCTCCAGCGCTATTTTCTAAGAGTAGCGAAGTTGTATTGCGAACATCGCTAGGCGACAAAAATCTTACGATTCGGCGATTTAATATGCCATCTGAAGCAAGTTTGGTCGCGCCGTATGTTTTACGAACTCTTTCTTGACCTGACGCGTTGGTTAGCCTAAAAGTCGCGTTTGATAGCGAGCTATCGAGTCGGCTAGTTTGGTAACTTCGCACCATAAGATCGGTGGCATCGCGCCCCTGTGCATACGATAAACTTGGAGAAATCGAAAAGAGCGTGGCTAAGCCCACTACAGCTGCCAACCAAAAACCTAAGCTGCCCGCAATCGCTACTGATGAGCGAGCCCCAGAGGCGGGGGATCTGAAGCATTTCGGCACGTGAATCGTTAAGAGTGTGGGAATGAGAAGCAGTGCAGTAAAAGCGCTGACAATCATCGACAATACGATCAATAAACCGAACCAGATGTGGACGTAGAAGTTAAGCGATAACAATAACACTGAGTATCCACCCGCTACAGCCGTAGCGACGTACACCACAGCCTTCCCCGCAGTTCGCATCGTACGCCGCAATGCGTTTTCGAAATCACTTTCTAAGGTTAGCTCTTCTCGAAGGCGATAAAGTAAATAGATCGCGTAATCGGCGCCAATACCAATACCCATCGCTGAACTTACTGAATTCGGTGTATTTAGTGGAATGCCGAATAGACCCATAACACCGAAGTTAACGAGTACGGTGAATGCCAGCGGCAAGATGAGATAAATACTGGCCAAAACGGAGCGAAATATTAACAAGCCAGCAAAAAAAACCACTCCGATCATTTGCACAATATTGAGTAGCTTGCCGCGCACTAATGATTCACTTAATGCAGAGGTTTGGGGAACGCTTCCCCCGATTTGTATTGTTACTCCACTTGGTAACTTTGGTTCGACATACTTTCTAATATTCGCAACGATAGTTTCAGCGTAACGACTGCTATCGTTTTTCATCCAAACAACGAGGTTCATATTTTTATATTCGTAATCGACATAGGCATCAAAATCATCAGGCTGCCCAGAGATCGAATACAAGAGAAGGTATTGAGAAATTAAATCCGAACTTTTCGGTAACACATCAAAAAGCATCGAACCATCATGCATCGCTTTATTCATTTGTCGTAACGGATCGACCATGGAAATTGTTTTTCCGACATCGGGAAGCGTTTCGATGTAACGCTGTACATTCTCGATTAAAGCAAGTACCGCTGGCTCTTTCATTCGATCCGCTCTATCGCCTTGAAAAACGATATAAAGCGTATTGGTGCCTGCGAGCTTTTCATTCAAAAACCGATCATCGACACGAATAGGCACAGAAGCACCAAAATAACTCTTGGTTGAGTTTTCTCGATTGAGAAAAAACAAACCGCTGGCGGAGAGAACTGCCACGAAGAGAAACCCTAATGCCAACTTTTTACGCGATTGAATAACTAGAGTGACAAGTTGGTCAGCAAATCGATCCCAGCGATTCGGTGTTTTAACGGTGGTAGTTGTGAGCACTTTTTTTGGTGGCCGCAACATACTGCGCAGGGCCGGAATCAGCGTTAACTCAATCACCATGGCACAGACGACACCCATACCTGTAATGACGCCAAAAGTGCGGATCGTGGCAATTTCGAAACTGAGTAATGAAAAAAAACCTGCAGCTGCGACAAAGCCTGCGATTAACATAACCGGGCCAATCCGGCTCAATGATTCGACGATAGCCCTATCGTTAGCAATATCCGGAGTATCGTTGGGAAAAGTCTCTCTATGCCGGTCGTATTCTTCGTAGTATCGCTTCAAAATTTGTACAGCGTGCCCCGCAGCAACTGCTAGTATAAGAATTGGCGTGGTCGCATTAAACGCGTCTAACGGCACGTTCATCAAGCCCATTAAGCCAATACTCCACAATACCGCTAAAACAGATGTCAGCAGCGGCAACAGCATGCCCTGCACAGTTCGAAAAGCCTCGAAATGAATTAGCCCGATCAATACGAGTGCGATTGGAAAAAGAAAAGCCATCCTTTGCGCAAATCGTTCGACGGTTGCAAAAAAAACTGGCGTGCCAGTTGCACTGATATTGATTATCGAAGTTTTCTCGCTATTTGCAACAGCGAGCACCTTGTCGACCACTTCACGAAACCCTTTTGGTCCTATATCGATTGAAAAAGAAAGCGCCGCTAACGACTGATCTCTCGAAACTAAGGTACCTTGGTAGATGGGGTTTTCTTTAAGCCTTTCACGTAAAAGCTCTGCAGACTGTAACGTGCTTGGGGTTTCGAGTAGGGGTACGACCTGCATTTCACCGTTTGATCCTGTGATTGATTTTGCTTTGTCAGACGCGACACTTTGCAACGTGTGGCGCTTTACCCCTGGAACATCAGCAAGCTTTTTAGTTAACCGAGAAATAACATCGAGCACGTCAGGCCGCAATGCCGTGCCGCCATCCGTAGTGTTCACGCCCAACACGACCACATACTTAGAACCGAAGACAGCTTCGGCCAAATTCGTACCGACAACATTCGGATGCGCTTTGGGTAACATAGCGACCGGATCAATCACAATTCGCAAATTCCGAATTTGGCTACCTAACAGCACAGTGATTACGCCGACAAGTACCAACACGGCAACTCGATGCCTCACTACCCACTGAATCAATGATCTCATTGCATTAGTCCTCGGGTGTTAACGCTGATGAATTGCACAGACTGTTGAATGACAGACGCGTCTCGCAAAATTCTTCGATGTCCTAAGCCTTCGGTTGCTAAAAGGATGGCTCCGTTGGACGCCTGTTGAAGCAACTCTGCATGGGAGAAAGGAATTTCAGCATCGCTCCGATCATGCACCAATAATATTGGCTCCTTAATCCCAGAAATTACATCAACCATTGAAAGTTTCTCCCAGTTAACCGGTGTGCCACGTCGTAAGTCAAAGTCGTGTCGCATACGTTGAATAACTTTCGGGGAGGTTCGAAAAAAATGCCCGAAGGCATCTAAAAACCAATCGCAGCTTTTAAATGAACTAATTAAAACAAAGCGCTTAGCGCTAAGTCCTAAATCTCGTCTAGCTAAGAGTGTCATAGCTGCGCCAAACGAATGAGCGATTACGCCTTCTAGTGGCGCTACAACTTTTGCAACGGTGGCGAGTGCTTCTGGAAACTCGAACATGTCAGTGCGCCTGCCATCCGATTCACCATGCGCTGGGCCGTCGAAGCTCACGACCCTCAGACCTTGTGCGACTAAAGATTCGACGAATTCGTGTAGCTGGGTAGCGCGCCCGCCCCAACAATGAACTAGCAATATCGTCGGCCCCTCGCCCCATTCAAGCATTTTTAACTGCTTGTTACCGAATGTGACTCGCGTATGCCTAGCATTTTCGTAAGTGGGACGTTCGCGATCGGGAGTTTTGAACCTTGGTGGTTGCGACAAAATTCGATAACCCAGCTTGGCCCCAGCGCTTATCGATAGTTTTGAAGTAATTCGAAGCGCCGCCCCTAGCACCTCAACACCTGAACGGCTCATAAATCGCGCACTACTTTGAAGCGGTTCGGCGAGGGATTTGTTTTCAGTTATAGTGGGTTTTGTGAGATTTCGCGGACCAATGTTCATAAGGCACCCAAGGTAAGTGTGATTGCTTATTTGGAGTATTAGTGAGCGAGGCAATGTTGCCTATTCCCAATCTTTGCAAACTGATCAAATAGCATCCCAAAGTTTTGGGATAGCGCGCTTTTAATACACACTTTTACGGTGCCTATCGAATATGATTGTTGCAAGCAAACGTCTCTACAATTCCAGCGCCTGAAGGCAGAAAAAGATGTCACTAGGATTAACTCAATCAAACGCTGCTCAAAATTCGAACATACCGATTACTGTCGCAATCGTTGAGGATGAGCCCGAGGTACGCTTACGCTTCGAAGCTGCAGTGCGCTCCCATGCTCGCCTTTCACTTCTGTTTGCAGCATCAAATGCCGAGCAGGCGATCGCCCTCACGGAGCTACGAAGACCTGATGTTTTTTTGATAGATCTGGGCCTTCCGGATAGAGATGGCCGCGAAGTGATTTCTTGGTTAGTGCTTAAATGCCCCGATACTCTAGCCATGGTTGTGACTGTTTTTGCCGACGAGGAGCATGTGCTTTCAAGCTTGGAAGCGGGTGCAGTTGGTTACCTGCTTAAAGACACCCCTAGCGATGAAATTGCGAGGCTGATTGTTGAGCTTTATGAGGGCGGATCGCCAATTAGCCCCTCGGTTGCAAGATCTGTAATACGGCGATTCATCGGAAAAAAGCCCGAAGTTGTCGTGAAAGTAGATAATCCAATGAGTGAAAGAGAACTCGAAGTGTTGCGTTTGATTGAGAAGGGAATGACTTACGAGGAAGTTTCTGAGATTCTTGGCATTACCTGGCACACAGTGACTGCGCATTTAAGAAATGTTTATCGAAAACTTCAAGTGAACTCAAAGGGGCAAGCAGTTTTTGAGGCAAAGCAAAGAGGTTTTTTGTAACGGTCTGGGGCGAACTATGTTTTATATCTTAACGTTTCTGGCCCTACTTATACCAAAGTTAGGTTTAGCCGCAAATTTCCCGGTGCTTAAAATCGAGCAAGCCACGCTTTTCGAATTATCAGGCTCCGAAGCTACGCGAATAATCAAACTACCTTTGTTAGAGGCGCGAAGTCCGCGTGTTTTCAAGAAGTTCCGGCTAGAAACCACTTTTAATCTACCGGGCAACCTACCAAATAGTAACAATGACGACCTGCTAACCGTTTACTGCATTTCCCTTCACGACGGTGGCAGGATAAGTGTTAACGGCACTCCGGTTGGCGAAATAGCGACAGCAACCTCACAAACCACCGTTCGAAACATTCGGCCGTACGTTTTCAACATTCCGCGAAGTTTGCTTAAGAGCGGAGATAACCAACTATCACTTGAGTGGGGCGCGCGCGAATCCCTCACTATCTCATCGATTTTTATCGGTCCACAAAGTCTGGTCATGGAAAACTACCAAAAACGTCTGTTTTGGCAAAACACGATGGCACAAATAACGTTTACCTACGCCCTCATCATTGCCCTTGTTTTACTGGGCATTTTTGCTATTTTTCTAAATCAAGCCGGTTACCTATTACTTGGTTTAAGTGCCCTAGGTTGTGCAATCTCAGTTTTCGTTTATCTTTTACCACCTATGCCAGCCGCGCTCTACCCTTACTGGCGGGCAATACACATGGTCGGTATTGCGATCTTTACCAACGGAGCATGGCTTTTTTTACTTAAAGTCGGTGGTTCAAAGAATCGCTGGTACCCACGACTATGTATTGCTTGGGCCACACTCGGGCCAGCGGTGTTTTTAATTAACTTCTGGATCAACGACGTTAGCTTTATGCGGATCCCAGAGGGGGTGTGGGCGATCACAACCATGTTGGGTGGCGTATACCCCCTCTTACTATTGATCGCATCAATACGACGCCGATGGGACTGGCGCAATTTAGTCTTTTTAACTACCACCGGTGGCTCAATCGTGCTAGGAGTTGGAGACATAGTCTTTCAATCAACCGGAGCAAGTGTATTTGGGAAATTTGGTTACAGCATTCAAGTTATTTCCCCGATTTGGCTCACAAGTTTGGCTTTAGTTTTGATGACCGATTTTGTCAAGACACTCGCTAAAAGCGATGTGCATAGCAAGACACTCACTGAAAGTTTGGAAAATCAACAAAAGCAATTAAGTTTTTTTCATGACGAGAATCAACGGATCGAGAAAGAGAGGGCCATACTCGAAGAAAGGCAGCGCGTCTTGGCAGACATTCAAGATGGGCTGGGTTCCCAACTGATTACATCACTCGCGCGCAGCGAGCGGGGCGCTTTAAGCAACGAACAGACCAGCCAGCTCTTACATGAATGCATTGACGATTTACGCTTAGCGATTGACGCTATGTCTGAGCAAGACAATCCATTCATAGTGGCCGCTGGAAATTTGCGCTTTCGCCTCGAACCACGATTAAGAGCAGCGGGAATTGCCTTAATATGGAATGTAAGAGATCTTTCTGATTCGCTTGCGTTGCCAGAACGAACCACCCTTCCTTTGCTTAGAATTTTGCAACAAAGCATCATCAATGCATTAAACCGCCTTAACGCTACCCAAATTATTGTTACTCTGAGCGAAGATCTCAATGAATTTGTCATGCAGGTTCACGACAATGGTCAAGCATTAGAAAATAACGTACAGCGAGAAGATAGCGGTGTAGCCGATATGCATAAGCGCGCTCATTTCATTAACGCCCAGATTTCGATTTTTTCGGACAACGGAACAACGATACATTTACGGCTAAATCTCGAGACCTAAGCAATGCAGATAATCGCATCATTGCTAATATTTCTTACAGCGCTGGTTTTTGCATCGAATAGCTTTGATACGAACATTATTACGATCTCTCAAGCACAGATCATTGACTTAGATCGCCCCGACGACACAACCATCATCGATCTTCCCTCGCTAAGCTTAAGAACCCCCCGTACCTTCAAGCGTTTTAAACTTGTCGCCGATTTCTCTATTGCCGACACTCAAGCTGCGGCACTTTGGGCGGTTTACTTCGTTTCTTTGTACGACGGTGGCCGCATTAGCATCAACGGTATGCCAGCAGGAGAGGTGCCAACATCAACGCCAGCTGTGACTGTACGACACGCCCGTCCGTTCAATTTTCAAATTCCTCCAAACCTGCTGCGTAACGGTACAAATCGACTTGAAGTCGAATGGGGTGCGCGAGAAACGCTTACATTAGTTTCCCGCATTTTTGTCGGCCCCATGCAGAGCATTACGCCAAATTATCAGCAGCGCCTTTTCTGGCAAAACGACATAGCACAAGCCGCTTTGGTATACGCGCTTGTTATTGGCATAATGCTTTTAGGCATTTACCTTTTGAGAAAAGACCAGCGCAGTTATTTGTTGTTAGGGCTGAGCGCCTTTGGCTGCGCAATTGTCGTTTTCGTGTATTCGCTACCGGCAATGCCCCACTGGCTCTATCCCTACTGGCGATTTATACATATTGCTGGGATCGCACTATTTACTCAGAGTGCTTGGCTATTTTTGATCACGCAAAGCCAACCCAATAATCGGTGGTTTCCCAAATTTTGCGTGTTCTGGGGAGTTCTTGGCCCCATAGTTTATTTAATTCATTTTTGGCTTTACGACGACAGTTTCTTCAGAAGTTTTGAAGGTTTTTGGGGAGTAATTTGCGGTGTAATGGGCCTCTATCCTGTGGCAATTTTGACCTTTTCATTCGCTCGGCAATTCTCATGGCGGAAGTTGATTTTTCTTCTTGCAACTTTGCTAGCGATTTTTGTTGGCATTATGGATATTGTGCTGCAAGGCAGTGGAAAAAGTGGTTTCGGAAATTTCGGCTACAGCTTACAGGTAGTGTCTTCCGCATGGCTCACTGCGTTGACTTCCGTACTAATAACTGACTTCATTGGCTCACTTTCTGAGCAGGACGCACAACAGCGAGTGATGACGCAAAAACTCAACGAGCAACAAATAGAACTGAGTCAGCTTTACAAAAATAACCGACAAAATGAGCGCGATAAAGCGACGCTGGAGGAACGGCAACGCATCATGCAAGACATGCATGATGGGCTCGGCTCACAACTGATCAGTTCGCTAGCGCTAAGCGAACGGGGTGCGCTTACTGCGGATCAAACCAACCTCCTTTTGCGCGAGTGTATCGACGATTTACGCTTAGCAATCGACACAATGGAGGGAAACAATGACCAATTTAGCCTTGCCGCGGGAAACCTTCGCTTCCGCATGGAGCCGCGTTTACGCGCAGCGGGTATCACGCTGGTTTGGGAGAGCACTGGATTTAGCGATGACACAGGTGTACCTTCTACTCAAACTTTGCCATTGCTTCGGATAATGCAAGAGACGATTAGTAACTCACTCAAACATGCACAGGCGAGTCGCATAGAGGTATGTGTGCAGGCCAGCAAGGAACGGCTTGTCATCGCCATTCACGATAACGGAAAAGGTTTTGATTTAGCCAGTGTTCGCCTAGGAAAAGGAATTAGTGGTATTAACAAGCGCGCTCGTGGGCTAGGCGCATCACTGAGTATCGTAAAGGATAGCGGCACTCGCATGACGCTTATCTTGCCACTTACGTCACCACCTAGCGGATATTCTTAGGCCCGCTTTGAATTAAGCCACCAGGCCTATCGCCAGAAAACAGAGCGGTTCACTGTCAGAGTTACGAAAATTTGCTTCAAGTCAGGGCAAGCGTAACTCGATGTCTGTTTGGTAATAGTCGCACCACAGGAGGGCTGTGATAGCGCTGCTGCACGATGAATGCTTAAAACTTTCATTGAAGTACTGTTTTAGCCAGGCTTACATAAGCAGGTATTCCAAACAAAATGTTCAATGGGAACGTGACGCCCAAACTTAGTCCGAAGTACAGCGAAGGATTCGCTTCGGGTATCGCATAGCGCAGGACGGCCGGCACCACAATGTAGGACGCGCTGGCCGATAGCACCATCAGCATCGCAGCGTCGGCAACGGGCAGGGATAGTGCCCACGCCAGGGCCAATGCCAAGCCGGCGTGTACCACTGGCCCAAGCGCGGCGTAGGCTATCAGCAATGGTGAGCTCTTACGAGCATCATTAAAGTTGCGTGCCACCATGAGGCCCATATCGAGTAAGAAGAAGGCCAGCATGCCCTTGAACAGATCGCCGGAGAAGGGTTGCATCATTGCCTTACCCGGCTCCCCGCTGATGAAGCCCACTGCCATGGCACCAAGCAAAAGCAGATGGGCTCCATCGGTGAATGATTCATGCAGGATCTTGCCAATCGATAGGCGCTGCGCTATGGGCATGCCCATCGTGGCAGCGCCGGAGTTGGATACCGCTACCTGCTGGCTCGCCGTTTGGCGCAGGGTATTGGCCAACAGCACGGCGATGATGATGGCGGGCGATTCCATCAGTACCATGGCCACTGCCATGTGCCCGCCAGAGTGCAGCCCTGTGCTTTCCATGAACTGCATGGCCGTCACGAAGGTGACCGCGCTGACAGAACCGTACGAGGCGGCAATGGCCGCAGCGTCATAGCGCGCCACTCGGTTCTTAAGGAAGACATAGCCGATGGTGGGCACTAGAAACGCCATGAGAATGGCTGCGCCCAAGCTGAGGGCGATCTCGGGAGTTATGCCCGACTTGGCCAGTGCGAAGCCTCCTTTAAGGCCTAGAGCCATCAGCAGGTAGAGCGATAGGAACTTTGCAATCTGAGGCGGGATTTCCAGATTTGATCGCATGGCGCCGGCTAGGATGCCGAATGCGAAGAATAAGATGGCAGGATCGAGTAAGTTTTGCATAGGTATTTTCCTTTAGTAAGCATGTTAGAAAAATGTCGGCATCTTGTAAAATCGATTCTCATGCACTTAAGAATAGATAAAAATCTATGAACATTACATTCCGGCAACTAAGATTGTTTCTCGCACTGGCAGAAACAGGCAGTGTTAGTGCGGCAGCCAAAACGATGCATGTAACTCAGCCAACTGCCTCAATGCAACTCAAAGAAGTGGCGCAGTCGGTGGGTGCTCCGTTGTTTGAGTTTGTCGGGAAAAAGTTCTACCTCACGGATCTTGGTAAGGAACTTGCCATTACCGCTCGGACAGTCGCGCAAACCTGGGATGCCTTTGAGCAAAGCGTTGACGCAGTTAAAGGTTTATCGAGGGGAAAAATCAAGGTGGCTGTAGTCAGCACAGCAAAGTACTTTATGCCGCGACTGATAGGCAGCTTTTGCAACCGGTATCCGGCGATTGATGTTTCCCTTGAAATCCTCAATCGTGATGGAGTGGTGCAACGCCTGCGGGAGAACATGGATGACATCTATATCATGACCATGCCGCCACGAGATTTGGATTTAGCCGACGAAATTTTTATGCCCAATCCGATTGTTGTCATTGCACCGACGTCAGATTCATTGGCAAAACGAGCGTCGGTGCCACTGACTGAGCTCTCTGAGCGCCGATTCATTCTTCGAGAAAAGGGGTCTGGAACTCGAATGACCGGAGACCAGTTTTTTAGTAAGAAAAAATTTCGGCCAGATGTGCGACTTGAGTTGGGAAGCAATGAAGCCTTAAAGGAATCGGTAGCTGGGGGTCTCGGCCTAGGAATAGTGTCTAGGCATGCGTTGCACGGACTTGTTAAGGAACATGGCGTCCGTATCATTGATGTGGAAGGATTTCCACTGCCTTCCGCTTGGCACATCGTTCACCCAGCAAGCAAGAAAATGTCTCCTCTGGCGTTGGCGTTCAAGCAGCATCTGGTGAAAGAAATAAGACTCCGAAAATTTAACCAACTATGATTAGCTTTCTGAGTAACTGCAAGCCATTCACATTACGGTTTTATCGAGTCTGTACGTTACCCAACAGACTGACGGGTGAAGTCTCAATAAAATAGAATTGCAATAACACTTTGTGGCACCTAACACTATGATCAGACTCAACGCTTCGATTACGCTCGACTATCTCGCCAACGATCAGAGCGCGTTTTTCGTCAATATTCAACCTGTAAACAATCAACATCAGTCGGTTATTCGAGAGTCTTTGGTTATCACGCCAGCTCTTGAGTTCGCTGAATATCTCACAGAGCACA
>JAYWIG010000039.1:0-69138 GCA_043789035.1 Betaproteobacteria bacterium
AAGCCAACGTGTAATCTCGTTGGGTTCGCTTTATCCCTGTCTGCATTTGACTTCCCCTTTTTGAATTAAAAAGGTGTCAACTTCTTTCAGGACGGGTCACGAGAAAGAAAAAAGGCGCCACCGGCGCCTTTTCCCTTTTCCCACCCCAGTTTGACTGGTTTTTCTCACTCACTTACTTACCGAATAGTTATTAGCAATAAGTGGGCCAGTTTGATCAGATTGAAACTAAGTGTTTGAAGTAATTCAGTATTTCAGTAATTGCAGTTTGTGTTAGCCGCAATTTGTTTCAACAAAGTAAGAACATTCGACGAGAATAAATGCACATTGGCCATGCAAGAGAGCTTACACCGCTACAATTTTCGTAATGCCGCTGAATGACTCAACAACGCAACTCGACGCCGCTAGTGACTTAGTGACACGATTAAATGCGCTACTACCCCAGACCCAATGTCAACGTTGTGGCTTTGACGGTTGCTTACCCTACGCTACCGCAATGGCGCAAAGTACATCGAAACCAAATCGCTGCCCACCCGGTGGTCCGAACGGATTAAAAGCACTTTCCGAAATCTTAGGTAATCCGGCAAACTTCGAATTAATGCTGGACTCTTCTTGCGGCGAAGTAAGTCCACGAACTGTTGCGTATATTCGAGAGGATTTATGCATTGGTTGCACCAAGTGCATCGACGTCTGCCCAACTGATGCTATCGTGGGTGCTCCGAAGAAACTTCATTTTGTCATTACCGAATTTTGCACTGGCTGCGATTTGTGTTTACCACCTTGCCCGGTTGATTGCATCAGCATGACAGCGATCGACGATGCAAACAAGTTTTCTTGGGAACAATGGTCAACTGATGATGCTCAACGCTCCAAAACACGGTTTGAGAAAAAACAGCTCCGATTAAAGGCCGTTGCTGCAATTACAAACACTGAGAACAAACCACACTTAATGCTTGCGCCCGGCAAAGATGCGATTAGCAGCGCCCTAGAACGAGCAAAAGCTAAAGCCAAGCAACGACTTGCCAACTCTGCCACCCAAGCAAAAAAATAGACTGCAAGAAACATTCATGAATCCACAGAAACGTTATGAGATTTTCTCGAGGCTTAAATCTCTTAACCCGAAACCGACAACCGAGCTTGAATACAGCTCTCCATTTGAGCTTCTCGTCGCCGTATTGCTGTCTGCCCAAGCCACCGATAAAAGCGTGAACCTTGCAACCCGAAAACTATTCGCTGCGGCCAACACTCCAGCAAAAATACTGAGTCTCGGTGAAGCGAAGGTGATTGGATTTATCCAAACGATTGGCCTATTTCGCTCGAAAGCAAAGCACTTGATGCTGACTTGCGAGATACTTGAAAATAAACACCAAGGTCAAATACCCCGTGATCGGGACAGTTTAGAAGCATTGCCAGGGGTTGGTAGAAAAACTGCCAACGTTGTCATGAATACAGCCTTTGGCGAACCCACCATCGCCGTCGACACACATATTTTTCGCGTTAGCAACCGCACGAAAATTGCGCCAGGAAAAACACCACTTGCCGTTGAAGAGCGGCTAATTAAATTTATCCATGACGACCATAAACTCGATGCTCATCATTGGCTAATTTTGCATGGCCGATATACCTGTAAAGCAAGAAAACCCGAATGCTGGCGTTGCCCGATTTTAGATTTGTGCGAGTATCGAACTAAAACACCAGCCCCAGAAGGCGAGGATGGCTACGATGTTTGATCCCTCCCAAGCCGACGTTCGAAAATTCTTTTGTGAGATTTGGAAAAAACACATCACGCAACTGCCACTAACGCCGCTCGAAGCGATGGCACTCGATTGGGTGCTTGAGCACCCCGAGTACCACGACGACTTAGCAAACCTTGATGCGGCGTTAAAAAGAGATTACTCAGTCGAGGCTGGGCGCACGAACCCTTTCTTGCATTTATCGATGCACTTGGCCATTAGCGAGCAAGTTTCGATTAACCAACCACCGGGAATAAAGCAGGCCTATGAAACACTAGGGCGCAAGCGCAACTCCCTCCATAAGGCGGCTCACGCGCTAATGGATTGCTTGGGCGAAGTTGTATGGAACTCACAAAGAACTGGCCTTCCTCCGGATGGGGCTGCCTACATTGATTGCGTCGCCCGCAAATCATCGTCATAAAACCGTAACGGTTAGAATCTAGCGCACTTCCGTTGTAACTTTCTTAGGATCTTTTTCCATGTTTGGACGGCTAATGCCCCGCGAAGGCAACTTCTTCGCATTGTTTGACAATCATGCGGATCGTATCTCTGAAGGTTCACGCGAGTTAGCCCAACTGATGGCTAACTTTTCAGAACCTCACGTACGGCAAAAACATCTTGAGAGCATTGATGCGATCGAAAAATCGGCTGACAAGATTACTCACGAAACGATTTCCCTATTACATAAGACCTTCATTACTCCTTTTGATAGAGAAGTGATTCTCTCGTTAATCAACCAAATGGATGACATTTTGGATTTGATCCAAGACGTCGGCGAATCGATGTTGCTCTACGATATTCAAGAAATAACGCCAGAGGCGCAACAGCTGGCTGATATTAATCAAATGTGTTGTGATCGAGTCAAAGCGGCGGTAAATCTATTAAAGTCGATGGATAACGCCGAAGCAATCTTGAAGCTGTGCCAAGAGATTGACAGGCTTGAGAGCGACGCCGATAGAGTAATGCGCGCAGCAATGTCGAAACTTTTTCGTGGTGAATCGGATGTTCGTCAGCTCATCAAGCTAAAAGCTATTTATGAATTACTCGAAGCAGTTTCTGATAAGTGCGAGGATGTTGCTAATGTGCTTGAAGGCGTTGTCCTAGAAAACGCTTGAGACGTAGATGATGGCAACTCAAATGACCGTTTCAGTTTTAGTATTCTTGGTTATTTTAGCGCTTGCGTTTGACTTTATGAACGGCTTTCATGATGCCGCGAATTCCATTGCAACCGTTGTGTCCACAGGTGTTTTGAAACCTCTTCATGCGGTTGCTTGGGCGGCATTTTTCAACGTCGTTGCGATTTTCTTGTTTGAACTTAAAGTTGCGGCGACGGTCGGTAAAGGCATTGTCGATCCTAAGCTAATAGACCACTATGTGATCTTCGGCGCACTCGTGGGTGCGATCTCGTGGAATCTAATTACCTGGTTTTACGGTATTCCTTCAAGTTCGTCACATGCGCTAATCGGCGGCATGATGGGCGCCATGATGGCCAAGGCTGGCACTGGTGGCTTAGTATCGACAGGCATCATCAAAGCTGCCACATTCATCTTGTTGTCTCCCTTGATGGGTTTTTTGCTTGGGTCATTATTGATGTTGGCGATTGCTTGGATATTTGTCAGAGCAACACCGAAAAAGACAGACAAATGGTTTCGACGATTACAGCTAATTTCATCAGCGTTGTATAGCTTAGGACACGGCAGCAATGATGCCCAAAAGACAATGGGCATTATTTGGTTACTTTTGATCGCAGCTGGCTCCGTCGGGCTGGATGCAAAAATGCCGCCGCAATGGGTCATTTGGTCTTGCTATCTAGCCATCGGCGCCGGAACGCTGTTCGGTGGATGGCGCATTGTGAAAACAATGGGCCAGAAAATCACCAAGTTGCGACCTGTCGGCGGTTTTTGTGCTGAAACTGGCGGCGCCCTCACACTATTTGTTGCTTCAGGGTTTGGTATTCCCGTATCGACGACGCACACAATTACTGGCGCAATTGTCGGCGTAGGGTCGTCTCAAAAGATTAGTGCAGTCCGCTGGGGGGTTGCGGGAAGCATTGTATGGGCTTGGGTACTTACCATCCCGGCATGCGCAATTATCGCTGCTATTTCTTGGTGGATAGGCAAACAAATTCTTTAATGCAAACAAATCCTTTAATGCCAACAAATGCCTATCAACAGCTTTGGATAGAACTCCCACCCATCAACGGTGGGCAGCCCCAGCGCTTGCTGGTATTCCTTCATGGAGCGGGTTCTAATCCAGATTCATTCGCACCCGTGGCAATTGCTTGGCAACTCAAATTTCCAACAGCGGCCGCTTTCATATTGCAGGCCTCTTTGCCCTCGGCGGTGCCTGCACCCGAAGGTTTTGCGCCACGATTCGATTGGCTACCATCGCACAACCATGAGCACTCAGCAGTAAGAGGCGCTGCGCTTACCGTGGAAAAAGCGATTCGAACTATCCAGGCCGAGACGGGTTTAGGTGCTCATCAAACTGTGGTCATTGGTTATTCACAGGGCGCAACCGTAGCCCTAGACACCGCTCGACTTGCCCCAAAGGTCGCCGACATAGTGGTGTCATATGCGGGCCAATTAAATGGTGCAATTCTTGCAGTCGAAAAAATCTCAGCGTCCGCGCTACACCTAATTCATGGCGAACTCGACAGCGTCGTCACCGTAGATAAGGCTCAACGCGCTTACTCCCAATTAATGCTCGCGCATGGTGACGTTACGCTCGACATTCTTGAAAATGGTACACACACTATCGATCAAGACAGTATTAACGTGGGTACGACCCGAACCATGCAAACTATTTTTCGCGGCCGCAAGAAAAACCTTGGCGTAACAAAAACCGAACGCCTTAACCCAATAAGCGCAGATAAACTGCATTAGATATATGAACGAGTCGAACGCAAAAACCAATATGAAAGATGCCGCTAAAAAACGTCCGAACATCATTTACATCGTAGCCGATGATCTAGGCTATGCCGATCTAGGCTGCTACGGCGGAAGAGAGCCTGTTTCACCCAACTTAGATAAGCTCGCGGCCAACGGCATTCGATTCACTCAGGGCTATTCGAACGCCCCAGTTTGCTCCCCTACCCGCTTTGCGCTCATGACTGCCAGATATCAATACCGTTTACGCGGAGCGATGGAAGAGCCTCTTGCAAGCAAAGCACGCGGCAATGCGGTCTTGGGCCTTCCACCTAGTATGCCCACGATGCCTTCGCTCTTGAAAGAGGTTGGCTACAGCACCGCTCTGATAGGCAAATGGCATTTAGGTTTCGAGCCGCACTTTGGCCCACTCAAGTCTGGTTATGACGAGCACTTTGGTCCAATGGCCGGCGGTGTAGATTACTTTACCCATAAAGATAATCCCGGAGTTCATGATCTTTGGCTCAATGGCAAAGAAGAGCATCGCGATGGCTATCTAACCGATTTACTCTCAAGGCATACGATTGAGTACATTGATAGGCACGCCACTCGGGCCAAAGCTGATACCCCATTCTTCATAAGCTTGCACTACACAGCACCTCATTGGCCCTGGGAAACCAGAGACGATTACGAAGTAGCCAAGAGCACTTCGAAGAACTTGTTTCATCTCGATGGTGGCAATATTCAAACCTATCGAAAAATGATTCATCACATGGATGAAGGCATTGGCTGGATTATGGAAGCACTAAAAAAGCATCAACTACTCGACAACACATTCATCATTTTTACCAGTGATAATGGCGGCGAGCGGTTTTCCGATAGTTGGCCTCTGGTGGGCGGCAAGATGGATTTAACCGAAGGCGGAATTCGCGTGCCTTGGATAGCGCATTGGCCCAGTGTTATTGCCCCAAACCAAACGACATCCCAGCATTGCATGACCATGGATTGGAGCGCCACTGTCATGGATTGCGCTGGAGCGATGCCAAAGCCTGACTTTCCTCTAGATGGCGTCTCATTGATGCCCGTGCTTCAAAACGTAGGGAAAGAATTCGAGCGCCCCCTGTTTTGGCGCATGAACCACAAACAGCAAAAAGCCTATCGTTTAGGTGATTGGAAATACCTTAAAGTGAACGAACATGAGTATTTATTCAATTTAAGCCACGACGCGCGCGAACGTTCAAATCAACGGCATAAAAACCCTGAACTTTTCGAGCAAATGAAAACCGCTTGTTATGCTTGGGAAGCAACTGTTCCAGAGATTGCGAAAGACGCTTCTATCAGTCTAGGATATGGCATCGCTGACATGCCAGCCCGTTAGAACAAATTATGCAAAATCAACTAGGCCTTTCTCATTTTTGGCAAAATGCCGACTCCGTATCGCATGGCGTTGCGTACTTACTGTTGGCTATGTCGCTTATCAGTTGGTTCATTATTTTCAAGAAAATCTTCAGCGTCTGGCAGTCGAAAAAAGCAGCGAAATTTGCTGCAGATGACTTTTGGAATACTGCGACTCTAACCGATGGAAGTAAAGCACTATCGGCAGCGGATACATCAGGTGTTTTTAGTGGCCTCGCCGTCAAGGCTGTGCAAGCGGCGTCCTTAGAACCATCGAGCGAACTCATCGCACATTTCGACAAAGAAGCGTTGATTACTCGCACCCTACGTCAAGAAATAAATGCAAGCTCTGCGCAGATGGAAAGCGGCTTAACGATTTTGGCATCAGTTGGCAGCGTTTCTCCATTTGTGGGTTTGTTCGGAACCGTGTGGGGCATTTACCATGCACTGATCAATATCGCTGCAAATGGTCAGGTGCTCATTGATAAAGTTGCAGGCCCAGTGGGCGAAGCCCTGATCATGACGGCGGCAGGTTTAGCCGTTGCCATCCCCGCGGTACTTGCCTACAACGCTTTTGTACGAGCAAATCGAGTAACGCAGGCCCAGCTCGACAGCTTTGCTTACGATTTACTTGGTGTGTTAACGGCCGGTAAACGAGTCAGCAAACAAGGGTAGCATCATGGCATTTGGAAGTATTGACGGCCAAAGTAACAAGCAGCCTATGGCTGAAATCAACACCACCCCTCTTGTGGACGTGATGCTAGTGTTGCTAGTGATATTCATCATCACGGCACCCTTGTTTACTCACGCCATTAAGCTAGAACTGCCTACGGCACAAGCGCCTATAGCACCAGAAAAACCAGAGACAATCACGCTCGCGATAGACCCAGCCGGTAAGCTTTTTTGGAATAATGACGCGGTCACAACTGACGAAGACTTAAAGCGAAGACTATCGCAAGCGGCTTTGAAAACTCCGCAGCCCGATATTCAACTTCGGGCGGATAAAGATACGAAGTATCAGCGCTTGGCAGAGATTATGTCAGCAGCCCAGCAATCTGGGCTTGGGAAAATTGGCTTCGTTACTGACCCAAAACCGGACCCAAAACCGGCCCCAAAACCGGCCCCAAAACCGGACCGAAAGCCAGAGGCACAAAAGTAGTTTCCCTAGTTTAAGAAACCCACTTAATCAACGGCTGCCAGCTGCTTACGTCTTTATCAACACGCGAAGCTGGAACATCAAACAACGTTAGGCCATGAGCAGCAAGGTGCACATAGTTTTGTGTATCACGCAGGTAAGCTGCAACCGGTAGTTCTAAGCCACCAACAAAGCGCTCAAGTTGCTCAGCCGCTTTAGTACGAGCATCAACGCGCATACCAACAATACCTACTGTGCTTCGAAACACCTTCGAAGTCTTGCTGCTCTTAAAAATTGCTTCTAGGTCTTTCAAGAATGCGCCAGTTGCAAGCACATCAAACATTGAAGGTTGCAACGGCACAAGGATTTTGTCTGCCACACGAACTACGTCGGCAATGAATTTCTTTTGCATCGCGGCGGGGGTATCGAGCACGACATGAGTTACGCCCTTAGGTGGCTTGGCAATACCAGAACTTAACTCCCAAGTTTGAATTGCCGCCGCATTTGTTGGGCGTAAGCCTAGCCAATGACGAGCTGATTGCTGCTCATCAAAATCGCCGAGCATAGCACTCTGGCCAGTGGCAGCGAAGTAACCCGCTAAATTCGTTGCAAGTGTTGTTTTACCGACACCACCTTTGGGGTTTACTACTGCGATAACTGGCATGGAATCCTCATTTAAAAAGTTTGATGCATGGTACCAAACAGGACGCCCAGTCACAAAACTATCTTAACGAATCGAGCCTTTCACACAACACTGTGAGAGAGTCTAAAAGTTTTGTTGACGGCTGCGACAGCGTTGATTCTGGTAAAGAGATAAATGTCCAGGATGAGCTTTTATCGACGGCCCTTTTACGCCAGTACTCCTTTGCCGAGACATTGTTAGCAGAAACTATTGCACGAGTTTCACTTAGGACTACGGCTTCAGGATTCACGACTGCTGAACTCTGAGTTGCAGGTGCCAATAAAACTTGAGCACCACAATGCTTCAGCGCATTGGCCATGAAACTCGATTGGCCAACTGTCATTAACGGCTCAGACCAAACCTGCACAAATACAGGTACTACCCGCGCATGGATTCGAGTTTCTAACGATTTCTTATAGGATTCAACTCGTTGGCTTGCTCTGCTTGGAGGCTGCTGCGAAATTGTTAGCAGTACCTCAAAATTGGCAATAATGTCCTTAAGCGTTTTTGGTTCACTCACAAACACGCGTAGCCCTAAGGACTCTAAACGAGAAACACTAGTTGCCTTTAGACCTGCGCCCCAAAGCATTACTAAATCGGGCTTCAATTTCGCAATGTTCTCAATTGACGGCTCGGGAAAAGCTGACAAGCGAACCACTCTCTTTTCGGCAATCTTGCTGTGAACATCAACCGCAATAATCTGCCTATCAAGCCCTGCCTCAAAAGCCATGTCTGTTAGGTGGGCAGAGAGCGTCACAACGCGATTCGGCTTACCTAACAAAACAATTTCACGCCCCCAATCGTCTTTCAAAGTGATGGGGGAAATGGCGCCCGCGAAGCCTATTGAATAAATGCAATAGGCGATAAAAAAGCAGGCTTTCGAAACTATCTTCACTCGTATGAAACGCCAATCATGAAATACCTAGGAGTTGCGCGATAGCCTGAAGCAAGTTGATATTGCTTATCGAGCAGATTACCGACTTTGCCAAATACTGACCAAGCCCCAAAGCCATAACTCGTTGATAGGTTCAACACGCCGTAACCACCTAAACGTGCACCATCGGTATCGAAACGATTACCTTGAAACTGCCATTGCGCTGAAGCTCGCATGCCATTTTTCCGGTTTGTTATCGCTGCAGCATCTTGCCAGCTCATAGCAAATGAACCGTGTACATTGGCTCTGCGCGCCAATCGCCCCACGACAGGCTGAAAGGTTGAGAAATCAGTGTAATTGCCTTCAGTATCTTGCACCGTGACATTGCCGCGCAATCGAATACTTCCCAATTGTTGACTGGCTTCAATCGTTGCGCCGCTGACTTTGGCCGCGTCATAGTTTTGCGAAACAAACGAAGAATCCAATTCAATTGCCTGCCGGATTTTTTGCGTAAATGCAGTCAGTTTAAAAGTCTGCTGGGCTTGCCGATATTGGGCGCCTATCTCGTAACCCAAAGACTTCTCAGGCTTCAACAGTGGGTTAGGCCCGAAAGGGTTGTACAGGTCATCAAAGGTCGGTGCTCTAAAGGCACTGCCGGCACTAGCACGCAGCTGCCATTCCTTATTCAACGTAAAACCATAGGCAACTGTGCCGGTATTCGCTTTGGGGCTAAGTGCAGCACCTTCTGAGTGAATGGAATCATTGCGAAGTTGAAGCCGAATGCTGTGCTCATCAATGCGCGTTTCATACCCAGCAAAAACTGAATTTATACGACGCGCAGTTGCACCGTATACAGAACTTCCAGTACTTACCCCTGGGCCCGTTACGGTCTGCTTTGACGTTTCTGCGCCTGCAAATAAAGAGCCTGCCGAAGGTTGCTCGCCAAGCTTAAATTGATTGGTCCAAGCCAAATTTAAAGTATCAGACTTCGGTGCGAAGGGAAAAAACCCTGACGCATCAAAATAGTCATAAGCAATGCTTGATTTGCCAACTCGTAGTTCAGTGCCCCATGAGTTATTCAACTGGCCTTTCACAAAACCACTTAAGGAAGCAGTGCGGTAATCTAATCGTGTATCTGCGGGAAGAGAAAAGCTGCTGTCGTAAAAAGTTCGCCCTTGGGTAACAAAGCCGTTAAAACCAACATTGAATTGCGGCGCGATTTGATGCGAAACACCGACATTCAGCGCACTTTGGCGATTGCCATCTCTATCGGCTTGGTAACTTGATGAGCTAGGTAAAGTCGACTCATAACCCTTGGTTTGATCGCGAGCCAGAGATACTAACCATCGGGTTGATTGATCTGCGCCTGATACACCGGCATTTGCTTTCAAAGTCGAATTTGAACCAACCGAAAAGCTTCCAAAAGGTTTCACTCCTACGGGTGCGCCGTCACCGTTTTGGCGTGTAAATATTTGAATCACTCCTCCTATAGCAGCCGAACCATAAAACGACGAAGACGGGCCGCGTGATACTTCAATTCTTTCAATTGCCGCTAGCGGAATAAACTCTAAATTTGCCCCACCTGAAAGCGGGTTCTCTAACCGAACTCCATCAATGATGATTAGGGTCTGAGCAGTCTTTGTGCCTCGCAAAAACAAGCCACTGATTTTGCCTTGCCCGCCTTGCTGGGTTACCTCTAAGCCAGCTTCGATCTGCAGCAAATCGATCAGTGTCGAGGCTGGGCTATTGGCAATCGCCCTTCTATCGATAACAGTGGTGTCCGACAACACGTCAAGCACCGGTTGAATGCCACGTTTGCTCGTGATGTTGACGGTTTCAATCGTCGAATCATTCTGCTGGGCAGTTGCGGTTGAATTAAACGCGGTTAAATTAAAAATAGCGCACGCCGATAGCGCCACTGCAATAGGCAATTTTTTCAAAAGAGAACTCCAAGTAACTTCGCCCACCGCGAAGCGTGAATAGGAAAACCCTTTCGGCCGGTATCCGGGCTCACAAACCTCGATCATGTCGCCTTCCCAAACAGAAACTCATTGCGAGCCCGTTCAGTGGCATGTTGACATCACCTTTTACCAAAATAGATAGCGGTTTGCTTACCGTTGCGGGGGCAGCACTGATAACAGTTTCCCGTTTAACTCTTTGAGCGTATTTTTAGTACGCCGAAAAAGCACCGAAAGCGTCCTAATGATAACTTATGAAAATGAAGAGTCTTACCTGAACGCAGAAATAACGATATCGGAAGTTAAAAGCTCAGGCAGCAATACTGCAGATTTTTGCCCGGCAGTTGGAAGCCAGACTTGGTACATAGGCACACCGCTACGTTTATAGCGGGCAAGCTCCTTCGTAATCGCTGCATCTCGCTTGGTCCAATCGGCGCGAAGCATAACGATCTTTTGCTCGGCAAAAAACTTCTTGACCGTATCGCCGTCGAGAACCGCCTTCTTGTTCACTTGGCAGCTCACACACCATGCGGCGGTGAAATCAACAAAAACCGGTTTGCCTTGCGCCAGCAGCTCATCAACTCGTTGCTGTGACCACACTTCCCATCCACTGTTTTTTGACACAGATGCGGTCGGGGTTGATACTGATTCACCAGCAGCGTTTGCCACCAAAGTCCCCGCAGATGCAGTTGCGATTAGCGCCACGCAAAGCAAAAACACGGCTTTGCCCGAAGAAGCTTTACTTAGCAAAGCCAAGCGCTGCCATTGGCCATACACCCAAGCAGCAAAGCCGATTGCAATCATTGAAAGAAGCAATGACAATACAGCGTCGATATCGAGCTGCTGGCCAAATACCCAAACAAGCCAAGCCGCTGTTGCAAACATTGGGAAGGCAAGAAAGTGCTTCAAAGTTTGCATCCATGCGCCAGGACGAGGCAACATTTTCGCAGCAGCAGGCACCAGTGTCAGGAGCACATATGGCAAAGCCATACCTATGCCTAACGCCGTGAATACTGCAAACTGCACAGCCAAACTTTGCCCCAAGGTAGCGCCTAAGGCAGCTCCCATAAATGGCGCGGTACAAGGTGTTGCGACCAAAACAGCCAATGCACCAGAGCCAATTTCAGATAATGCCGATTGCTGCCTAACCACCATGTTCGACCTCGTTAACGAGATTCCAACTTCGAAAACACCCGTCAGATTCAAACCAATCAACGCAAAGAGCCAAGCCATTGCGACAACGAACCAAGGTGATTGCAGCTGAAACCCCCAACCAACGGATTGTCCAGCACTTTGAAACAAAACCATCAGCAACGCCAAGCCCCAAAACGAGGCGATAACTCCAAGAGCAAATAAAAGTGCGGCGCTTAATCTAGTTTTTGAGGTTGCACCGCTGTGACTTGCAAAACCGAGAATTTTTAGGCCCAGCACCGGAAACACGCAGGGCATTAAATTTAAGATGAGTCCACCGACAAAAGCAAAAACCAAGGTCAGGATTAACGGCTGATCGACCACTACCGGGGTTACGCTATTGTTGGTTCCACTTAGTTTCGCGGCAGATTCATTCCTTGGGCCGAGATATTGGCTAACTAATATAGCACCCTGCGAATTAATCCACTTGCTCGTCCTCTTCGCCGAAACTTCCAGACCTTTCCCGTTAACGATGAGTAACCCCTCAAGCGAATCAGGTAACTTTACCGAGTCAGACCACTTGGCTTCTATATTCAAAGTCGGCGAAGCGCTAACACTTGAATCCAAGTACACTTTCATCACACCAGCGGGTTGCAACATCTCTGGTTGATAGGGGAAAAAATCGATCTCCTGATCAGGTTTTGCTTCGACTACCAAGCCGGTGCCATTCAATGGGAGTCTAATTTTTGCGGCATTAGTGTCCGCAGAAAAACTTGCTTTTAAAGCCTCCCGGGCTTGATCGGCATTTTGAACTGCCGTTTGATGAGCGCGATCGAAAAGCGCCTTGTGCACTGTCTGCTTGCCACCTTCAGCGCCACCTATTGCGAGCGCGAGATCAGCTTCACCGGGAATGCAGACATCCTTGCACATCAGCCACTGCACTTTGGCTGTAATGGTTGTTATCGTTGTAAAGTTCGCTGCGTTGTCAGGAACAGAAAGCTTTACAGGTAACAGCAAAGTTCCTTCGTAACCAAAGTTCACTAACGGGCCGATGGGAATGCGCTTGGGCACCGGCCACTCGATAGCGCCGGCTTTCCATTGCTCTGGAAGCTTCCACTGAATTTCGGTTGGAAGGCCACTATCACCTGGATTGCGCCAATATGTGTGCCAATGAGGATCGTGTTTTAGTAGAAGCCCGATCTTTAATGGTTCGCCTGACGGCGGCTTGCCGTCGTAATTACTTACCAGCTGAACCTCGACCGCATCGACCTTTACTGGGGCTGTACTAGTTTGTTTCGAAGCGCCGTTACCTCTCTGAACGCCCGGCATTTCAATCGCAGCATTCGAACTATCAGCGCCGAAAATTACAAAAACCAAGTAAAGCGGCAAAAAATTGCAGAAAAAACGTGAAAATCTATTCATAGAGTGCTGATGTTAATCAATTACAAGGGTAAATGGGCAGTTAAGCGACTTGACCAACCGTGTATGAGTACCTACCATCATGAAATGGATCAAGAAATTCAAGGACTTGGCGAACAAATTGAACGTTTGTTGGCAATAACGCGCAAGCTAGGCGACGAGAACTCGCAGCTTAAAGCGCAGCTCAACTCTGCCCTATCAACCAACGATGGCATGAAGCAACGAATGGCAGATGCGAGGGCTAGGGTCGAATCCGCACTGTCTCGCTTGCCATTAGTATCGGATGAGGCATAAGGGGCGAACGTGATGGAACAACTAGGCGTAAAAATCCTTGATCGCGAATACAAGCTCGCAGTAAAACCAGAAGAAAAAGATCGTTTGTTAGACGCTGTGAGTATCGTCGACGACAAAATGCGCTCCTTACGTGACGCAGGCAAGATTGTCGGGTTAGAAAGAATTGCAGTAATGGCCGCTTTGCAGTTAGCGCACGAGCTGCTTGGTTCGCAAGCCCCAGGTGCTGCCAATACTTCCGGCGATTTGCAACGAAAAATTCGTCGCATGACAGCCGATATAGAAGCGGAGATCAAACGGCAGGAACGTTTGTTCTAAGCAACGAGTTTTTACGCAAATGCAGGAGTAAAATAGAATCTGCCCTGCGGTGTACGAGTAGAGCCAATCATTCCTTGAACCAATGCTTATAGCAAACAGGCTGTGGTGATTAGCGTGTTTTACTGTTGTGATTGTCCCTCGCGGACGAACCTGATGTAGAGCCCACTGCGGCCGACCTGAACCCCGGTTCAGGATGCTGGCTAGACGGCACAGGCGGGGCACCCTTTTTTTTAGGCTTATTGGCTCAATACCTTTCGAAAGTCGATGTGGATCTAAGTATCGTGGCGCTTATGCTCTTGCTAGGCGCGGTCACCGGCGTTTTGGCGGGTCTATTGGGTATTGGCGGTGGAATGATCATGGTGCCGTTTATGTCGGCCCTGATCATTCACGAAGGCTTACCTGCAAACAATGCCACGAAGGTAGCCATCGCAACATCTCTCGCAACCATACTATTTACTTCCCTTTCCAGCGTTTGGGCGCATCACAAGCGTGGTGCGGTTCAGTGGGGAGTCGTAAAAGCGCTTGCCCCAGGCATTGTTATAGGTGGCTTAATTGCAGCGCAATTCGCAGCGCTTGCAAAAGATAGCTGGATGTCCATTTTCTTTGCGATATTTGTTGGCTATATGGCTATACAAATGCTGAGAACAAGAAAGCCATCTGCTGCGGCATTAGCCGAAACTCAATCATTACCTTCATTTTCTACGCTCACCGGAGTGGGCGCACTGATTGGTGGCCTTTCTTCGCTAGTCGGCGCGGGAGGCGGATTTATGACCGTACCATTTCTCGTAAGCAAAGGCGTCAAAATGCCGCATGCAGTGGCTACCAGCGCTGCTTGCGGCTTTCCCATAGCGCTTGCAGGGACCATTGGCTATGTTATCTCTGGTTGGCATTTAAACATCTCACCAAGTGCTATCGGCTTCATTTATCTACCTGCTCTACTTATAGTTTCGCTGGCTAGCATGGCAACCGCACCTTTGGGTGCGAAGATGGCATCTACTTTGCCAGTGGCAACTTTGAAAAAAGCCTTCGGCACAATGCTTCTGGGTGTTGCTATCTACATGCTATGGAAAGGCATTTCGGCTAGCCATTAAAAAAGGACTGCGAACAGTCCTTTTAACTATATTGGAATTCTCTATCGCTTAATCGAGCTTAGCGCCAGAATCTTTTACCACTTTAGCCCAACGCTTAACTTCGCCATCAATAAGTTTTGCAAACGGCTCCGGACCTTCGCCACCCATTTCAGCACCTAATGCAGCCCAGGCGTCTTTTATTTCTTTGGTCTGCATCGCTTTTTGAATCTCAGTAACGAGCTTAGTAGCAATGTCTTTCGGAATACCAACCGGTGCCCATAAGCCATACCAAGTCCGAGCCTCGAACCCCTTAACACCAGCTTCTTGCATCGTCGGGAGGTTCGGCAAAGCTGGTGAGCGCTGAGCGGAAGTTACTGCCAAGGCAACAATTTTGCCCGATTTAATGTGCGGCATGGACCCTGCCAAACCATCGAACATAAAGTCGACTTGGCCCGCCATTAGATCGGCAAGCGCCGGGCCTGCACCGCGATACGGCACATGGACTGCAAATGATCTAGTCATGGTTTTATACATCTCGGCAACCAAATGCTGTGACGTTCCATTGCCGACGGAGGCATAGTTGTATTTGCCAGGGTTCGTCTTTATGGCACGCATGAACTCGCCGATATCCTTCATTGGCATGCGATCAGGATTCACCACTACGACGTTTGGCACATACGACACGGCAGTTAGCGGCATCATGTCCTTTTGCAAGTTATATGGCAAACGAGGGTACATGCTCACGGCGATCGTGTGATGCACTGCACCCATAATGATTGTGTAGCCATCTGCTGCAGATTTCGCTGCCTGATCCATTCCCAAAGTGCCACCAGCACCGCCCTTATTATCGATAACGATGGTTTGGCCCATTTGTTGGGTTAGTACTTTGGCTAAAGGACGTGCGAAAGCATCGGTACCACCTCCTGGTGGAAATGGAACGATCATCCGAATTGGCTTATTCGGGTAATTCGAAGCTTGAGCAGCAACTTGCGTGCTCAAACCTGCTGCGCTTAAAGCACCAAGGGATGTTGCTGCGTTCACTAAAGAACGTCGACGCGCTTGTTTGGGGGTTAGCCCTTGACTTGATTCTGAGGTTTTTTTACTTATGGCCATAGTGTCTCCTTACAACTTAAAAAATTATTTTGATGTCTAAACGCTGTTCGATAAAGCCTTTGAAACAGGCACTTCACCAGCAATAAACGATTCGTGATTACTTTCAATTTCATCTAGATCATAAAGATAATTGACCATAGCACCACATGACTGTTTTAAACCTTTTTTGGACAGATCGGCGGTCACATTGACCCGCTCAAGCCTTGCTCCGTTGTTTAAATGGAATCTCGCGACTGGGTCACTAGCGACGCTATTTGAAGATTTGGTATGCATCAAGTAGTAAGCGGCCAACCTTTGTAACATTTTTTGATCTTGCTCATTAGCTTCCAATTTGCTCAAATCGCCACCACTTTTTTGCCTTAATGCAACGATACCCAAGTTGAGCTGTTTAAGGCTCAATGGTTTTACAAGTTCACTTTGCAAAGGCTCAGTTTTTAGTAACCAATGGGCGAAAGTAGGAATAGGCGATAACGTGCAGAAAGTAGAAAGCTTAGGAAACTCTTTTTTCAATTCCTCGGCAACTCGCTTGATCAAAAAATTCCCTAAATTGACCCCTTTTAAACCAAGCTGGCAATTCGATATGGAATAAAAAGTTGCGATTTTATACTGGTTTTCATTCGCTTCAGGACTCAAGTTCCTATCGAGCAGAGGCCCAATTGCGGATGGCATGCTTTTTACCAGTGCAACCTCAACAAAAATTAACGGCTCATTGGGCCAAACTGGGTGAAAAAACACGAACAGGCGTCTATCTGGTTGCAACCTTCGACGCAAATCATTCCAGCCATCAATCTCGTGCACGGCTTCGTGATGAATGATTTTTTCGAGCAACATCGCCGGCGAGTTCCAATCGACTTTTGCCAACGTCAAAAAGCCAGGGTTGAACCACGAGCCCAGCAAATGCTCTAAATCAGAATCAACGGCAATCAGTCGATTTTGCTGCCTGATCGTTCGCATTTGCTCGAGCAATTCTGCGCGTAACTTGACGATTGCACCAGTTGCACCTGGCGCACGATTCAAACGCCTTAGTAACTCTTGGCGCGGAGGTTCTGCTGCTCTTGAAAGTTTAATCAAATTCTCAGGCGAACGATTGACCGCGTAGGCTTCAGCTAGCTGCAATACTTCACCCGGATCAGGGTCAAAATTATTCGCTAGCACCTCGAAGAACCGCTGCCTGCCCTCGACTGACAAATGCGAATAGTGCTCTAAGGCACGGGTTGCTATGGCCACACTGTTGGCTTCACCGCGCTCTGACAAAAGCTGCTTGCAATCATCAATCAATCGCGTGAGCTCAACTCTCTCGCGAGCGTTACGCCTAACCTGTTTTATCTTCTCGAACAAAGATACGCCCCTAACGCAATCATCGGTAGGCAAAGTAACTGCCCCATCGAAAAGCCCATGGCGAGCAAACCTAAGTGTTTATCCGGCTCACGAGCGTACTCAACCACAAATCGACAAATGCCATAGCCAATCAAAAACATGCCTGCAACATGCCCTGCTGGGCGAGGTTTTTTCGAGTACCACCACAAGAACAAGAAGAGCAAAACGCCCTCTCCAGCGAACTGATATAGCTGCGAAGGATGGCGAACAATGTTGTCATTGGCCTGCGGAAAAATCATGCCCCAAGGCACAGTCGTTTCCCGCCCCCAAAGCTCTCCGTTGATAAAGTTGCCCATTCGTCCAGCAGCTAGGCCGGCAGGAATGAGCGGAGCAACGAAATCCATCACCCGTAAGTAGTTCAGCTTGCCGCGCCGACAAAAAAGTAATAGCGCTAAACTCACTCCAATTAATCCACCATGGAACGACATGCCACCTTCCCAGATCGCAAACGCTTTCCAAGGGGCACTGACATAGTCCATGGGCTTGTAAAACAGCACGTAGCCCAAGCGCCCTCCGAGCACAACGCCAATCGCACCCCAAAACAAAAGATCTTCCAAGGCTTTCGCGTCAAGGCCAGAAGCGCTGGAGAACTGCGCCTGCTTAAGCCGTTGACGCCCTAAGAAATAAAAAAGCGCAAAGGCAGTTAAGTACATTAACCCGTACCAGCGTACAGCGAGCGGGCCAATTGAAATGGCTATGGGGTCGAATTGAGGATGGACAAGCATGTATGCGTCAATGAACTAGGGAAAGACTCAAATTCTATCGGGCTGGATGGCGAAATAGAGCAGTGTTGTTTTTATGGGGACTCGGATAAAAAAATCTAACGGCAAACACACCCCCAAAACCTATTTTGTTTGGATTGTTCGAACTTCAATTATTGGCATCAAGAAGGAAGCAGTGGCCCCGACCACTTGTCGGGGTCACGTTGACCGGACAAGCTCCAAATAGCCAGAATTAAGGATAGAAAAGTGTTAAGGCAACTGGATCGCTCGCTCCAATGGCGATTCGGCAGATTTTAACGAACAAACACATGAAGTTTATTAGCCAGTTACCAGGACCCATTAAATCGCTACGCTTTAAGCGGGCTGTAGCTTTACGCCTATCGATGGCAGCCGTATTTGTTTGCCTTACAGGCTGCGCAGCCGCTCCTGCAACTACGGGTGTTAGCGTACGGGACACTACTGCGGAACCAAGCCTAGGCTACTTCATTCCCCAAAATACTTTTAGCCAACAAAAACCTAGTTTGCAGGTAGCTTTACCGCAGACATACCCACCTCTTTCTACTTCAGAAACGCTAAAACCGTTTACAGCAAAAGTGGTTTTGTATGTTTCTACTACTACTCAGAATTACCTTAATAACGGTAACCTAGATGCTGGCTACGCACCACAGGTCTGGGAAGTGTTCCTAAAAAAATACAAAATCCCCTACCAAGTTGTCACGAGTATAGGGGACCTAGAGACCACGAGCACCGGCGTTCTGGTCTTACCTTCATCCGTCGCCTTATCCATAAGAGAGCGACATGCGATAGCCAGTTTTCGTGCGCGTGGCGGAAGCGTCTTAGCAACGTGGCTCTGCGGAGTAAGAGACGATACTGGCAATTGGGTTGGTTTCGACTTCATGGAAAAGACGCTTGACGCAAAGGTTGTCGGAGATACTTCAAAGGATAAGCACGATAATTTTTTAATGCCCAACGGTGACAGCCCGATTTCGAACGCCTTGCCCGCGGGCCGCAGAGTCTGGTTGGAAAGAGCCAAAGAATGGTACCCATTGCGGTTAGCTGGTCGAAATAGCGCTGCACACATCATGGACTGGTCACGCACATTCGACGTCGACAAAGAAACTAGTGTCATCGTTTTTGACGAGCGGCCTTTAGACCAAAGCGGAGCTTCTCGCAGCGTTGTGATTGGCTATCCCGAAAGGCTTTGGCAAAGTGCAAACCCTGAACACATAGAAGCGATAAACTATGATGCCATTATGTGGCTACTTAGACTTCCAAGCGCCTACAAAGTGGCCTGGCCCGCACCGTTTACGAGCGCAACCGCAATCACCATAGATGCTGCAGAAGTAATCGCTGCGCCCGATATGAGCATCGCAGATCTTATAGAAAAGACTGGTGCAAAAGCAACCTACTACAGTGTTGCTGAACACGTTCCAAAATCGGTAAAGAACCTAGTTGAGTTGCAAAAGCGAGGACATGAACTTGGCTTTATGGGGGATTCGTTTAATGGCTTCGAAGGGCAATCGCCGGCAATTCAAGCTATGCGCCTTGAAAAAATGAAGCAAAAATTTAAAGACGCAGGCCTGTCGATGCCAGCTAACCCCGGCTTTCATGCTCCGACCGAATCCTACGACAAGAACACGGTAGAACTGCTTTTGAAAAGAGGATTTGGCCATTATGTTTCGTTCATGGATGCGACAGATTCAAGGCTCCCGTTTATTGCGCCTACAGGTAACAATGCAGCAACAAACACCGCCTCAATCTCGACAGTTGTTCTGCCCCGAACCCAGCGCGGGCCTGAAGACGCAACCGAAGAAGGTGTTGTTGACGACGGCTTAAAGTCATTTTTCGCAGAACTCACGCTCGCAGAGAAAATGGGCGGCTTATCCGTCGTTCGATTACCTACTCAGAGCCTATTACCCATAGAAGAGTGGACAAAAGTCTTTAAGGACTTTGAAACTCGCAAAAATAGGATGTGGATGCCGACTGGCGCAACCATTGCCCATTGGTGGCGTGAGCGTGAACGAGTCAATGCAAAAATTGAAGGAATATCGAGTTCACCAGAATTAAAAGTTGAAATCATAGGCACAACGACTCTCGAGAAAGACGTTGTGGTGTGGGTGAACTTACCGACTTCAGGAAGTACGCTAACGATGATCAACTCCGATTCATCAACGGCCTCCGACCCTTTGCCAAAAGTGTTCCGAGTAGACCAATGGCGAGCAGGAATACTGCTGGTCAACTTGAAACCCGGCAGCCACCGCTGGCGCTTACAGTTCAAAAGTTAAAAGTTAGAAATTCAATGAACACACTTACTGATTACTTTCGTTCGCAACAAGTCCCCTTGCAATGGTCTCCTTTGTTAAGGGCACTTGGCCAAGAACTAGTAGTAAATGCGGATAAGCAGGCTCTGCATCAATTGTTTTTTAATGTCGGCAGCAGATTTGCGACAACTGTATTGCCACAATTCTCTGGAATTGCAACGCTGAAAGAACTAAATGAAGCTCTTAACGGCGTGTGGGCATCTATGAGTTGGGGTTATGTAGAGCTCACTGAGGCCACTACTGCCATTGAAATAGAACATCGTTACGCGCCGCTAGCAGAAGCCTTCGGTGACGAAATGTTGGAATGGTCTATCGGCGTAATGGAAGGCTTTTATCAAGCTGTTTTTCATTCTTTTGGTGCGAGCGAGAAAATGACTGCAAAATATGTTTCTGAGAAAAGTGATGCTTTACAAATTCACCTACGCTTGGTTCCTTAAGGTGCCCGTGTTTCAGTAATTAACACCAGAACCGACCATGACCAACATAACACCAACCCAGCAACTGTTTGCAGCCTTAAAACCGGAAGATAGTTCAAGTCAAAAGGCAATCAATGAGGCTACACAAGCTGCAGAGAAACGCTGGCCACTATTAAAGTCACTCGCTCCTGAAAAGTGGGCCATCGCCCCGGCGCTTTCTGAAGATGAGAAGCTACGTCGGAATCGACTAGAGCCAATCGAAGTAGTTCCTCGAAAACCGGCTGCGTCAGCGCCAAACATTAACGCTCAACTAGCAAACGCTTTAAACCGCATGGCAGCTGCAAAGCCTTTAGGCGTTACAAAAGATATTACGCATGCACCAACTACCCCAGCTCAATTGCCGACTACAGGTTCAATTGTTAAGACGGCTCCAGTTACCGCTGCCTTTACCTCTGTACTTACCGCCTCCATTGCAGCGCAGGCATCCACCCACGAAGCGGAGCCAACAACCACTCCAGTGCCAATATTCAAGCCTGCTTCAGCCTCAGTAGTGCAGCCCAGTAAGCCTAGCGACAATTCGATTTTGTCTGTACTGAAACGCGTCGAACTGGCAAACGTTGCAGAGCCTATCGACAAAGAAAAAATATCAGGATTTCTTTCAAGGCTAGGCAAAAGATGAGTGTGATTAGTGTTATTTCGATGAAGGGAGGGGTAGGAAAAACCTCGATCACGGCTAATTTAGCCAGTGCTATCTCCCAACGTCCAAATGCACCAACAGTGGCGGTCATTGATCTCGACCCACAAAACGCGCTGCAATGGCACTTTGGTTTCATGGAACAACAGTCTGCGGGAATTTGCCAACTTTCAGTCAAGGTCGGCGCACTAAACGAAGCTCACCTAAAAACAGACAAAAACATCCTTTGTTACCCCTATGGGTTTGCTGATGAACCTACCCGCAAAGATTTTGAATCGCTTTTGAAAGAGAATCCAGAATGGTTGAAGCAGCAAATTCAGAGTCTAGATTTACCATCTGAATCGATTATCTTAATAGATACACCGCCAGGCCAATCACCCTATATGGCCCAAGCAATGTCTGCCGCCAATCTTGCTCTGGTGGTCCTATTGGCGGATGGTGCATCCTATGCAACCGCTCCTATGATGGAAACAGTCTTTGAGGAAATGATTCCTCTGAATCCGTACTTAAGAAGCGCGTACCTGATCAATCAGGTAGACCCGACCAATGCCTTAAGTACAGATATCCAAGTAATGCTTACCCAACGATTAGGCAATAGATTGGTGCCGGTTCAGATTAGTGAAGATGAAGCGGTACGAGAAGCATTAGCCTTCCAGCAATCAGTTTTGATTTACGATGAAAACGGTTTAGCTAGCCATGATTTTGCAAGGCTAGCCGAATGGACAATGGGGCTAGATTTGTCATGAATCCTAGGCTAGTGCTACAGCTTTGGCGTCAAAGATGGGGGAAGGCCGAGGAAGGCTTTGCTGAAAAGATGTACGTTGAAGGCAAGATATCAGATTGGCTGGGAAACGTACCGTATTCAACGGTATGGAGTAACGCCGGAGTAACTGGCTTAGTGGTGCTTGTAAGCGCAGTTTTTCTTTTGGTTGTTAGCCAAATCAACTTCTCCATGAACGGACAAATTACATTTGCTGGTTTAATGATCACGATCGCAATGTACTTACGCCGTTTCAAAGGCCAATTAATTACCCTTATGCTTGCGTGTCTATCACTAATTTGTACGCTTCAATACTTCATATGGAGGTTGGAGCAATCAATAGCCGAGCAGACTGGCATTGCATTTGTTTGGGCCTTTGTTGTTGGTTCAGCCGAAGTTTGCGTAGCGTTTTACCTAGCCGTCGGTTGGCTCATTCACCTATGGCCTAGCGAACAAGGGGAAGTTGTTCTTGGTCCAAACGAAAACGCCTATCCATTGATCGATCTCGTCATCATTTGCTCAGATGCCGATGAGCAACAAGCCACTAAACAAATAAATGCCGGTGCCGGCCTAGACTGGCCAACTAAAAAAGTTCAACTTTTTATTACCGATTCACAAAATAGACAAGCGATTAAAGAACTCGCGGCAAAACTTAATGCAAATTTCAACGAGACACTAGCGTCAAACATTGCAGTAGGCACCAGTGATCTGCTTGTGCTGATCGAGGTAGGAGATGACGACCCAACGCTACTGCCAAAAGACTTTCTACAGCATACTATTGGGTGGTTCGTAGAGGACGCGGGTCTCGCTATTTTGTCGAATTCAACGCATTTCTTGGCACACAAACCTTGTGAAAAAATTCTAAGAAAGTATTCGCAGTCAAGCCATAGCCGCGCGGTCCTTCGGCGAGCAGAATTACCTATTGACCAGAACGCTACTAACAACGCCCTAAAAGCCAGACTAAAAGCCAGAAGCGCGTTACTCGTCGATGCACCTGTTCGGCAGGCAAACGTGCAAAGTAAGTTTCTTCGGGTTGATCGTGCCGATTCAAACGTAATTACACAAGGCAAAGAAGCCCTTGTTAACCTATACCAAATGCTACAGTTTTATAGCCTGCTCGTAACGCTCTTGTTTTTTGTCGTACCGGTTGCAACCCTTTTCGGCGGTGTACGACTATTGCAAGCTCCAATTGAATGGTGGGCCGCACACTTTTTACCATTTCTAGCCTTAGGCGCAATCACAGAAGCTAGATGTAGGGGTAACTACCGATTAGGGACATTGAAGGATATCAAAGAACTCGCTCTGAGCGCTTACTTCCTTGTTCCCGCGGCAAAGTCATTCTTAAAAACAAAACTTGCAAGCCCAGCAGTTGCAATCACTCGCTTTCAAGCAGATCAAAATACGTACCAGTTGCTTCGCACCACCGTCATTTATTTACTTTTTTGGGCAAACACTATCGGTGCCTTGCTGGGTTTCTGGGCATTACTTTTCGGAAGTACGATTCAAATTGAATGGTCGATTTTTTTCTGCGTTTGGGCGATTTGCAACTCGGCAATTTTGCTTGCAAAAAAAGCTATCGATCATGAATCCAGTGAAGTAAAGTATTTCGCTAAGAATCAAGGAAATCTAAACGGCGCAATTCGAATGCCATTTGGAAGAACACTCGCCTGTGAAACGATGAACTTTCCAAGCCCAACGCTAACCCTAAAGACGCCGGCGACAATAGGGCTGAGTAAAGATTCAGAGGCTCAGGTGATACTCCAACATCAAAATAAATCTTATGCACTGAAGACTAAAATTTTAGAAATCAATGATCAACAATGCACAGTGTTGGTAGGTTCAGACTCTCAATCCGAATACCAAGCACTAAAAGATGCGGTGTTTGCACGAGGTGCCAATTGGCCGAAATGGCTACCAGATCAAAATGCAGATAAACCGTTTCCAGATTGGGTCTACAAAACCGTAGCAATTATTTCTGGCAAATCGGTAGATTTACTCACCAGTCTGACGACACGACCGAGCTGGGAGATCTTCATTCAACTTTGGAAAAAACAAAAATGAACTTAAACCATCGTAAGACTTGGCTGCCGTTCGTTGATCGCTATTTGCTCGCTTTCTCCATCGTTGTAACGCTAATGATTGTTAGCCAACCTACTTTTTCCCAGACAAAACAACCTGTCGCAACAGAAACGGCTAAAGTCAAATCTTCGGTCACAACACAAGCAGTTAGTGCACTAAAAACCGTAAAAGCAGCGCCGCCATTAGAAACACCCCTTCCGATTGCTAGTGGTGTCGAAAACTCAAATTCAGGACGCCGAGTTATTAGCCTTCCTATCAAGCAAATAGGCGCATGGTCAGCAATTAAATTGAGAGGAGTTGACGCATCCAGAGTTCTGGCCTTCACTGTTAGAGCCGACGAGATGATTGTCGGAGCAAGACTTAGCTTGAATTATGACTACTCACCTTCATTGATTGAGGAATTGAGCCATCTTAAAGTTCTTATCAACGACAAAATTACTGCAGTCGAACAGCTCAGCCTAAACAAGGGCGTTGGTATAAAGAAGGAATATGTCCTTGATCACACCAATATGAAGGAATATAACGAACTTCGTTTTAATTTTATTGGTCACTACACGAGGCAATGTGAAGATCCTTTTCACTCTTCGCTTTGGCTCTCCATCAATGAATCTACTACGCTTGAGCTGACTGTTGTACCGCGCGCAATCAGTGCGGATCTAAAGTATTTGCCTGCCCCGTTTCTCGACAAAAGGGACACTAATCCCTTAAATTTACCGGTTGTATTTTCCGCAACGCCATCGCTGGGAACCCTTAAGGCTGCCGGAATCGTTACATCTTGGTTTGCACTTCAAGCGGGTACTCGAGGCGCGCAATTTCCTGCCTTTTTGAATGAATTACCGAAGACCCATGCCATTGTTTTTATCAATGGCAATGAAGATGTAGCGGGGTATAAAGGTGTGCCCGGCGCGTTAATCTCCATTCAACCTAATCCTAATAATCCTCAGGCTCAATTGCTTATTATCAATGGCACCTCTGATGTGGATTTGCTCAAAGTCGCTAGTGCCCTTGCGCTCATGCATCAAACCATGGCAGGCAGAAGTGTTGGCATCACTGAAGACGTAGTGTCTGCACTCAGAAAGCCGTATGATGCGCCGGCTTGGATAAGAACAGATCGGCCTATGAAATTCGGCGAATTGGCAAAACTCGAAGAGCTTAAAGTGCAAGGTTACTACCCAGAGTACATTCGCGTAAATTATCGAGTTCCTCCCGATGTATTTACCTGGCGCACAAACGGTGCACCTATCGATTTGAAGTATCGAGCGACGCGCTTGCCGTTTCATAAAAACTCGGCCTTAAACGTCGGTATCAACAACAACTTTATCGATACGATTGCATTAAATGATCCTGCTGAAAACCCTGCAAATATTCAGCTCATCCAAACTGCGAAAAAATCGGTACGTGACGCTCATCTTAAGCTGCCGCCATATGCACTGGGGGGACGCGATCAGATGCAATTCGCATTTTCCTTTGATGTTATTAAGCAGGGTGAATGCCAAGCCTTGCCTCCGGACAATTTAACCGCATCGATTGACGCAGAATCAACGATTGATTTCAGCGTGTTCCCAAAATTCACCGCTCTGCCTAATCTCGCATTTTTTACCCAAATCGGGTTCCCTTTTACACGCGTCGCTGACTTATCAGAGACTAATGTGGTGATTTCGGATAGACCTACATCTGACGAAATCGGAGTTTACCTAATGGTGATGGGACGCATGGCCGAGGCGACCGGCTACCCACCAATAAATCATACCCTTATCAGCATTGCTGAAGTTGGCAGGGATATAGATAAAGACCTGATCATCATTGGTACTAGCCAGAGCCAGAAGCTCTTGTCCGATTGGGCTGCCAAGATGCCAGTGTATACCGACGGTGGCATTCGAAAGCTTAGGGAGGCAAACGTTAGTTGGCGGCCCACCTATCGCTGGGAACAAAAAGACATTGACGGAGATACAAAACCTAAGGGCTCCGTGAACCTTTCAGGCGTGGGTAACTTGGTCGCCATGATGGGTTTCGAATCTCCGCTGAAAGCCACTAGAAGCGTCGTTTTTCTGTATGCGGATCAAGCCAGCGACTTTAAGCGAATGATCGAAACATTGCTTGATTCAGAGCGAGTGAGAAATATTCAGGGTGACTTTGTAGTCGTTGGTGACAAGGCAATTCAGCACGCCAGAGCAAGCGATACCTACTACCTTGGACACATTCCTTGGTACAACAAGTTTCGTTGGTTCTTAGCCGACAACCCCATCCTAGTCGCATTTGTCGCATTGCTTCTAGCGTTACTGGCCTCCGCTGTTTTGTATAGGCCATTGAAGTTCGTCACAAATAAAGTATTCAAAAAAGGCAAATGAAAACTGTCGCGTTTATTTCTGGTAAAGGAGGGGTTGGGAAATCCACCGTTTGCGCAAACTTAGCCGTTGCGCTGGCAAAGCGTGGAAAGAAAGTGGCCGTTATTGATCTCGATCCACAGAACAGCCAGCGTTTGCATCTTGGCCTAGGTGTTGACGAGATAGCGGGCTTGGTACGCGAAAGCATTGATGTCACTGCATTATTCGATAGCCCCTTTGGCGTATTTTTTATCCCTTTCGGGCGTGCCAGCGATGAAGATTTAGAAGAGTTCAGAAGCCTATTGCTTAAAGAAGATCAATGGGTGCGCAACCGAATTGCCAGCCTCGTTTCTTGCGGCTTCGATTATGTATTTCTAGACACACCTCCCGGCGCATCGGTCTACTTAGAGCAAGCCATTAATGCGGCGAACAAAGCAATCGTAGTGGTACTGCCGGATGCGGCATCGTTTCTAACCCTGTCGAAAACGACATCACTTATTGCACAGTATTCGGCAGGCAGAAGTGACTTTCAAGGAGCCATAAGACTCATCAATCAGATGCCAACCGAAAGTCGATTGGGTCATCAAGTTCGAGACGCCATTTATGCGGATTCCACCATGCCGGTGATACCGCTCGTTATTCATAAAGACAGCGCTGTATCGCAGTCTCTTGCCTTCGAGCAACCCGTACTTGAGTACGAACCGGGCACTATGGCAAGCCTAGACTTCCAGTATTTAGCTGATTGGTTTTTAGACAGCATGCAGCAATGACATTTCGCCTCGTTTGTAGTCTATTTGCGGCTTTAACATTATTGACATTGATAACACCGCAAACAGTGTTCGCGAATACCTCGCATAAGGCTTGGGTGTATCAGGCATGGTGGCAACCTGAAAGTTGGAAGAAAGCGCCTCTCGATAAGATTGATCGAGTACTTTTCTTTGAAATCAAAGTAAACCCCAATGGCACTATTTCCGAGAAGAACGGCTGGCCAGAAAAATGGTTTGACCTAAGCGCTGCGTTACATAAAGCCAATACACCGCTTGACCTCACACTCACTTTGCTGAACACCAAAGATTTTCAGGAGGTTTTTTCATCTGATCAAGCCACCGCAACCCTTCTGGAGCATGCGGCAAACCTTGCGAGCGATAAAACCGTCGCTGGTATACATTTAGATTTCGAGGTTTACACGACTCTACCTGAAGCAGTTAAAACGCGATTTCAGAAATTTGTGATCGATTTAGCAAAAAGACTTCGAAGTACGATTCCTGCCAAGAATTTATCGGTATTTTTGCCTATCGGTGGAACGGCCTCAATTTATACGGCGCAAGCCTTGACCGAAGTAAATTATGTGGTCGCACAAGGCTACGACGCGCACTGGGCCAGCGGAGCAAACGCTGGGCCAGTCGCGCCATTAGACGGTGCGGGCGCTGTGACTTGGAAAAAGGCAGTTGCGCAGGCTCAGAAACTCGGCGTAAAACCTTCCAAACTCTTACTTAGTTACCCGTTTTATGGGTACGAATGGCGAACCGCAGATAAAAATATCCAAGGCAATTCGATCGCGGAAGGTGTAACAACAACCCTCGCCCCGATGGATATAAAGGTCATGCCAGACATTCGGATCAACGTTGAGGACCGTATCAAAGCTTATAGGACTAGTAATGACCTTCTTAGCAGTTCGTCGTTTTACCAATTCCAGAAAGACGGGCAGTGGGTAACTGGATGGTATGAAGGGCAATGGGCGTTGGGGAAAAAAATGCAATTTATGCAAAATCAGAAAATAGCTGGCATGGCATTTTTTGTACTCGGCTATGACAATGGTAAGTTACTGAATTCATTTCTATCAAGTAACGATGCAAAAAAGGAACGAAGGTAAAGGTAAACATGGTCTTTAGTTCAAATTTATTCCTATTTGCCTTTTTACCTCTGTTTTTGCTTTGTTACTACGCGGTGCCGTCAAAGTTTCGTTCGGCTCAGATCCTACTCTTTAGCTATGTATTTTATGCTTGGTGGCGCCCCGATTTCCTTTTTCTACTTATGGGAGTATCGGCCGGCACTTACGCATTTGCTTTAGCTATTAACGCTACTGTCGATGAGACAAAGCGCTATCGCTTGCTCATCATAGCCGTGACTTTGAACTTAATGACTCTGGCCTACTTTAAGTATGCGAACTTTGGTGTTGAAAGCTTCAACACAGCATTGGCCGCCCTCGGTGTTAACAAGATACCGTTCACTCATGTCTTGTTACCAATTGGTTTGTCTTTCTATATATTTCACGCCATTAGTTACCTTGTTGACATCTACCGGAAAGAGGCGCCTCCGGCGAGAAATCTTATCGATTTTGCCGCCTTCATCGCACTTTTTCCGCATCTAGTAGCGGGCCCGGTTCTTCGATATCACTTACTCGCGGAGCAATTCAAGAGTCGAGTTCATTCCATCGATCAATTCGCACGCGGATGCGTTATCTTTATGGTCGGCTTTTGCATGAAGGTGTTGATTGCGGATTCAGTCGCCCCCCTAGCCGATGCAGCCTTCACCGCCGCCAACCCTAGTTTTATCGATGCCTGGCTAGGTACATTTGCTTACACGATTCAGCTATTCTTCGATTTCAGTGGTTACTCATCTATGGCGGTAGGCCTAGCTTTGATGATCGGATTCAAATTTCCCGAAAACTTTAACGACCCCTATCTTTCGGTTTCGATAACGGACTTTTGGAAGCGCTGGCATATGTCGCTTTCGAACTGGTTACGTGAATATCTCTATATTCCATTAGGGGGCAATCGAAAAGGGGTATGGCGTACTTACCTTAACCTATTTCTCACTATGTTGCTTGGGGGTATATGGCATGGCGCTAACTGGACCTTCGTAGCCTGGGGAGCGTGGCATGGCGCGATTTTGGCCATTGAAAAATTCTACGGTGACAAATATGGGCCACTTCCAATTCCTCGATGGTTACGAATCGCGAAAACAATGTTGCTCGTCATGATCGGCTGGGTGTTTTTCAGAGCAGAAAGCCTTACAGATGCATGGCGTATGTTCAAGGCTATGCTCGGCTTAAGTGGTGTTGGTTTAAGCCCATCAATACTGTGGCAAATTAACTCCGACGCGCTTTGGGTACTTCTCATAGGGGCGGTGATGGTCTATGCGTTGCCAGTCATTCGTCGCTACGCGCATACCCCAATCCGCTTTTTGCTGATTCCTTTGTTCCTATGGGCGCTGACAACACTGTCCGCGCAATCGTTCACCCCGTTCCTTTACTTCCAGTTTTAACTTAAAGTGCGCGAAATACACCCGAAATGAATACGCCAACTCAAGCTACACCCAAGCACACGCTTTTATGCGCAAGCGTCTTTAGCGGATTAATGGTGTTTGGCAGCTATCAAATTATGTTGTCTGCAACAAATCCCACAGGCTTAGAGTATCCAAGGACCTTCAAAGCATTCCAGGTTGGGGAGCTTACTCAAGGACTGGAAAAACAACTCGACTTAAAACTTCCTATTCGATCAACCTTGATTGCCCTTGCCAACACCATTCGGTATCAACTATTCGGTGGGGCAGGCGATCAGGTAAGAACGGGCAAGGATAACTGGCTTTTTATTGCAGACGAACTGAAGTATGAAGGGCCTCGCGCCCATAGTAAATCGACTGTAGATACTGCGGCGGCCTTACAAACAAGAGTTGGGTTAATTACTGATTTATCTAAACAGCTAGAAGCTCAGGGCGTCAAACTTGTCGTAGCACTGGTACCAGATAAGGCTAGGATTTATGCAGATCAGCTCAAAAATGCAGACTACCCTGCTTATAACCAAGGGCGGTACAAATCGGCTTTGGACGGTTTAAAGAGCAATGGCGTTACGACCGTAGATCTATTCGCAGTTTTAGCACCGGCCGCCAAACAAGGTGAAATTTACTACCGCACAGATACACATTGGAATCAAAAAGGTGCAGTATTGGCAGCCAAGGAAATTGCTTCGGTTGTACAAAGCTTGAAGCTTGATTTACAGAAAACCACATTTACAACACAAGCTGCGGCTCAGTCCGAAGAGCGGCCTGGCGACTTAATTCGCTTAATGGGGTTGGAGTTCGTGTCCAATCGACTTAGACCTAAATCAGACCAAGAAAGCATTGAAATAACGGTCGAGGTCATCGAGAAAGGCGCAGCGCCAAAGTCGGTCGGTTTATTCGATGACACTAGCGTGCCAGTAGCATTAGTCGGAACATCTTACTCGCTCAGAGCCAATTTCCACGGCAGACTTCAAGAATTTATGTCGGTTAAGGTACTCAACACAGCGAAGGATGGTGGAGGTTTTCTGCAAGCCATGACTGCGTACTTAAAGGACGATGCTTTTCGCACCGCCAAACCAAGGGTTCTCATCTGGGAGATCCCCGAGAGAATGCTACAGAGCCCTCTTCGCGATGAAAAGGGCTGGCTAGAGAAGAATTTACTTCAATGAGGCAGTAATGCGATCTAACCAAGCAGTGTTCTCAATCTGATAACGTGGGTCACGAAACTTGTAGTTAGGAGGCGAACGGAACTCGCGCTCTGGAATTTCCCAAATAATCAATTTGGGCTTGCGTGTTTTGAACGCGTCGTCTTTGAGGTAGTTATCCATGCCTACCCAAGGCCCTTGATCTACTGGGATAGAAATATCAAGTACCTCGCGTTGCAGCATAAAACGAATTGCATCCGGGTATGAAGTGTTTTTGTTTGAAAAACTACTGCCAATTACAGTAATACCTACTTTATCATCACCGAGCAAACCAGCTTGAGACTCTTTTACGCGTACCGCTTTAAACTGCATCGCCTGCTCAATAGGGTAGCTTTGGGCATTGACGGGCAACAAACGAACTAAGTCACGAGCGCGTTGATTAACCTTCGCCTTACTCCAGTTACCTTCAAATTTCTCTTCTGGCGTTGCCGCTAATGCTGCTTTTAGAGTTGGGTGTGCGTCGATCGCAGCCTTAATTGTTTCAGCGGCAAGCATGGAGCCAGTATGCGACCAATGCGTATCGAGGCGTAAAAATAGCGGTGTGTCGCTATTGCGATGAGGACTACTCATAAACACCGAATTTAAGTTCACAACATTTACACCACTCGCAGAGAGGCTTTTTACAATATTGTCATATTTGCCATTGGTGTAGCTGTCTAACGGCTTATTGCTAGGTAGCTGTTCCGAATGAATACGAATTTTTGATGGGACAATGACTACAGCAAGCGCAACACTATTACTCTGCAAAAGCTTGTTTGTTTTATCGAGAAGCGCAATGGTTGACTGTGTATCACCTGCATCACTTTGATCAGCAAACTCATATTTTGTAAACAGCCAGTCATTGTTTTTTCCAACAACAACCGTCGACTCGTCTTGCGCAGATGCGGTGCCAAGTGCAAGTAAATTTGCGGTTGCTACAGCTAAAAACGCCTTATTAAAACCACGTTTGTTCATCAATCAATCCTTCGAAAGAAAATATAAGTAAGAAAATAGGAAACTACTTACCTGTGTAGCGTTCAGTTCTGTTTTGTACGGACTTAGCAGTCAACATACCTTTTTCATTTGGCATCAAAAACAAGCTGTAATTCGCACCGGCAGCCATTGCAAGTCTGATCCTCGGCGCATTCGCAGCAACCGTTTCCTCTGAAGATTTCGCCGCAATCAGCTCAACAGAAATTGGATTCACTTGGATTGAGTTGGATGTGCCGTAGCCCAAATTGGTGAAAACTTTAGTGCCTCCGTCTACAGTCATGACATTCAAAGGCCCAGATTTGCCATCGAGGTGATAAGCCGCAACCAGCGACTTCAACTTATTTGTATTTGCTTTGTCTTCGAAAATCGCCGGAGCTGCACCAGACTTGCTGGAAAAAAATGCCACCGTCATCGCCTTGCCAGGAACCACATCAAATACATGGGACGTCAATACTGTTGATTTCGATGCAGCATGCAAGGCAATAGTATGTTTACCAGCGGTAAGCACCATGTAGTCGCTGACCTCACCGGCACCGATCTTTAACGCCTTCGGCTTACCGTCGATGAAAATATCAAAGGGGGCATCAGTATTGACGACTAGCACTCGAACATAGGCGGAATCCGCCGGAGGTTCGGGATCGTATAGGAGCCCCGCCGGTTGAGCAATACCAGCAACAGGATGTATTAAAAGCTGCGCAGTGACAAGGCCAGTCAAACCTTGTAATGCACTTCGCCTCGACGAAAAGAAACGATTCATAAAGCCTCCTTCGAAGCACGACAACTAAATCGTGCCAACGTAAATACAGTCTAGGGCATTGCCTACCTAGATAGGATCGCTAAGGCTAAGAATGTACAGCGCAAAGGTCAAAGTGCTTACGACTACCGGCCTAATTTTCAGGCCCAAAGGAGACGGGGTAATGCAGATACACGATTCGCAATTGCAAAACAAGCAACAAGTAAAGAACTTTAGGTTGGATTTTTCCGCTGATCGAATTTTCTCGACCGTCCAATCATTTACTTCGTTCAACCGGACAATGAGCTGCGGATAATTGCGTGAAACTGAAGTTAAAGACGGATGAAAACAGATACTCATACAAATCAGCAACCGGCGACTCCAGCAACCGAACGAAGGAAGATCGTAGCGTCGATTTTTTCCGTCAGCTTAGGCGTAGCCGGAATGCGCGACGTAACTGCCGATATGGCCAGCGGCGGTATGTACGCGGTACATGTAAAAACTTCATCAGCGAGATTTGCCTTACTTGCGAGTAGCTTACAAAGCGCACTTGCTACCGGTCTGCCATGCACCATCATTACTGGTTCGGCACCAGAAGATGTACTACTGCGTTTAGAACAGTGTGGGGGTTTCTCAGTTGCAGAACTGCTTAAAAACAATCAGTTGGCAGTCTTTAGCAGTCAGGATGAATTCTCAAAAAACATGTTTCGCTATGGGGCGGAACGTTTACTTCGCGAGCTTGAAAGCGCAGGCGTCCCTGCAAGAAGTTTCCTAATTTTTGACCAAGCAGATGAGCTCTTAAGTCTGCACGACCTATTCTTAGCCTCTCAGCAAATCAAGTTAATTTCAGCGTGGTTTCGTTCAAGACAGGTCACTGCACTCATTACATTTTGCCGCTCTAATGAGCAACGAATAGAAGCTTTAAACGCGTTACTTGATGATCTTTCTGGCCTAGCACGCTTAGGTGGTGACAAAGATGGCATTGAACTAACATTTACCTATTGGCGCTCATCAGTCGAGATTATCGCGGCACGCAACTTTAGGCTTTATGTAGAAGCACTCGGAAACTATGCAGTTTCACGGCGTAGTGCCGAAAGAGCGGTCGTTGTCGAGAACACTGCACAGACCGACGAAGACGTAGTGCAACCCATGCTTGGACTTGCAGATCTAACGCTTCCTGATGCAACTGCAGGCATAACGAGCTCGGAACGCGCAAAGCCATTTGATGATTTGCCGCATTATGTTTACACCGATCCTGATCTCGATATACTTAAATCTAGTATTGATGGGCACTTACATAGAGTAGAAAGTTTGATTGACGTTTTGCACGCCTGCCTTGGGCGATCAAAATCGGTGATTATTCTTTCAGTCGATGAGCGGACTGACTTAAAAGAGTTGGCTAAAACAACTCACCTCTTGCGAAAAAGCCTAGGCCCAACCTCCCAGATCATTGTCCGTGAAAAAGCCGTCTCCATTACTCCCGAACTAAAGCAACTATTTACCCATTGCGGCGCAAACGCAATCATTAGCAAAGAAACCGAAATCAGCCAATACGCTACATTCTTGAATGCGGTACGGAATCAAATTTATTCGAAAGAAATCGAACCTCATTTCGAATCAATTTTCGCCAGAATTTCTCTAACTCAGAATTCGCCGATGATGCCCTTAGTACCCGGTTTTGGTAATCAGATTGAGCCAACTAAACTAAGCAATTCGTTCAGTTACAAGCCTTCACAATCAGTGCAAACAAGCGCGCATCCCATTGCCAAAAAAGCCATTGAAAAGGCCAAGAGGAGCGCAATTTCGGCGATTAACTAGGCACGATTGTTATGCTCTGTGGTTTGGCAGCATCCGCTCAACCACTCATCGCCCACTTCTAACCATCCGTTATTTGAGCTAAATGGTTGCTGAACAGGCCACGTATGCTTGGAGTACTTATAAATATATGGTTCGAAAATGACCAAGTTCCTCAGCCAAACCGAAAAAAATTTAAGCAGTCGTGCATGCTTGTTTGTCGTTTCGCTTGTGGTGTCGATCAGCTCGAATAACGCGATTGCGTCGGGACCGGCAGCCCAACAACCATTATCACAGGCAAGCACCACTGATGGTGCAATTCCCTTAGCACCGTTTCAGTACATTCCAAGCCCACGCTGGAAAGAGCCCGACGTCTCTGAAACGGCGAATCGTACACCAGCACAGCAAAAAGTTGCCGAGCTTTATAAGCAAGGTAACTATTCAAAAGCTGCTACGGAAGGCATGCTTTTACTGACTAAAGAAAAGGTTGACGACTTACTGCAACTTTCCATTGCGAACAGCCTCGCGTGGGTGGGTCGCACGAAAGAAGCTGGTCAGCTCTATCGAGTTTTGCAGCCAAGCAAATACAAAACAGAAGCCCTGCTCGGCTTAGCCAACCTCCATCGTTGGCAAGGTCGCGATCATTTGGCCCTTCCGATGTATAAAGAAATTCTTACGATAGAGCCTGAAAACAAAGACGCGATTGAAGGCCTAAGGCTAGCCACAAGAGAGGTGAGGCCACGCACAACTATTACCCTTGGTGCCCTACACGATTCTTCTAACGTCGAGGTTCGTTCACTTAAACTAAACCATCGCTGGACAGACGAATCAATGGCCAATGTTTGGGAAATTGAAACTGGCACTTTACACAGTAAAGGCCCTACAGTTACCGTAAGCCGACCAAGTCTTACTGTTCGATTCAAGGCTCAGGAATCGATCTTTAAGCCTCGGCTAGAGCTAGGGTCTGATGGCAAAAACGTCTACGGCAATGTCGGGATTTCGCTCGGGGACTTACCCGTGTTAATCGATGTCGGACGAGTCAATTGGGGTGAAATCTCAAACAATCCAAGAGCCTTGGCCGCACAGCTAGCGGCAACGAGAGTTAGCGCTCAAATAAACACAAGTCTTGCCTCTGGCAACCTTTTCGCACGAGCGGAGGTTAATAACATTTCAGACGGCAACACAATTATCGCTAGCACCGTTCGATTTACGCCAGGCTGGCGGCCTCTAGGGCCATACCTAAAACCACTGATCGGCTTTGAAACCCGCGACTCAAAACAGAGCAAACTTGAATACTGGTCACCTGCTGCCGGGTATGGCTCGGCATTCGCAGGCATTACTTTGGAAAGGCAAGAATCCGACTGGAACATCTCCGCCACAATTCAGGCTGGAACCCGGCTTTATGGCGAAGCTGGGAGCAGTTGGAGCGCTTCTATGGGTGGTAAGTATTGGATGAACAAGGACTGGGCCCTAGGCTTAAGGTTATGGTCTATGGCTAGCCAGCGTGACCTACAACGTTACCGAGCCACTTCTGCTTTTGCGACCGTAGAAAAGCTGTGGGATTAAAGAAGTATTACAAGTACATCATCAGTGGAGCTGTTCTAGGCACGCTGGCGATTCTGCTCAGCTTAAGTTATGAGTCCGTAGTTCAGTCAAAGGCATCATTTGCGCTTTTACTTGAAAACTATGTTCTGGCCGCAATTAGCCTTTATCTCATTGTATTTCTCGGGCTTTTAGTTCTTCGATACGCCGTGCTCATTCTTTATTCGTTTCTGGACCATCTCGAAGCGCTAAAAAGAGGGCCAATCATTTACTCCGAAAAAAAGGAGAGCTCTTTACCGATGGTAACTTTGGTAGTGCCAGCCTATAACGAGGGAGTAGTAATTGAGGCCGCGATTAGATCCCTATTAAATCTTGACTATCCCAATTATGAAATTCTAGTCATTGACGACGGATCAACTGACGATACCTATGAGAAGGCGCTCGCTGTTGCGAATACTTCTGCGCTGGTTTCCGTCCGAGTTATCACTAAGCGAAACGGCGGTAAGGCAGAAGCGCTCAACACCGGCATGAGTGCTGCCCGGGGAGAGTTCATTCTCAACATGGACGGCGATTCAAAAATGTCGCGAAACGTTCTACGGGCTTGCATTAGACATTTCGACGATCCACGAATTGGCGCGGTTGCCGGTAATGTCAAAGTGATCAACCGTGAAAACATTTGGTCAAACATCCAAGCACTCGAGTATGTTGAAGGCCTGGCAATGGCTCGCAAAGCCCAGAGTTTTATGCGAGCCGTAAACATCATTCCTGGCCCTTTGGGCATGTTCCGCAAAAGTGTCTTACAAGAAGTGGGCGGTTATGACCACGATACTTTCGCGGAAGATTGCGATCTGACGCTAAAACTATTAGTTAGAGGTTGGCATATCGCCTATGAACCTGACGCGGTTGCCTGGGTAGAAACGCCTAGCAAGTTACTAGACTTATTAAAACAGCGCTATCGATGGACTCGCGGCATTCTTCAGGCAACATCGAAGCACAGCTCTGCACTGTGGCAACCCCGCAAGGCGGGGTTGAACTGTTTTATTCTTTGGTACATGCTATTTGAAGGCATCATGTGGCCTTTCTCAACGGTACTAGGCAATTTATTCTTTGCCTATGTGGGTTTGCAATATGGCTTGGCAGTTCTACTATTTTATTGGTGGTTACAACTCACAGCGCTCGACGTTATTGCCGCAGCCTACTGTGTAATTATTGAAGACGAAGATCCAAAGCTTATTTACTACTCGATTATGTTCAGACTTTTTTACATCAACATTATTGACATCTCAAAAGTGTTCGCGACCATTGAAGAATGGCGGGGAAATGCAATGACTTGGGGAAAACTCGATAGGGAAGGGAAGCTTTAAATTGGATCTGATTTCGATACTAACGACAATTATTCTTGCCACCACTATTGGCACAATTATCGTTGGCATTGCTGCGTATGCAGCATTCAAACTACGCGACAAGCGTAAACCAAAAAAGAAAGTTTCCGCTGATGGAAGTAGCTCTAATGTTGAAGAAGCTGTATTTATCAAACGATACACGCCGGCCCCCGTCAATCAAGTCGCCACAGAAGCTCCCAAACCTTAAATTGCAATGAGCACCATAGAAGCGTCGTCAAAGTCTCTATTTTCGAAAATTGGCCCATTCATGCCAACTGTCGCGATATTGGGCGTAACCATCCCCGCTGTCATTTACATCTCCATCATGATCAGTCTCGGGTGGAGCTACCCCATTCTGGGTGCTAAAGCCGCCACTAGTGCGTTCAGCTCTGCAAATGCCAATGTGTATTTGTACGAATCGACGGCCACGAAAGATCACTTTACAAAAATCGGCGGCAATTATGACACCCTACTAACTCCATGGCGCACGTATTTTTCGGAGCGTAATCGCTCCTACAAAACAGTCAACACAGAAGCTGCGCTAGCAAAGTTAAAAACTGGCGTACTGGTTTTGCCGTCGGCCGTCGCGTTAAGCGATGCCGAGCGAATATCAATTCTCAAATTTCGAGAAAATGGTGGTTCCGTGCTCGCCACCTGGGCAACTGGCACCAGAAACGACAGAGGCGAATGGACAGGATGGGAGCTGCTCCAACAGTTCGGAGCAACTTATATCGGCGATATTCCAAACGACGCAGAAGCCCGTCAATTAATTTTGACAGGGGAGTCGCCACTTAGTCACAGCCAGCCCGCTGGCCAAAGAATTTGGATGGGAAAAACGCCCGAATTACTATTAAGAATTCAAGGTGAAATGGCAGCAGGTCGGCTTATGAACTGGGCTCGTATTGCAGATGACTCTCGCAAGCAAGAAGGCGCTGTGGTGTATTCTGAAAGCGCAAATACAGGCGCAAGGGCTGCGGTATTTGCATTCTCAGAGAATGCTTGGGAATCGCGCCCTTTTGCAGCTCAACAACTCATTGATGACACCATGAAATGGTTACTGCATGAAGCTGTGGCAGTACGCGCAGCATGGCCCAGCGGCAAACGAGCTGCGCAAGTAATAGAAATGGATACTGAAGAAGGCTTTCCAAATTCTCTGGAATTTGCGTCGATCATGGTTAAAAACGGTATTCCTGCAACCTGTTATGTGCTCACTTCGGTTGCAAAGTCGTTTGCTCAAACTCTGACGAGCTTGGCTAAGGGCTGCGAAATCGCGTTGCACGGCGACGTACACGATAGCTTCAAGGCTCAGGCACCCAGCGTTCAACAAAAGCGAATCAGTGACATGAAAACCGATATCGCAACTCTACTACCTGGCAACAACAAAATCACAGGTTTTAGAGCACCTACCGAAGGCTATGACCGAACTACGGAAAGCTTGTTACACAAAGCGGGTATCAGCCATCATGCAGCTGACCCTCAACGTACTGAGGCAAGGCTACCATTATTTGCGGGCATACCTGAAACAGAACCGAGTACCGATCTCGTCGTGCTGCCTCGAACTCAACGCGATGATATTAATTTAGCGTCACAAAATTTAAGTGCGGAACAAACTAGCAAAGCGTTAATTGACGACTTCGACGAAGCCGTTCGTACAGGTGCTCTCGGTTGGCTAAGCGTGCATAGCCAAAACTTCGCAGCGGGAAGTACATTGGCCAACGCATTTCCTGAGTACTTGGCACACCTTCGAAAGAGTAGCGGTAAGGTTTGGCTGGCTAGTGCAAACCAAGTGACGCAGTGGTGGCGCAATCGCGATCGGTTTAAACTTGACACGGCATATAACGGCAAACGCTTTGACATGAACATCACTATCAAAGGATCAGAACCAGTTGCAGGCGCCAGTGTCGTGGTCATGCTACCGAAAAGAGGTTTCGTACCAAATGTCGCCGGCACAAAAATTGGCATGCCATCACCCACTGTTGAAGTGATTGACGACTTTAGAGCGTCTATCATCTACCCAACTTTAAAGCCAGGAAACTACAGCTATCAGGTAACTTTCGCGCCGAGGTAAACTTAAAGTGATGAAGTTACATTACAACATTGCACCGGGCTCAATTAAAGTGGCTTTGCTATTGGCAGAGCTAGGAATCGCCTATGATTCAAATCCGGTAGACACTAGAAAAACTCCGAACGCCAAAGCGCCCGCACTTGAAGATGGCACGGTTACTGTATTCGATAGCAGCGCGATTTTGCTTTATCTCGCAGACCTAGATAATCGCTTTTTGCCAGCGACAGACAACCCACAATTGCGAGCTAAGGCACTTTCGCTACATTGCCCCGCAACCAAATAATTATGGGCTTACGCTTTTCGACTATGAAGCCAACAGGCATCTCCTTACGACTGTATGGCAGCGCTACCCTAACATCAAACGCCATACCGATTTAATCTCGCAACGCCCTTCGATTCAAAACGTCGAACAACTCAAAAAGAAACATAACTTTAAAGTCGCCAGGCGTTATCGCCCAGTACCTGTGGTTACTTCGACTAGCGCTGAAGCATCTATTTAGCTTGCAGCTCTTGCTTTAATCCGTAAGCTGCCACCAAGCAACCAAAGGTCAGCGCTGCCATGACCCACCAAGCGCTGGCCCAATCGTTGGAGCGTTGCACTGTCCAAGCAATCAGCGGTGGTGTCATCACCTGCCCGAAGGCACTACCTTGCTGAAACATACCAGCGGTCGTACCCACCGCCCGTTCACCGTTCTTTAGCAATGGTGCCAATGCAGCGACCAAGCCGAAAATCGTGCTCGGAATAAAACCGCCTATCAATGAGAAAGTTACTACAGCGGCGAATCGAACCGTAAATGAGAGCTCAATTCCGATAAACCGCTGCAAAGCACCCAGCACAACCGCTAAACATAAGCTCATAACGCAAGCTGCTATCGCCACTATCGACCAAGGTGACAATCGGATTTTCGAAGAGCCCGCCACAACATTGCCGATAGAGTTCGCGAAAACAGCCAAAGCGGTAAGCCACCCAATCGTGATTGCGTCTATGCCCTGCTCTTTGTAAATTGTCGGCAAAAAACCAAATAAACCTGACCATTGCGCAGCATAGCAAAGAAATAGCAGCGCCAGTAACCACGGGCCACTTTCACCAACGGTTGCGCGAAGAATTGACGCAAAACTAAGCATCTGGGTCGAGCCCGATGTAGCAACAGCATCTTTAGGCAAATTTCGTGACACCACAGCGAATAGCAATAAACTGATAACGCCTAGAACAATCCACACACCACGCCACCCCATCACCCGAGAAAGCATGGGTGCAGCTACAAGCCCTAGCGCCATCCCGGTGGGCATATAGGCCGACCACCAGCCCATGTATCGCCTAAGCTGTGCAATAGGGACTAAACCTTGCAACAAACCCGGCCCTGGTAGTACCGTGAAAATAAACGCAAAACTCTCAATCGTTCGGAATACGAGTAACCAAACTAGACCGTTCACGCTTCCACGCTCGACTAGCAAGCCAGCGCCAACGCTCGAACATCCCAACAGCGCAAGGCCCGTCAACATTAAGCGTTTACGACCGATTTTGTCGGCTAAAAGGCCCCCCATCATGCCAAGCAACATGCCAGCGATCTGAAAAACGGCCAGCAACCAACCGGTTTCGATGCGGCTTAAGCGCATTTCTTCAGCCACCAAAGGCAACATTGCAGGTAACTTACCCACATGGAGCGCCGCTGCAACACCGCAAACTAGCACCCACATTGCAGCGGCCCGAGGTTGTTCGCTTGGTGTATGGGAAAATGCCGTCATGTCTTTAATAACTCTTATGAATGCGCATCTGGCTTTTGGCCATGTAGCGTTGTTGGATGGTGCTGATTTTTCGCTACAAGCTGGTGAAAGAGTCGGTTTAATTGGTCGCAATGGTACGGGGAAGTCTAGTCTACTAAAAATTCTCAGTGGCACGCAAAAAGCCGATGATGGCGAATTGCGCATGATCGGCGGCTTAAGGGTCTACTACGTAGCCCAAGAAGCCGATATTGCCGATGAACTCACGGTTTTCGACGCTGTAGCACTCGGTTTGGGGGAAGTTAAAACCGCTCGCGACCGCTATGAAGCTCTGTCGATGGAAACTGAGCTCGATGTAAGCGCAGAAGTCGATGAGCTACATGCCAAAATCGATTCGCTCGACGGCTGGGCTTGGGAGCAAAAAGTAGAAACGGCTCTTGAGCGGTTTTCTTTAAATGGCACTGCCATTATTGGCACCTTGTCAGGTGGGCAGCGCAAGCGTGTATCGTTAGCTCAGGCATTAGTGGCCCAGCCCGATGTGCTTTTACTCGACGAACCTACCAATCACTTAGACATTGCCTCTATCGGCTGGCTTGAAGGCTTGCTTAAATCGTTCAAGGGTGCGGTGGTGTACGTCACCCATGATCGAGTCTTTCTCGATCAGCTTGCAACTCGAATTTTAGAACTCGATCGAGGCAATTTACGCAGCTACCCCGGTAACTTCACGACTTACCAAGAATTCAAAGTCAAGCAATTGGCCGAGGAAGCTGTACTCGCCGCCAAAGCCGACAAGTTGCTCAGCCAAGAAGAAGTATGGATTCGCCAAGGCGTTGAAGCTCGCCGCACTCGCAGCGTATCGCGAGTGAATCGTTTACAAGAGTTACGGGCTAATCGCCAAGCTCGCCGAGAGCAAGTCGGTAGCGTTCGATTAAACGTTGATGCAGGTGAGAAGAGCGGCAAGATTGTTGCTGAACTTGAAAACGTGAATGTACGTTTCGGGCACAAAAACATTATTGAAGACTTTTCAGCCATCGTGCTGCGGGGTGACAAAGTTGGTTTAATCGGCCCAAATGGTGCCGGTAAAACTACCCTGCTCAAACTTATTCTCGGTGAACTGCTGCCGGACAGCGGCACGGTAAAGCAAGGTACCAACTTGCAAGTTGCTTACTACGATCAAATGCGCGAAGCGCTTGACCCTGATGCGACATTGATGGATTTCATCAGCCCCGGCTCGGAATGGGTAGAGATTGGCGGCAAGCGTACGCATGTGATGAGTTACCTAGGGGATTTCTTGTTTAGCCCTAAGCGGGCCATGTCGCCTATCAAATCGCTAAGTGGTGGTGAACGGAATCGGCTTTTGCTTGCGCGTTTATTCGCAAGGCCTGCCAACATTTTGGTGCTCGATGAGCCAACCAACGATTTGGACATCGAAACATTGGAGCTACTGGAAGACTTGCTGCAAAGCTACAAGGGCACGGTATTTTTGGTAAGCCACGACAGAGAGTTTTTAGATAACGTGGTGACCAGCACGATTGCTTTTGAGAAGCCGGGTAAATGGCGTGAGTATGAGGGCGGCTTTCAGGATTGGATGACTCAATCAGGCAATAACTTGGCCAGCCTTGCGAACCTGAGTCTGGCATCTTCGCTTAGCCAAATTGCACCTGAACCCAAAACTGCTTCAACTGAAACAAAGGTCATTGCAACGGTTGCAGCGCCAACTAAAGGCCCAAAACTCAGTTATAAAGAGCAACGCGAACTGGATGCCCTGCCCAAGCTCATCGATTCCTTAGAAGCAGAGCAACGCACGATTGCAAAAGCGCTTGCTGAAGGTTCTATATATCGAACTGACCCAAAAGCTGCGACCGCCATGCAACAACGTAATGCAGTCATTGAAGATGAGCTACTTGTAGCGCTAGAAAAGTGGGAAGCACTGAGTGCTAGGGGCTAGCCTACTTAAAAAGTACTTCGGCTATAACGCGTTTCGAGGCGAGCAACAGGCCATTATCGAAACCGTTGCTAACGGGGGCGACTGCCTAGTGCTTATGCCAACGGGTGGCGGCAAATCCATGTGCTATCAGTTGCCCTCTCTCATGCGCGAAGGTACGGGCATTGTTGTATCGCCATTGATCGCGTTAATGCAAGATCAGGTGAGCGCGCTCACCGCAGTGGGCATTAAGGCCGCATATTTAAACTCTAGCTTAAGCCAACGAGAAGCTGCTGAAGTCGAACAAGCATTGCGCCTAGGCAAGCTCGATTTGCTTTACGTGGCACCTGAGCGCTTGCTGACCGAGCGCTGCATGAGTTTGCTAAACGACTGCAAGATTGCATTGTTCGCTATTGATGAAGCTCACTGCGTCTCACAGTGGGGGCATGACTTTCGACCAGAGTATGCGCAGCTTTGCGTGCTGGCAGCGAGATTTCCTTCAGTGCCAAGAGTCGCGCTGACGGCTACTGCGGATACGCTGACTCGCCAAGAGATTATCGAAAGGCTAAGCTTGCAACGAGCAAGAGTTTTCGTATCCAGCTTCGATAGGCCAAATATCGAATATCTCATCGTCGAGAAAACCGATCCAAAAAAGCAGTTGTTACAGTTTCTTCGAAAATATCACGAAGGCGATGCCGGTGTTGTGTACTGTTTATCTCGCAGCAAAGTCGATATGACGGCCGCATTTCTCCAAGAAGAAGGCTTCGACGCCCTGCCCTACCACGCAGGCCTTGACACGGAAGTACGGAGCAAAAACCAGGCTCGTTTCCTAAGGGACGAAAGTGTAGTAATTGTGGCAACCATTGCTTTCGGCATGGGTATTGACAAGCCCGATGTGCGCTTCGTCGCCCATTTAGATTTGCCCAAAAGCATTGAAGGTTATTACCAAGAAACTGGCCGCGCCGGACGCGATGGTTTACCTTCTAACGCTTGGATGACTTACGGACTGCAAGACGTTGTACAACAACGGCGCATGATTGATCAGTCCGAAGCGAGCGATGAATACAAGCAAGTATGCACCGGCAAGCTTGATGCGTTGTTAGCACTTGCAGAAAGTGCGCAATGCAGACGGCGACATTTGCTGACCTACTTCGGCGAAGAGCGTGGGCCGCAATATCAATGCGGGAACTGTGACAACTGCAAAACACCACCAGTCACTTTTGACGGCACGGAAGTTATGCAAAAGCTACTATCTTGTTGCTACCGTACCGGGCAGCGCTTCGGTGCCCTGCATCTTATCGATGTGTTGCGAGGTAAAACCACTGAAAAAATCACTCGCTTTCAACACGATGCCTTGGCCGTTTTTGGCGTAGGCGCCGAGCTTGATGAGAAACAATGGCGTACCGTCCTGAGGCAAGCCATTGCACTCGGGCTTTTATCGGTCGATGCCCAAGCATTCAATACATTAAAACTTACCGATGCAGCTAGGTCGATATTAAAAGGCGAGCGGCGACTTGCCTTGCGGCAAAGCTTGCTCGAAGCTAACGAGACCAGCACTGGACGAGGCAAAGCCGCAAATAGAGGTGTAAACAGCGGCAGCGCAAAGCCTAAAAAAACTGTCATGGCCAATGTCCAAGACCAAGGCCTATTCGACGCCTTACGTTCGTGGCGCACGCAACGAGCAAAACAAGATAACGTACCCGCTTATGTAGTGATGCACGATGCGACCATGCAATTGCTCGCGACGGAAAAGCCGACTCGAATGTCGACGCTTGAACAAATTTCAGGCTTAGGCGAAACTAAACGTGCGCGCTATGGCGAAGATATTATTCAAGTCATTCAAGAATTTGAGCAGCAGTAACTTTAGGACTTCAAAGTGAGCAAATTGAGCAATTTGAAAATAGGAATCTACGGTGCGGGTGCCATTGGTGGTTGGTTAGGCGCAAGAGTGGGTGCACTAGGCCATGAGATGAGTGTCGTTGCTCGTGGTGCTAACTTAGCCGCATTACAAGCCAAGGGCCTGCGCCTGCTTCAGAACACTGGGCAAGAAATTCAAGTGCCAGTAAAAGCCTCGGATAAGCCCGCAGATTTTGGCGCGCAAGACCTCATCATTGTCTCGGTAAAAGCTCAGTCGATGCCAGACGTCGCGCGAGCAATTGGCCCTATGATAGGCCCAAAAACATTAGTGTTTACGGCAATGAATGGCGTACCTTGGTGGTTTCTCAATGGCTTCGGTGGTGCATTCGCAAATCGGCAATTACCCTCTATCGACCCAGGCAGCGTGATTGCAAACGCTATTCCTGCCGAACAGGTTGTTGGTTGCGTCGTACATGCCACCTGCTCAACCCCTGAACCCGGTTTGGTTAAACACCAGTTCGGCAACAAACTCATTATTGGCGAGCCCTCAGGCGGCAACTCCGCAAGATTACAAATCCTCCATGATGTGTTTACTCAGGCCGGATACGAAACCGTTACCAGCACTGAAATTCAGAAAGATGTTTGGTTCAAACTTTGGGGCAACATGACGGTGAACCCAATTTCCGGCATGACAGGTGCCACAACCGACAAAATTCTCGATGACGATTTGGTGCGAGCCTTTATCTCTTCGATCATGTTGGAAGCAAAAGAGATTGGTAACCGATTAGGGATAGTGATTGATCAAGAACCTGAAGACAGGCATCTCGTTACACGAAAATTAGGGGCCTTCAAGCCTTCGATGTTGCAAGACGTGGAAGCAGGTAAATCAATCGAACTCGACGCTCTCGTTACCGTGGTTACCGAACTTGGAAAAATGACTGGAATAGAAACGCCCAACACGAACATTTTGCTGGGCTTAAGTCGTTTGCATGCAAGAACCCATGGGCTGTATTGAGAAAGAGCGATCGCCTAACTAGGAGCCCCTCGCACCTCGAATCTCACCTGTTCAAGCAATGCGCCACTTTGGCTATGTAAGGCCAGGCTATGCTTACCGACCGCCAACTTCCAAGCCATCGCATTCGGGTAGTTCTTACCATTGAGCCGCCATTGCGCATTGGCCGGTGTAGAAGTACCAGAAGTAAATCGAATCACCTGCTTCGTCAACGGAATGTCTGGATCGATGGCATAAATCGCGCCATCAACTGGATAGGCAATTAAACGGCTAGCTCTATTGGCTTGGCTTACTAAGCGAATTTCTTTGGTCTGCGTTCCAGCCAAAAACAATTCGTTACGCTCTGGTTCGGAAACGCCCACGAACGAAATCGGTTGGGTCACCACTAGTGCAGGCGGCAATGCACGAGTTGAATTCAACGCAACCCCGCTATGCACAAACCGCATCATGCCATTCCAAATCGGCGCAGCACCACTCACACCTGAAACACCGCGCATGGGTGTGCCACTGGCATTACCCACCCAAACTCCCACGGTAAATCTCTCACTAAACCCAATGCACCAGTTATCACGCATGTCTTTGCTAGTGCCCGTTTTTACAGAGGCGCGAAACGGTAAACGCAAAGCGCTATCCAAGCCAAAGGTTGATGCTCTGGCTTCATTGTCGCTCAACATATCGCTCACAATGTAGGCCACCTCGGCCGACATCACTCTTTTGCTCTCATTCGTAGTTGGCAAGAAACTTGGTGGCGACATCAAACCACCGTTAGCTAAAGCTCGATAGGCGTTCGTCAAATCGATCAAGCGCACGTCTGCGCTCCCCAAGGCAAGGCTGTATCCGTAGAAGCCCCCGTCATGCGAAACAGATTGCAACCCAATGTGTCGTAAGGAGTTCGCAAACTCATCAATATCGAGCATTGCCAGGGTTCGCACCGCTGGCACATTTAAAGAACTAGCCAGCGCCTTGCGTACGCTTACCCAACCTTTGTAGTCTTCGCTGTAATTGCGTGGCACATATTGCGCATCGGCAGTGCGAATGGCAAAAGCAGAATCATCAATGAGCGATGCGGCCGTAAGCTTTTTCTTCTCAATCGCCATGGCATATAAAAACGGCTTGAGTGTGGAGCCAGCTTGCCTAAGCGAAGCCGCAGCATCAAATTGCGCAGCTCGGGAGAAATCCCCGCTTGAACCTACATAGGCAAGCACTTGCCCAGTCGCGTTATCGAGAACCACCACGGCACCGTCTTCAACGCCACGGTTAACTAACTCGCGAAGCTGTTCTGCCAATGCTTGTTGAGCATGCTTTTGAGTCGGTAAATCAATACTCGTTTGTAGAGTTTTACCACTTACCAGTGTTTGGGTAGCTTTTAGGCGTTGGGCAACGTGCGGCACGAAGTTGTCATCATGCCGCTGAACATAGGGCTTATTTAAACGAGCAATCGGCATATCTTGCGGCTCGCAATGCTCGGCAAGGTGAAGGTACAAACGGCATGCCCGCTTAGCCACTAACGCAGGCTTGGCTTGAGGCGCTGCGATCAAACTCGCTAATACGGCGGATTCCCGGTGGGTAAGGCCAACGGCACTCTTCGCAAAGAATGCTTGGGCAGCAGCTTCAATACCCCGTTGCTCGCCGCGATAGTAAATTGTATTGAGGTAGGCTTCAAGAAGTTCGTTTTTACTCGCCTGATTTTCCAACTGCCATGCCGAACGCATTTGCTGCAGTTTCGCCCAGAAATTCCTCCTAGAACGTTGGCCCTGCGATTGAACAGAATCGGCCAAGATTTGACCCACGAGCTGCATTGATATCGTACTGGCGCCACGTCTAGCCTTTGAACCTGTGAGCAATGCATAGGTGTTCTGCCCAACCGCTGCAGCAGTAGCGACAAAATCGACACCGCCGTGAGAATAAAAATTCTTATCCTCCGCTAACAATACTGCGCTCACCAAAGCGGGTGACACTTTGCTTAAAGGCACCCATTCCAAACGTCGTTCATTTTCGTTTAATCGAATCGTATGTAGCGCTTGTCCTTGCCTGTCCATTAAGTAAGCATTCGATGACGGGGCTACCTCAGCTGTCGGCAAACGCAATACTTTAGGTTGCGTTTGCCATGCCGCCAGAGCGACAACAACCGTTGTAAGGCAACCACCTAAAACTATAAGACCCTTGCTTGGCATCGACATCATTTGGCCACCACTGTCCAATCCGCATTCGGCAGCAACCCATATACGCTAGGCTTATACATGGCTTCGATCCTACTCGCTGGCACCTTCAATACACCGGCTTGCGATACCCGGAAGGTATAGCTCAAGGTTGTGACACCTTTTGGCAAGTACTCATAAAACGCGCGATAAGAATCGAAACGTTGCTCCTCGAATGCCAACCATGCATAACTCCTGCGCGAACCATCATTACTCGGTTTGCTCGCCGCTTCGCTGCTCTTTTTCAACTCCACTTCACTAGCCCGCAAGCTGCCTAAAATGCTTGCGCCTGCAGGGATGGTGTCCGACATTGCCACCCAAGTCATGCTCTGTGCGGCATCAATGGTTAGCTCCACTCGATAAACATCACCCACAGTCACCTTACCCGCTTGGGCCTGCGAAACCGGGATAAGTTTCTTAGCCAGCTTAAAGCCTTGGTCAACGGCACCTTGGACGGGAATAGCAGCTACCACCATCACAGTGGCATAGGGGCGACCGGTACCTTGGTGCTTAATGTCAAGTCGATCTGCCCGGGCTCCATTAGCTTGCCCTGCAGCAGTTACTTCCTTGTCTGAAGGCCAAGGCACTTCTAATTGCTTAGCAGAGTTAGGGCCACCAGCCACTGTGGCTGTAAGCCACGCACTAGTTGCCGTTCTTGCTCCCAAATCGACAGTGGTGGAACCAGTCACGGCATCACGCTCAAAGCCTTGCGCATATTTCTCTAACGCAAAACTACCCCACAAATTGGCTGTGGTTGTACCCCATGCGCCATTACGCTGCCTAGCCATCAGACCTTGCATCAATCTAGGCATGTCTTGCAACCATTCAGCTAAGAGCGCTGGCGAACTTTCACGGCTATCCATGATCGCGTACAGCAGTTTCGCAGCGTTAGTATCGCTACTGGCCATCATCCACCACCAGTCATCCCTGCCCTCGTTGTCGAAAGTCATCTCCATGCCGACCATACGCATGCGATTCCGCAATACACCATAGCCTTGGGCTAACCATTGTTCTTTTTGCTTGGTCCTAGCGGCATCAAACTTCATTCGCGCCACCACCGATACCCAATCAATCACCTGCGATGTTGGCCATTTCGCCATACTCTCTGCAGACGCATCAATCACTGAAAGCATGGCCGGTGTTGCTCTACCGTGTAAGGTAAGCGCTTCAATCGCTGTTAGCAATCGAGCTGAATCGACACCAACAAAACTACTCGGGCTGTACAAATCGCGTCGTAACTTGCCTTGAGCAAACAAGCTCAAGGCATTCAACATGCGCTCTAATGGCTCCTCCGGTATTACCCATTTACCCGCATGCGCGGCAGAAATAACATAGGCTGTCAGTACATCACTGCCTTGGGTTCGTTCCGACGGATAGTAGGCAGCCAAACCATCTTTATCTAAATAAGTTGGCAAGGTATCGGAAATGATTTTCCACAACGGCGCGCTGCGCATGCCCACCGCTTTGGAGGTGCGCTGCTCAAGGCAATAAAACGGATACTCATCAAAGTATCTTTTCACACCCGCCGTTGCAAACCCAAGCTTCTCAGTAAACTCCACTCGTACTTGGCTTCGGCCAGAAATACCACCAACTGGTGCTTTCACTGGTATCGATTGCGGGCCATCAACGCGAACCAACTGGGCTGCAACAATGCCATTGGCCACAAAGGGCTTCACCACTTGAGTCACTGTAAGCTCGTCACTCCGCTGGCCCGAGGTCGCTCTTAACAGCCACTTCAAGTCACCCAATATCGAAGCACTATCCTGCTCTGCTGCATAGTTCACAGGCCAATTCACCTGCTGGTTAGCTTGCGCCGGTAGCTCAATGGCTTGCTCGAAACTAAATTTTCCAGCAGCGGCTTTGAATTGCACGGTAAGTGGCGCATTCGTCGTGTTTCGCAAAGTAGCGCTGGCGGTAATCTGGTCGCCTTCTCTCACCAATGGCGGTAAGCCAGAAATGATTTGCAAGTCTTTAGTCACATCGAACGCAGTCGAACCCGTACCAACTAGATCGTCGCCCGATTCTGCAAACACCATCACCCTGAATCGCGTCAAGGAATCATTGGCTTTAAATTTAATCTGCGCTTTGCCTTCGCTATCTAGCACCACATCCGGGTTCCAATAGGCAAGCGTATCCAACATTTCACGGGTTGCACCACGTCCGCCACCTCCGCCGGGGGCTTGGGCTTTCAATCCAAAGTGGCGTTTACCTATCACTAGCATTTGCGCGGTCGATGTTTGCACACCATAGCTTCGATTGCGCCACAAACCAGCCACCAAATCCCAGCTATCGTTGGCTTTCAGTTCTAGCAATGCCTCATCAACCACGGCTACAGCGATACGCGAAGGTGTTTTATCTCTCGCTTTCATGCCTTGCACTTGCACCATGGCAGTAACTTCTTGCCTCGGTTCTACCTTCAGCATTGAAGGCATCACAGTGACTTTTAACGATTGCGTTGCAGGCACTTTTATTTCGGTTAAACCAATTCGAAAACTAGGCTTGGCCAAATCAACCATTGCAGTGGCAGGCAACAGCGATTGTTTTCTAGACTTCCACCATTGCAAGGGCGACTTCCAACCCCAAGTAAAGAAACTACCCCAACTCAAAGGTTCCAAGCGAGGGCGAATCGCGAGAACCGAGACCATAACGTTCGGGGCATATTCTGCCTTTATTGGCACTTCAATCGTCGGGTTGCCGCGATTCAGTTCCATCACAAACGCCTCAATAATTCCTTCACGTTCGACAGAAACCAATGCCGTTGCTTTCTCGAACGGCATCAATAGTTGAAACCGTGCGTTCTCACCAGCAACTACCGTGCGCTTCTCTGGAATCAAATCAATTCGGTCACTATCGCCTTGCTCATACCAAGATGTATCGCTGGCCTCATCCCCGCCATAGTTGTAGGACCAAACCTGCTTACCTGCATTAGCTTCTTGGCCATTGCTATCTTTAGCAGTAGCAAGCAAAAGTAGGTTTGCACTTGAATTGCGCTCTTTATTGTCTAGACTGGCTTTTGCAATCGTGCAATTCAACATCCCTTTTGCATCTGTCTTGCCACTACATACCTCGCCAAGCGCTTTGTATTCGGTATTGTTTTCATATCGATAAAAGCCGCCAACGGTTCGATTGCGAACACTCGTCGTTGTCTTGACAAAACCGTCAACGCTGACTGCCACACCTGCTATTGGTTTACCTGCTGGAGACAGCGCAATGATCTGATGCGTCCTATCCTTACCAGCCCACCAATCGCTGCCTTTAAAACCTAGCACTAAATGAGCTGGCCACACCACCGCACTATTCGATATGGTTTGAATCTCACCATTAGGGTCAGGGTAGTTTACTTCCACCCTTATGCTTTGAGCTTCTGAAAATACCGTAGGCTTGGCATTCAATAGCAACTTACCCGCACCGTTGGCGTCTAGCTTCAACTCCTTCTTATCAGCTAAAAGAACACTATCGGTCTGCCCTCTTAACTTTTTTAACTTCTCGGGTATGGTTTGGATACTTGCATTACTCTCAGTTGCTTCATTTCTTTCTTCGTCTTCAATTCGAATTCCTAATTTCGATGCAACCCCACCAAAACTAAACTCAGGGTATTCAGAAAACCTTGGGTTGTATCGATTAGCCAACGCACTCACTGTGGTCGATAGCCCAGCAGCAGCCCCACCATTAATGAAATTCATTTGCACAGCCACGTCATTGCCGGATTTCACATCAATCACGCCGCGCATCGTTGGTAAGCGAAATTCAGCGACCTGAAAACCGCCAAGATCAACCGAATTGACCCCAGCGCCATTATCGAGTTCGCTCGTGTTGCTTGTATTCGCTTTTACGGCGCGTACCGAATACATACCTAACCTTGCCTGAGCGGGAATTGACCATTCAGATGTTGCCGTGCCACCCTTCTTGTCATGCGTTAGCCACTTAATGGGCACGGTATAGGTTTGTTCCGAACCTTGATGGGCAATTTCAATTGTTGTAAAACCATTCATAATCTCCGCACCGGGGCGAGCTAGGCCAGCCGCAACTGCTTTTCGGAACATGTGCTTCATATGCACCACTTCGCCTTGGCGCAACAAGTTGCGAGCGAAGATCGTGTGCCCAAACAATGCCTCTTCCGGGCTACTGCCATAACTTGTACTCACGTTAAAGCGCCACGGTTCTATGCCCTCATTCCAGGTGCTTGAAACGAACGAGAAATCATTGTCTTTCCTTGCTGTAGCGACATACCAAGCAGCAGGCTGGTCGTAGCCTCCCTCATCCCTGGCATCTTCTACGGGGGCTTGCTTCGCCTTGCTATCGCTAGCTTTCGATTTTTCAGCAAACATTGCCGATACTTTCTTACCCGCTGCCTCACACTTAGCAGGAGCAACTTTGGCTAAAGGCTCCGCAATCCGAGCAATACCATTTTTGTCAGTCACGCCTTTCCAAACACTGTCGCCCAAACAATTCAAAACATTGAGCTGCGCCTCGGGAATTACTTTGCCGGTTTCAAGTGACGTTACCCATACCAAGGCATTCTCACTGCTGAGTTTCAAATGCACCGCCATTCCAGTAACGAGCGCATAAGAGCGCACATACATTTTTCGATCAGTACCGTCTGCGCGTGGCTCTAAGATAGTCTTGCCCAGCACGTCGCTTTCGATTTCAACCCTGTGCAACCCAGGTTGCGTTAGCGGAATACCCATTACCTGCATAGATTGTGTCGTGGCCAAGGCGGGAACATTCAAAGGCTTCAACGCGCCGTCTTTTGCCAGAAGCGGTATCTGCCGAGTCGTGTATTCATTGCGGCTCTCAAACTCAGACATTTGCAGCCATTGAATCAACTTCGCGTCATCAGAAGTGCTTTCAGAACGAATCGACAAACCATCTTTTTGGCCAAGGTTTCGGATAGTCACGGGTAACGCGCCAATCTGACGCTCAACCACACCAAAACTTGCAGAAAATTTCGCCAAGGGCGGCGCATTACCTGTCTTAAACTTCAGCGAATCGAGCGAGGTTTGAGTTAAGGTTCGACCGAACAAATCGATTAAACCTTTGCCCGGCACCACCGTGTATTGCATGCTTTCCTCAAACGGCGGCTTAAACTCAACCGACGTTATCTCGTCACCGTCTCTAGCGCCAACTGTCGCCTTAATCACTTGGCCCTTTGCTGATTTCAGCACAATCTCCTTTGCATCCTTCACGCTCACAGGGGTTGAAAAAACCAGGCTCACCGGCCTGACGGGAATACACGGCCGATTTGCCTGCTCTCGCTCACAAGTCATGGAAGCGCGAAACGCTGGTTGGGTTGAATACTCGATGGCCTTACCCCACACAATATTCACTCGCGCATCTTCCCCTAATGGCCGCGCACAACGCGCCACCGCCAACCGAGCCGTATCTAACCCCCTAGGCAATTGCTTCTTCAACGCATCGACAACTGCCTTAGCCTCTTCAGGCTTCACCAGTTGTAAATCGATGCGCTCACCAAACTTCGAACTACTGCAATAGGGTTTACCCGCCTTAAACGCATCGGCAATTGAAACGTTCGACGGTACGTTGGTTTGCAACACAAAAATCTGATTTTCATCGATGCGCTCATAGCTATCTGGCCACGCACGAATAACTACCGGTTGCGCACTTGCAAACTTAAACGTTACAGGTTTAAAGCCAGGGTTATTGGCCAAACTCACCACCGCTTCGCATTGGCTGCCTGCAGCAATAGGCTCCGCAAAACTCGCTTCCCACTGTTCGCCAGTCGCCCACCGCGCCCGCACCAACGGCATTTTCTGCCCATTGCAAACCACGCTCACCGGAATGTTGGACTTTTCACCCAATGCAGAGACATTTGTATTGAAGCGAACGCTGGTTTGTTCGATCAGCGCATCAACGCCCGTAGGCGTAAATTTTTCGATGCGTATTTGTGTAGGCGAAGGTGCTTGCGCGAAGGAATACCCAGTCAATAAACCAAGAGTGAGAAACGCGCCAGCGAGGGGAGAAAATTGAATCTTCATCATTAATCCTGATATGCAAATCGACCTAGCTCACCCGAACGGTTACGGCGAAGAAGGCAACAATTGGCAGGTAAGCGTAGCGCATAAAAACTTCTATGTCGTCAATGTTTTAATAAGATCGGCAGTACAGACATTTATAATAGCAACCAGTAATCTCGCAAAACAGCGGGTTCTAGGAATCTATAGGGGGTGCGTCGGAATTTTTCTTCCGGGCTCAAGTTGCTTAACTGCTTGCCCAGGCAAACCTACTTACACCAAATTGCCACGGCCAGATTAGAGAACCTTAAAGCGCAATAGGACAGGCTTCGCAGAAAAGCAAAGAGCCGTGCTGATGTTCAATCTGAATCGGCTCTAAGTAAGTCAAGGGTGTTACGCCAAACCCATCAACAACCTAACCAGCTCCTCCGGCGCACTAACCATAGCATCATGCCCCGTTTGCAACTCGGTCAAATCCCAACCGCCGCCCCAAAACTTCTCGTCACGCACCCGTAACCGGCTTGGTGCGATACCTGGCGATGCTGGTGCCACACAATCGTAAAAGTAGCGTGGCAACCTCGCTAACCTTGCAATATCGAATTGCAAAGGTTGTAGATAAGTACCCAAAGGCTGCGGCCGTTGCCTGCGATTCACCCAATCAGCATCTGCACCTTCCAACCCAAAGCCAGATGCGGGCGGAACTGCAATACCCTTTAAGGGATGGCCCATCGCACTCTCGGTTCTGGCCTTCACCATATCCGGGTTTTGGGTGCTCGACCAAGACTCACCTGGCAATGGCAATATCGCATCGACATACACAAGCTTAGCAACCTTGGGATTCTCGTTTTTGGCTTCATATGCAGCCATCAATCGATCGGCAGTGCCGGTGATAACCATGCCGCCATAACTGTGGCCTACCAAGATAGGTTGAGTTAACTCTTCGTTAGCAATGAGAGCGAGAACATCGGCAATATGTGTATCTAAATTAATATTGGGCGATAACTGGTGCGATCTATCGCCAACCCCAGTTAAGGTCAGCGCGTGAGCTTTATGCCCAGCTTTAATCAACGCAGGCAATATTCTTTGCCAACACCAACCACCATGCCAAGCACCATGCACTAAAACAAACTCAGCCATTTTTGTCTACCCTATCTACACTATGTATCTTTTATTTCTCGCAAGCAAAGCTGCTTGCCGCATCCACGTCGCCTGATTTGTAACGCGGCACCAACGGGAATTCACACATAGGCCGCTGGCGCAGTGCTTTAAATGGCGGCACCGTTTCTTGTTCTGTCAGTATCAATAGTTGTTTTGTCCCCGGTGCTCTGCCGCGCTCAACCCAATCAACTAGTAAATTAGGCATGTCGATGTTGGCAGGTGCACCTGAACCAACATGGTCTACACCTGGGGCTAGATATAAACGTGCAAAATCACCTACCGTGCCCTCTCCCATTTTATTCTTAACAGTCTTAAAGTATTGAATGCCCGCATTAGCACTCTGAGCATAGTCGGCAATGTGCTCCATCATGATCAGTTTGCCACCACGTGCTTTGAAAGCAGAAAGATCGGGGTTGGTGGCATCCATGTTTTGCGAAAGCGCGCGCACCCTCTCCGCAAAGTCGCCAGGCTTAAAGTTACGCACATCGTAGTTGGCATCTCTAGCAAAAAAATACTGCACTGCACCTGCACCGTAAAACCAAGTAATGCTGTTGGCTGGCCCCGGCGGTATAGTGGGTGCAGATTGCCCAGTCCACCAACTTACCCAACCGCCAGTTGGCCCACTACCTACCGTACCTTCACCGCCCATTGCATAACCCGGATATTGCGTTACGCCATTGGCCATCGGGAACGGGTACTTCAAAGGAGTACGTAAAAGCTTTACGGCATTCACCTGCCCATCGCTCAAACACTGATCGCCAGCATCCGCACCGTTTGGGCAGCGCAACGCGGTAGGATCGAATTTCTTTTCACAAGCCTGAAAATCGCTCACGATGCCGTCTGCCAAACCATCTAAGGTATCGCAAGCGGCCAAGGTAGCCTCATGCACCAGCTTCACCTTGGATGGGTTAATCCATGAGGCACCCGAGAGCGAAATACCGCTTCGCGTACCGAACATCTGCAACCCTACCCAGTTGAGTACAGGTACCCGACTAAACACGCCATCGAAATCATTCGGGTAACGTTGGACAACCAACATACCCTCGCGCCCCCCTTCGGAACTACCGGCAAAATAAAGTTTATTCGGGCCTTCGCCGTAATACCGCTTCATTGCCTCGACCGCTACGTCACGAACTTTTTTGTACGAGAGGTGCGTAAAGTTATCTAGCGCTTCATCATTCAGCGCAAACACCTGTGGCGGAGTATTCGGCTTGTTCTGATGGCCTGAATCGGTACCGTAAGTCACAAAGCCATTCTGTAGCGGTGCCGGTAAATCGAAACGCCCGCTAGGTACCAAACCGAGCGCGTTAATCAGTACGCCATTAAAACCACCACCGCCGTATTGCACAGAGCGGCCATTCCACGAAGTTGGCATATTGATTTGAAACTCAATATTGGGCGCGGTGGCGTCAATAGGCGCTATAAACCCTAGTAGTTGGCAATAATCGGGCTTTGCAGGGTTAATTAAACTGGCGGGTGTTGGCCCAGCAGCATTGACGCTAATGGGTGACGCGGCAACCGCCTGAGCGCTACGAATCGTCACTTGCCCCGCTAAGACACCGATGACTGAAGCAGGCATTACACCGACCAGCGCTGAGCAAGTTAACACCGGCAACCGTATTGTGGCAGGTGCAGCATTCCCAGTAGGAGTTACCGTTGAAGTGCAACTTGTTAACAATCCGATGGCAAAAAAGCCACTCACGCAATGAACTATTTTCATCCTATGCTTCCAGAAGTTTTATCAATACCGCTTTAGGACTATCCTAGCGCAACACGTTTAAACACGCCCCGGCCACGAAAGTAACCTTCGAGCAAATTCCATTATGCAAACTTTTAAACCAATTAAGCTTTTCCAAACAAATTGCAGAAGCTTGCTCCCCATAAGTCTCGGGTTTTTATGCCAATCATTCCAGGCAGTTCACGCCCAAGACTACGACCGAGAAGCGCGTTATGAAGAGCAAGTCATCTCGCAGCTGGTAGTTGGAGATGCGGTCAAAATTCGCGCCACCAGCGGCAAAGAATTCTTGGGGCTATTCGCGGCTGGTAAAGACAAAACCAAGGCGATTATTTTGCTTCATAGCGTAGGCTCCCACCCAGATTTTGGCATTATCGGGCAGCTAAGAAGTAGCTTAAATGATCTTGGCTATACGACATTAGCGATACAACTTCCGATACAAGGAAAAGACGCGAAACTAGAAGATTACTACCCCAAAGTGTTTGGGGACGCAAAAGATCGAATCGCTCAAAGCATCGCTTGGCTCAATAAAAAAGGTTTCGATAAGCCAGTGCTGCTGAGCCATACCATGGGTTCATGGATGGCCAATGAATACCTTGATGAAAACTTTTCGAAAAACAACTTTAGTGCATGGGTGTGCATGTCGCTCACTGGCAGCTATTCATGGACGATGCGTCGCTACACCATGCCCATACTCGATATCTATGCAGAAAACGACATTGTTCCTGCGTTGTCGAGTGCAGGTAGAAGAAAAACAGCCCTCACTTCCGAGGGCTCTAGTCAATACATGGTGGCGGGAGCTGGGCCAGATTACTCTGGCCACGCAACCGCTATGGCTCAACGCATTCGACAGTTTATTGAACGGCGTTAAGCCTTGCCATTACATCATCGTCGTAACGGCTGTTTTGGTATTCAAGTAAGCCTCAAGCGCTTCTGAACCACCCTCACTACCATAGCCAGAATCCTTTATGCCGCCGAATGGAATTTCAGGCACAGGCGCAGCTGCTTGGTTTATCCACAGCATACCGGCTTGAATGTTATGAGTGATGTAATGTGCGTTCTTCAAGCTACGGGTGAACGCATAACTCGATAAACCGAGCGGGAGTCGGTTGGCTTCTACCACCATTTGCTCCACAGTATCGAAACCACGAATTCCTAACATCGGGCCAAATGGCTCGTTATTGAAAATATCGGCATCGAGTGGCACGTCGGTAAAGATGGTCGGCGCAAAGAAATTACCCGATGTTCCAACTTGCTCACCACCCACGGCAACCGTCGCGCCTGCTTGCACGGTGCGTTCGGTGATTTGCTTCATTGCCGCCAATCGGCGGGAGTTAGCTAAAGGCCCCATTGTTGTACTTTCCGCCATACCATCGCCCACTTTGACTTTACTAGTCATAGCTAGCAGCGCTTGCGTAAATTCAGCCTTCACACTGTTTTGAACTAAGAAGCGAGTTGGTGAAATACACACCTGACCAGCATTTCGAAACTTTGCACCGCCCATCATTTTTGCTGCCAATGCAATATCAGCATCTTCCGCAATGATGACTGGTGCATGGCCGCCTAACTCCATAGTGGCACGCTTCATGTACTGCCCTGCCATTGCCGCCAATTGCTTACCTACAGGCGTGCTACCGGTAAAGGTAATCTTACGAACAATCGGATGCGCGATTAAATAGGAAGAAATCTCAGCTGGGTTGCCGTAAAGCAAACCAACTGTACCCGCTGGTACGCCCGCATCGATAAAAGCACGAATCAGTTCAGCGGGCGACGCAGGCGTTTCTTCAGGTGCTTTTACAATCATGCTGCAACCTGTTGCAAGCGCCGCAGAAAGCTTTCGTACCACTTGGTTAATTGGAAAATTCCACGGAGTGAATGCAGCAACCACGCCGACAGGCTCTTTCAATACTTGTTGCTGAACATTCCAAGCGCGCGGCGAAACGATGCGACCGAACACACGGCGGCCTTCTTCGGCAAAATATTCGACAATGTCAGCAGCAGCCATTACTTCGATTTTCGCTTCCGCTAGTGGCTTGCCTTGCTCTTGCGTCATCAACCATGCAATCGAATCAGCACGTTCTCGCAGTAAACCGGCGGCTTTGCGCATTACCTTGCTACGCTCTAAAGCTGAGATCACTTTCCAAGCTTCAAAGCCTTTTTGAGCGGCCAGTAATGCAACATCCATATCAGCAATAGTGGCATGGGCCACACGGCCAATTTCTTTCCCACTAGCTGGGTTAATTACTGCAAGCGATTTGCCGCCCGTAGCTTCTCGCCATTGGTTTTCGATGAAAAGTTGCGTGTTTGGATAAGTGGTTGTCATAGTAACGGCCCTAGGTGAAGAAAAAAGCAAATTAGCTGACATATTACCCTGTCAAAAAACCACGCTTCAAATCGTCTCCGAGTAACTGCACTGATATCCTTACCCTATGGAAATAGACTTCAACCAAATCACTGCCTACCAGCGCTACAAGCTTATGGCTAGCTTAATTGTGCCAAGGCCAATTGCGTTAGTAACAACCATTGGCCCAACCGGCGTGGTGAATGCGGCGCCTTTTTCAATGTTTAACATGATGGGTGAAGACCCGCCGATTGTGATGATCAGTATTAATCGCAAGCAAGGCATTCATCAAAAAGATACAGCAACCAATATTCTCGCGAATGAAGAATTTGTCGTGCATCTTTGCGACGAGGCAATGGCCAACGAGATGCATGCCTGCGGTGAATCATTGCCACCTGAAATTAGCGAACTTACTCATGTCGGCTTTACCTCTGAGCCATCAAAAACCGTTGCACCTCCTAGAATTGCTCAAGCGCCAGTTGCATTTGAATGTGTTTTGCATGAAAAAATCGTGACTGATAGTCGCTATATTTTTATCGGCAAAGTGCAATGGCTTAGTGTTCGTGAAGGTTTGGTCGATATTGAGACTTGGCGGGTACGCCTGCAAGACTATCACCCAGTTGGGCGATTCGGTGCCAGCTTTTATGTCACTACCCGTGATCGATTTGCTATCGAGGGTAATAACTTGGAGGCTAGAACTACGCCGATCGACGAGATTTAATTTACCTATACGTCATCGATACAAGTGCATCGCTTTGTAAAAGGATGCACCCTTGAAGAGATTTAGAACGCGAACCGTCCACCACGCTCGTAGCCGCCGCGTTCATATCCACCACGATCTTCGTAACCGCGGTTGCCATAGCCATGGTCATGATGGCGATGTTCTGGATAGCGCACTACTTCGCGATAAACCACTTGCGGCGCATATTCAACCCGCTGCGGGTAAACTACCACAGGTGCTTGAACAACAGGCGCTGGCAGGTAAACAGGGGCAGGCGAATATACAGGCGCGGGCTGCATGATGACCGGTGCGCGACTATTACCGTAATAGCCAACTGGGGCCGGGCCATAGCCGTAGCCTTGATGACTTGTTGCAACGGTTGTGCCTACAGCAGCGCCAATCGCGCCACCTAAAATCGCACCTTCGCGGCCACCAAACTGCCCGCCAATCATGGCCCCGGCACCAGCGCCGATGACTGCACCGATTACGGCGCGTTCGCCCGCCTGTGCAGCGGTCACCGAGGCAATCGTGATGAATGCCACTGTTGCAATGCGAATCGATTTAACTAGCTTGGTACCCATATAAACCCTTTGTTGATTGTACGTAGGTATAGAGCGCTCTAGATCGACACCTTGATGACCAGGAATCTGCAAGATTTGTAATAAAACGTAATTGAACCTTGAAACTAACGTCGATCAGAGGCCCAACTTATTCAATATCCCCTGTCGCACATTGAGCCACCAACCAAACTGCTTTGGCCACAAAGCAAAGGTTTTGTCGGCAGCCAAGGTTTGAGCAGCATGGACTGGCCAGTTTGGATCGTCCAGCGCTTCGCGGGCAATGGCAATTAAATCCGCATCACCGGAGGTAACTACCTCTTCAGCTTGCTGCGCGGTGAGTATCAAACCTACAGCTATCGTCGGTATGCCCGCACCCGCCTTAATCGCTTTAGCCCAAGGCACTTGAAAACCGGGAACTCGCTTTGTTCTAGGCACGGCGGCTACTGGCATTTGTGCGGCTACCGCACCGACGGCATTAGTTGCAGGAGCACTGGCCGAACCAACAATACCGCCTGAAGAGCAGTCAATCGCATCTACACCGCAGGCTCTTAGTTGCTGGGCTAACCAAATCGAATCGTCGATCTCCCAACCACCGTCTAAATCGTCAATTGCCGATAAACGAACAAGCAATGGTTTACCGTCTGGCCAAACCGCACGAAGCGCAATTGCAATGTCGATGACGATCTTGCTGCGCCCTGCTCTATCGCCGCCATAAACATCACTGCGCTTGTTTGAAAATGGGGATAAAAAGCTATGCAATAAGTAACCATGGGCAGCGTGAAGCTCAATCACATCAAACCCAGCGGCAAGAGCTCGTTTTGCTGCAGCCATAAAATCATTTGTGAGCGCATGAATATCTTCGACGCTCATTTGCTTTGGTACAGTCCAACCCTGCGCAACGGCAATATCACTCGGTGCGCTAGGTGGCCAAGCCATATCGCCACGATCAAAATCACCTTGTGTAAGCGGCCCATTACCATACCAAGGCCGAGCCATACTAGCCTTGCGCCCAGCGTGACCTAGTTGAATCGCAGGCACAGAGCCATTCGCGCGTAAAAAATCGGCAAGTCGTTTTAGGCCGGAAATATGCTCGTCTTTCCAAATGCCCAAATCGCCGTGCGTAATACGACCATTGGCTTGCACCGCCGATGCTTCAAGTATGACCATTGCAGCGCCACCCAGAGCATATCTACCCACTGTCACCATATGCCAATCATTCACAAAACCGTCATGCGCAGAGTAGTTGCACATGGGGGAAATGACTAAACGGTTCTTTAATGTAATGCTGGCAAGTTGGTAACTAGAAAACAGATTACTCATGGGAATTTTTTATCTATTGAATTTGAATCTCAACCAAAGAACCGTTGCCGGGTCTTAAGCTCGGGTAGGCGACAGATTTCACAGCAACCCAACCGTCAGTTGCCTGCATGAAGTTCGGTTTTCGGGCATTGCCGCCATCGCTTAAATCATCTGTCTTTTTTAGCGACTGGTTACCGTCGCAGCTCGACAATGGTACGGCCTTATTAATTTTGGCTTGGGTCACGGTCGATAGCGCCGCCTTATCGCTTAACAAAACCATTTTTCCCTGAGCATTAAATAGTTGCACCGCTGCGATTCGAGGTGCCCATTGGTTAGCCTCGTTTAGCCTACCAGCAACAACACATTGCCGTCCTTGGGATGCCAGAACCACCGAGCTAAACACCATGCTCGATAAAACGAACGCAGTGACACCTGTGCTTGCTAAAAGTACTCTTTTCATCTTGAACTCCTATAAGTTAATCAACGTCACCGTCAACAACGCGGTAGCGCTGGACAGAAGCAAAGTTTAACAAGCCGCTAGCTTAGCGCAAGAGCGCGAAAATACGTAAGTACAAACCACCAGCCCTATAAATCTGCTTTTGTTGGCGCTGGACGAGAACCAAGGAATAAGCGATCAATGTCAGGGTCCGCTAAAAGCTCATAAGCTCGCTTATGCAACACGCAGCGGCCCGACTCTAATGCGATGGCCTCGTCTGAAATTTTAAGCGCACTTTTCACGTTCTGCTCTACCATCATGATGGTGGTGCCATCCGATGCCAAGCTGCGCAGTAGCTTGAATACATCTTGCACAACAATGGGCGACAAACCAATCGATGGTTCATCAATCAATAAAACTTTAGGGCGAAGCAATAAAGCACGCCCAACTTCGAGCTGCTTTTGCTCGCCACCCGACAGCGCAGATGCTTGACTATTCAAGCGTTGCGCCACTCTTGGGAAAAGCTTCAGTACCTCAGGAATTCGTTTTCGCGTTTCCTCCATACCTAAGGTAATGCCACCTAACTCTAAGTTTTGCAAAACTGTTAACTGACCAAAAAGGTTCCTGCCTTGGGGCACAAAAGCCACACCCTGCGCGAGCAGTGCTTTCTGGGTAAACCCAGTCACATCGATTCCATTACAAATCACTTTTCCTAGCCGCGGTTTGAGTAAACCGAACAAGGTTTTCAACACTGTCGATTTCCCCGCACCGTTAGGGCCAATTAAGAGTGTAATTTTCCCGGTGGCAACCGTTAGCGACAAATCATTCAAGATCATCAGATCTTTATAACCTGCTGTTACGTTCTGGAATTCAATTGCGTTCGACATGTTAATTCCCAAGGTAGGCGTCCAGTACCGCTTGATTGCCACGAATCTCAGCAGGTGTGCCCACCGCCAACACTTCGCCTTCAACCATCACCAGAATTCGATGGCATAAGTTCATCACAAACTCCATGTTGTGCTCAATCACCACAAAAGCTTTGTCCGGGTACTTCTGATTCAGTTGTTTAAGTAACGTCGATATACCACCCACCAAGGACGGATTAACACCGGCACAAGGTTCATCGAGCAAAACCAATGAGGGTTCACTCATAAATGCCATGGCTATGTCAACCAGCTTTTGTTGCCCGTAACTCAAACTACCTGCCGGGAGATCAGCCACTTGCTCGATTCGAAACAGCGCGATCAACTCATTTGCTCGCTTGGTTAAACCGGAATCGGAAGGGGAAAATAATCGGCCAAACATCGATTTTTGATGCTCTTGTGCAGCCACAATTAAGTTATCGCGCACGCTTAGTTTACCGAACACTTGCAAGGTTTGGAAGGTACGCCCAACGCCTTTGCGACTTAGCTGCAATGGACTCAAGCCAGAAATGTTTTCGCTCTTCAAACTAATGCTGCCTGCATCAGGTTTGATCTGCCCGAGCATGGAATTAAACAGCGTAGTTTTTCCCGAACCATTGGGTCCAATGACTCCAAAAATTTCGCCAGGGAAAACTTCAAACGAAACACCTCCTACCGCCTGAATTGCGCCATAGGCCTTTCTAATGCCTTCGACTTTTAAAACCGGGGCGCTCATTTTTTTGTCTCCGTCTTTTTAAACTTCTCTGGCAAACTTAACAAACCATCGGGCAACCAAATCATAAGCAACATCACAACAACACCAAATATTGGTAAATACCAGGGCGCTAAGTTGGGAATATCGCGAATCCATTCTGGCACGACCACTCCAATGAGCGCGCCTACGATTGGCCCGAAGAAGTAGCCTGCTCCACCAATCACCACCATCAAATACATCATGATGGAAACACCAACCGTAAACGGCCCTGGCTCAATAAACTGTACGAGCGACGCAAACAATGCACCGGCAACACCCGCATAAGCTGCGCCAATCGCAAAGCTTAAAAGCGTGTAAGTTCGAATGTCGACACCTAAGCTTTCCGCGCGTATCGGGTTATCGCGCAAGGCTTTGAAAGCTTTGCCCCATGGTGAATTCAGTATCCACCAAAGCACCGCCATGGCCAATAACGCGAAGAAGAACACTAAGTAGTAGTAAGCGAGCGCCCCATCGAAAGAAACACCAAAAACGCTAGGCCTTGCAATGTTGTTGATCCCAAAGGTACCGCCAGTAAGCCACTCTTCATTGCGCATAACCAAATAAACGGCGGTGTTAAAACCAAGCGTTGCAAAAGCTAGGTATATCGTTTGAACTCGAAGCGCCGGAAAACCAAGCACAAGCCCAACCACAAAACACAAAATGGCAGCCAATGGCAAACCTAACCAAAAGCTAAAGCCTGCCTTCATCAGTATCGCTACTGTATAAGCGCCAATACCAAAGAAGGCTGCATGGCCTAAGGATTTCTGCCCTGCATAGCCAACCGTTAGATTTAAACCAAACGTGGCGATAATAAATATCAACCAGTAGGTCAGCATATACACGCCAAAGCTCTTTAAGAAGTGCGGCGCTATCAACATGAGGGCAAGCGCCACTGCACTAAAAAGCATAGCCGATTTAGTGAGCTTCATACCTTGCGCTCCTCTTTTTTACCGAGAAGGCCTTGCGGCTTAAAGAAGATCACCAACATAAACAATACCAACGCAACAGCGTCTTTGTAGGCGGGGGAAATATAAGCTGCGGCTAGGTTCTCGCCAACACCAACAATCACGCCCCCCAGCAAGGCCCCTCGCGAATTATTAAAGCCACCGATGATGGCGGCGAAGAACGCCTTCATGCCAAGGGACTCACCCATATCGAACTTGGCAAGGTATGTAGGTGTTACTAATAAAGCCGCAGCACAAGCAAGCACAGCATTAATAATAAAAACATACAAAATCATTCGCGGCACATCAATACCAAGCACGGAGGCACTTTCAGTATTTTGCGCCACCGCCTGCATGGCTCGGCCAGTCACAGTCTTTTGCAAAAAGGCCTGGGTTGCTACAACAATTACTAGCGCTAAAGCTAAAGTACCAATATCACCCAAAGTAATCGTAACACCGGCAATATTAAAAATCTTATCGGCAAACAAACTCGAAAACGGGTGTGCTTCTGCGCTATAACCCGCTCTTACACCATTACGCATAGCAATCGACAAACCGATGGTGGCTACTACTATGGGCATCATTCCAAACTTAAACATGGGGTCGACTAAGCCCCGTTTGAATACCCAGCCCAGTAGTATGCAGGCCACAATGATGGTGAGGAAAAAACTCAACAGCAAAGGCGCTCCCATTGCAGAAAAGGCCAACATGATGAATGCAGGCAACATCACGAACTCACCTTGCGCAAAATTAATTGTTCCCGATGCTTGCCATAGCAAGGTGAAACCCAGAGCGGCAAGGGCATAAATGCTGCCCGTTGCGCAACCCGAGATAAAGAGTTGGAGAAAATCGGTCATGAACGAATTACTTTTTACTTATTTCTTATTAACTTTGTACTCCAGGGCGGCAAGGACGAAGCAACTTCCAAGCCTTACCTGACCTTGGCAACCGCAGGCAATTCTCGCATTTGTTACAACGATGAACCTAGATGCAATTAGTTATATTACAGAATCATGTTCGCTTAAAATTAAAACAATGTGGTTCTCAAACGTGCAAAACAACATCAAGCGCGAGGATTGTGCGAATTTCTAACCCAGCAAACGCCCTGTTACCCTTGCCTTAAACTCTTCGAATACCTGTAACAATGCACAGATGAAATCCAAAACTATTGTCGCCATAATCGGCGCTGGCCCTGCTGGTTTAATGGCCGCACAAACCATTTCACAAAACAATGACTTTGAAGTACATGTGTTCGATGCGATGCCATCCGTAGGTCGAAAATTTCTACTGGCAGGCCTTGGTGGGCTTAACATTACCCATTCTGAAAACATCGAGCAGCTTCTTACTCGATATCAATCATCAGAAAACAATGCAACAACGGCGCTCGTCAACAGTCTAGTGAACTTCGACTCTCAAGCAGTAATTGCTTGGGTTCATAGCCTAGGTATCAAAACATTCGTCGGTAGTTCCGGTCGAGTATTTCCTGAGCAGATGAAAGCAGCGCCGTTGCTTCGGGCGTGGCTTTTGAAGCTCAGAGCGCAACGCGTCATGTTTCACTCACGTCATCGATTAACTCAAATAGAAAAAACGCAGTCGGGCTTCGAGTTGAGTTTTCACCATGCGAGTAATCACGACGAAGTCAAAGTGCCCGTAAATGCATGCGTTTTAGCGCTGGGCGGAGCAAGTTGGTCTAAGCTTGGGTCAAATGGCGCATGGGTTCCATTGCTCGAAAAGCACGGGGTCGCCATAGCCCCTCTCGAGCCTTCAAATTGCGGTTTTGAATGCAGATTTAGCCAGTTTTTAGTCCCGAAATTTGTTGGTTCAGCGATAAAAAATTGCTCGTTGAAGCTTTTAAGTAACGCAGAAGCAGGTGCTGGACAAAAGGGTGAATTTGTACTTAGTGAAACTGGTTTTGAAGGGCAATTGATATACGCATTGTCTACTGCGATTCGAGACGAAATCAAGAAACACGGTAAGGCAACTATTGCACTAGATCTTCGACCAGATAAAAGCGAGGATGAGCTTTTAGATCGGCTCAATGCACCCAGAGGCTCTCGCTCACTAACGAAGCATCTTCAAAGCACGCTCAATATCACTGGTGTTTACTTAGCACTGCTTTATGAATTCATACCTAAGGCCATGCTATCGAAGAATGAATCGCTTGCAAAAGCAATCAAACATATTCCTATTGAGCTCAACAAAGCTAGGCCAATTGATGAAGCCATCAGTACTGCAGGTGGCGTATGCCTTGATCAAATCGACAAAAACTTCATGCTGAAGGCACAGCCTCAAGTTTTTGTCGCGGGTGAGATGCTTGATTGGGAGGCACCGACTGGTGGCTATTTGTTATCAGCTTGCTTTGCAACTGGGCATTCGGCGGGATTGGGTGTGATCAAGGAGTTTCTAAATTAGCTTCGCTAACTTTACGGCCTGGGCTGAGCCAAAACCCACCAAAGCACACCACGCCTTCAACAATCGTCCAGGTGGCTTTTGAATCAGGGCTTGAGCCTCGTTCCTGTGCTGTCGTTCGTCCGCTTGGCAGCTCAACATCGTATTGAGTAAGCCCGGGTACTCGCCATCCCGTAGTTTTTCAATCTGCGCTTGATAATGCTGATCAACAAATGTCTCGACTGAAGCGACGGTGGCATAGACCGCTCTCGAACCTGCAAGCGCGGGCAAAAAGCCGGTCATAAAGCCCGCAACTTTCCAAAATACCAACAGGCGACTACGCTGACGCCAAGGCAAGATGCCATTCATTAAGTCGAGGTGCTTCTGCTCTGTAGCAACGTGATGTTGTGCAAATGCTTTTAGCGCTGGGTCTCGGGCAAGTAGCAAAATGCCTTTGTAAATCCAGACCGCGCCAGTTTCACCAGCATGATCGCTTCGTAAATCTTTCACCATGAACTCAGGGCATTGCGATACTGCGGACTCTAGCCTTCTTGCAAGTTGCTGCAACCTGGGCCTGAACCATAAGAAAAATCGATAAGCAATTTCTAAAAGTGGGGAGACAAGTGGCACCGAAGCAATCGCTCCTAACCATTTCCAGCCGGGAATGTGTTTCCATAAAACCGCGAAGGCTTGCGCTCCACTGAATATCTCCGGCCGTGGCCCATGTCGCAGGACATGGAAACGCGCTAAGGCGGTTTGTCTAGACAGACCGCCGGGCAAATCAACTTTGTCTTGATTGACGTCATGCCAGTGAACCGGCAACCCAACACTGGCCCGTTGATAAATGCCAACTTCCCGTCGGCAAAGCGGGCAGCCACCGTCAAAAAAAACGGTGATTGCCGGATTCAAGCTCAAGTACCTAAATAAAAATCTAAATTAGGCTTTCTTAGCCCATGCACTACACCAACCTGCGCCAGCCACTTGCTTGCCAGCGAACAATGGGCAACCACCAGCCGCATCTGTCGCTTTACCTTGGAAAAGCGCGCAGTTGTTGCACTTTTGTTCGTTAGCGTGTTTTGGATACTTTTTCTTGTCAGCTTTGGTACTGTCAGCGACATAGCCAAGCGCAACCGCTTGAGCATCTTTTTCGTCAAGTTTTGCCTGAGCTAAAGCATTGCCCGTCATCAAACCAGTGGCGAGAGCTGAACCGCAAGAAATTGCAGTGATAACAAATGTACGACGTGAATTCATAAAACACCTTTTAGGAGAAAAACGATAGAACACTATTAAACCAGTAACTTAAAGCCAGTCTATAGTTATCACAAGCGTTCAGCTCAGGTATTCCACTTCACATAACCATGCTCTTGAATCAAGCTCTAGCGAACCCAAGCAAATGCGCCATGTCTTTAAAGAAAATTCGTACATGCGCCATCGGCTTTTTACGCGTTAATTCTTTATTCATATAGGACTCAAACGTTAATTGTTGAACGTCCTTATCCTCACAAATTTTAACAAAATGCTCTCTGCGTTTGTCTGTTGAATACCAGTAGTACTGCATGATTCC
>JAYWIG010000040.1:0-18656 GCA_043789035.1 Betaproteobacteria bacterium
TCAATGGCCTTGATCCATACGCTTACTTGAAAGACATTCTGGCGCGGCTACCGACGCAGCTCAACAGCAGAATCGACGAATTGTTGCCGCATTGCTGGCCGCAACAGACTACGACGTAACTTACGATTCTTACTTGACAAGATGTGTTGGCCGGACGCTTACGCCTAGCTTGCGGCTTAAGAATTCAATTGAACTAAAGGAAAACGCTCTCATGGAGTCCTGACGAGAGGCAAACTGTTGCCTCTCCCCAACCCGCAGCAAACAATTGAATTCTTAAAAAGAAAAAACCCAGACCTCTCGATCTGGGTTTTTGTGTTGGCGGAGTGGACGGGACTCGAACCCGCGACCCCCGGCGTGACAGGCCGGTATTCTAACCAACTGAACTACCACTCCAGTGTAACCGTAGAAACTGCATGCTAACTCGCAATGCGTTAACCCGTTACGTCGGTGGAAATCAATTTACTGATTAATCTAAACACCAAAGAACTTCTAGAGTTATTGGTGGGTGCTGAGAGGCTCGAACTCCCGACCTACGCCTTGTAAGGGCGCCGCTCTACCAACTGAGCTAAGCACCCGCATAACTTTTTGATGTTACCGATTAAGGTTTGCCTTAATCGTTTACTTCAACTTGTTGTGCGAAGCGTTAGATTATATACACAAATTTAATTTAGTGCATCTTTCAAGCCTTTACCGGGCCTAAATTTTGGTAATTTTGCTGCTTTGATTTTGATAGCAGCGCCAGTGCGCGGATTGCGACCTGTACGCGCAAGACGCTTGCCTACTGCGAAGGTACCAAAACCAATCAGGGTAACCGTGCCACCCTTTTTTAACGTTGTACGAATGCCGCCCAGCATTGCCTCCAACGCACGACCTGCGGCAGCCTTAGAAATGTCGGCTTGGGTTGCCATGTGGTCGATTAACTCAGTCTTATTCACGAAACACTCCTCGAAATCTAATGTCTAATTTATCTAATATTTTTATCTACAGACCATAATAAAACAAAACTCCTGAAGGTGAATTCAGGAGTTCTGATTTTTTGCTTTGCTTTATCGCTTAGTGAGGGCGAATATCAACTTTGGGTTCAATAGCGGGCGTGACAGTAGTCGCAATCACCGGGGGAACTAACGCCACCGCTGGTAAAGGCACCGGGGCGCGTTCTAACGCAATCTCAAGCACCTTATCAATCCATTTCACCGGAATGATTTCGAGGTGGTTCTTTACGTTATCAGGGATGTCGGCCAAATCCTTGACGTTTTCCTCAGGAATTAACGCTACCTTGATACCACCACGATGGGCAGCAAGAAGCTTTTCCTTGAGACCACCGATCGGCAGAACTTCACCACGCAAGGTAATCTCACCGGTCATTGCCACATCAGCCCGAACAGGAATACCTGTTAACGAGCTCACAATCGCTGTTGTCATTGCAATACCAGCGCTAGGCCCATCCTTCGGCGTGCCGCCTTCTGGCACGTGAATATGAAGGTCTTGCTTCTCATAAAAGTCTGGTGCAATACCCAACCTATCGGCGCGACGGCGTACTACCGTAATAGCTGCTTTAATCGACTCTTGCATTACATCGCCCAGCTTACCTGTAAACGTTGTTTTGCCCTTGCCTGGCATTGAAACAGATTCAATCGTAAGCAGCTCGCCGCCAACCTCAGTCCATGCCAAGCCAGTGACTTGACCGACTTGATTGTCGTTCTCTGCGCGACCGTAATTAAACTTGCGCACACCGGCAAACTTATCTAAGTTCTTACCATTGACGATCATCTTCTTGTCTGCGCCTTTTTCTTTGGCTTTCAGAAGTAGAAGCTTCACGACTTTACGGCAGATCTTGCTAATTTCGCGCTCAAGTGATCGCACACCAGATTCACGGGTGTAAAAGCGAATAATGTCGCGAATCGCTGTCTCATCTATCTTGAGTTCTTCTACTTTCAAGCCATTGGCTTTAACTTGCTTTGGAACAAGATAAGTTTTCGCAATATTGACTTTTTCTTCTTCGGTATAACCCGAAAGGCGAATCACTTCTAAACGATCAAGTAGAGCAAGCGGAATGTTCAACGTGTTAGCAGTTGCTACAAACATCACATCCGACAAGTCATACTCAACTTCAACATAGTGGTCGACGAATGTACTGTTCTGTTCCGGATCTAACACCTCAAGCAATGCGCTTGAAGGGTCGCCCCTGAAATCCGTTCCCATTTTGTCAACTTCATCGAGCAAGAAAAGCGGATTACGAACACCAACTTTGGCTAAGTTCTGCAGCACTTTACCTGGCATCGAGCCAATGTAGGTACGACGATGGCCACGAATCTCGGCTTCATCTCGCACGCCACCTAAGGCCATGCGAATGAACTTGCGATTGGTTGATCTTGCGATCGACTGACCGAGCGAAGTTTTGCCCACGCCAGGAGGGCCAACCAAGCAAAGAATTGGCGCTTTTACTTTATCAACACGTTGTTGCACCGCGAGATACTCAAGAATGCGTTCTTTGACTTTTTCTAGGCCGTAGTGGTCTGTATCAAGCACTTCTTGGGCTTTGCCCAAGTCGGTACTGATCTTGCTCTTTTTACGCCAAGGCAAACTCACAATCGTGTCAATGTAATTGCGAACCACGGTGGCTTCAGCAGACATCGGTGACATGAGCTTGAGTTTCTTTAACTCAGCATCAACTTTTTTCTTTGCTTCGGCGGGCAACTTGGCAGCTTTGACTTTTTTATCAAGCTCATCCATGTCAGCGCCCTCTTCGCCCTCGCCGAGTTCTTTTTGAATGGCTTTTACTTGCTCATTCAAATAGTACTCACGCTGGCTCTTTTCCATCTGCCGTTTTACGCGACCACGGATACGCTTTTCAACCTGAAGGATGTCGAGCTCATTTTCGATCTGAGCAAGCAACTTTTCTAAACGCTCGCCAACAGCGAATGTTTCGAGAATAGTTTGCTTTTGTTCGATCTTGATTGGCAAATGAGAAGCGACAGTATCAGCCATGCGGCCAACGTCATCTATGCCATTTAATGAGGCAAGAATTTCCGGGGGAATCTTTTTGTTTAACTTCACATACTGATCGAACTGCGTCAAGATGGCGCGACGCAATGCTTCGCTATCTGCACTCGTCGCTTCTGAAACCAGAACAGGTTCGAGCGAACAAACAAAATGTTGGCCGTTATCGTGAAGTTCTGTGATGCGCGCGCGTTGCCCACCTTCAACAAGCACTTTCACTGTGCCATCCGGAAGCTTAAGCATTTGCAATATGTTTGAGACGCAGCCTATGCTGTGCATATCTTCGGCGACTGGCTCATCTTTGGACGCACTCTTCTGCGCTACCAACATGATACTTTTACCAGCTTCCATTGCGGCTTCAAGCGCTTTGATTGATTTTGGTCTGCCGACAAACAATGGAATAACCATGTGCGGGAAGACAACAACGTCCCTTAGCGGAAGTAACGGCATGGGGTTAGAGGGGAATCCAACCTTAGTAGTTGACTCAGCACTCGCTTCTAATTTCTTATCTGTATTATCTACCATCTTTTCTACCATTGACGACTCCAATGAGGCAACTCTGTTATGAGAAGGCATCCCAATATTAAGTCAAAAGAGACTTAGTATTGGTTGCTTATTGATCATATCGGGTCTACGGTGCTCAAAGTCAAGAGCACCTTGCAAGACGTGGCAAATTTGCTGACGAAAATGCAAATTTATTTTGAACCAACTACACGAGCGGTGTCAGCATAGATGATGAGCGGTTTGCCCTCACCGGTAATCGCGTTCTCATCGACAACAACCTTTTCAACGTTTTGAAGAGCAGGAAGCTCAAACATTACATCGAGTAAGGACTGTTCCAAAATAGAGCGCAAACCACGAGCACCAGTCTTACGTTTCAAAGCCTTGCGAGCAATCGCCATAAGCGCGTTAGGCCGGAACTCAAGCTCAACGTTTTCCATCGCAAATAGCTTTTGGTACTGCTTTACTAAGGCATTTTTTGGCTCGACCAAAATCTCTACTAAAGCCTCTTCATTCAACTGGTCTAAAGTCGCAACCACTGGTAATCTACCGACAAGCTCAGGAATCAAGCCGAATTTAATCAAATCCTCGGGTTCGGTTCCACGCAAAATTTCGCCGACATCTTTTTCAGTCTCACCGTAGACAGCAGCACCAAAACCGATGCCTGATTTCTCAGAGCGGTTACGAATAACTTTTTCTAAACCGTCGAACGCACCACCGCAAATAAACAAAATATTTGTAGTGTCAATTTGCACGAAATCTTGGTTCGGATGTTTGCGACCACCTTGAGGCGGAACTGAAGCAATTGTGCCTTCAATTAACTTAAGCAAAGCCTGTTGAACGCCCTCACCCGACACATCTCGCGTGATCGAAGGATTGTCCGACTTACGGGAAATTTTATCGATTTCGTCGATGTAAACAATACCGTTTTGCGCTTTTTCAACTTCATAATTGCAGTTTTGCAATAACTTTTGAATGATATTTTCAACATCTTCACCCACGTAACCAGCTTCAGTGAGAGTTGTAGCGTCAGCGATCACAAATGGTACGTTTAATAAACGCGCTAAAGTTTGTGCCAATAAAGTTTTGCCTGAACCAGTAGGCCCCGCCAACAAAATGTTGCTTTTAGAAAGCTCGATATCGTCCTTCTTACCTTTGTGCTTTAAGCGCTTGTAGTGGTTATATACCGCCACCGAAAGAATACGTTTAGCCGCACTTTGCCCAATAACGTATTGGTCAAGAATGCCTGCAATTTCCATCGGCGTTGGTAAACCACCTGCTTTATTGGCAGTCGTTGCTGGTTCAGCAGTGGACGCTTCATCACGAATAATGTCGTTGCAAAGTTCGATGCATTCGTCGCAGATGAATACCGAAGGACCAGCGATGAGTTTACGGACTTCATGCTGGCTCTTTCCGCAGAACGAACAGTACAAGAGTTTTTCGCTTGAGCCTTTTTTTTCTGACATTCAGCTTTTGCCTAGTAAATTACTAAGATTCAATATTACTCGTTCTGGGAAAACAGGGCTTAAGCGCTCTATTTAGCAGCAGGTGTAATTGGGGTAGCAGGAGTAGCTGGAGGAGTTGGCGGCGTTGTTGGTGCAGCAACTTGACTACGAGAATCAAGTACTTTATCAATCAAGCCATATTCAACGGCATCTTGAGCTGACAAGAAGGTGTCACGATCAGTATCTTTTTCAATACGCTCAATCGGTTGACCAGTTCTATCGGCATAAATCCTGTTTAACCGCTGACGCAAGTACAGGATTTCTCTTGCCTGAATCTCAATATCCGAAGCCATGCCTTGAGCACCGCCAGAAGGCTGGTGAATCATAATGCGCGAATTCGGTAGCGAAAACCGTTTACCCTTGGCACCAGCCATGAGCAAAAATGAGCCCATACTCGCAGCGATGCCCATGCACAAGGTGCTTACGTCAGGTTTGATGAACTGCATCGTGTCGTACATCGCTAAACCAGCAGAAACTGAACCACCAGGTGAATTGATGTAGAAAGAGATGTCTTTATCTGGGTTCTCAGATTCAAGAAACAACATCTGGGCAACAACGACGTTGGCCACTTGGTCCATTACTGGGCCGACCAAGAAAATCACTCGCTCACGCAATAGACGCGAATAGATGTCATAGGCACGCTCGCCACGACCACTTTGCTCGATCACCATAGGCACCATGCCTAAACCCATCGGCTGCGAATAGGATGAACTAGTAGTGCTGCTCAGCTGAGCATTCACCATATCTTCAACAATGCTGTTAAATGTCATTCGATTTCTCTCGTCGTATCTTAAAAAACGGTTAATAGATGACCTAGTTGGCCATCAACTCGTCAAAACTCAAGGCCTTGTCGGTTACTTTTGCTTTTTCTAACACAAAATCCACAACATTTTGTTCGATAACCAGAGCCTCTACTTCTGCCAAACGCTCTTTATCGCTAAAGTAGTAGCGTACAACTTCGGCCGGGTTCTCATAACTCTGAGAAAACTCTTCAATTTGCTTGCGCATTTGGTCAGGTTTGGCTTGTAAATTATTCGCCTTGACCATTTCAGATACCAGCAATCCCAGACGAACGCGCTTTTCGGCCTGCTCTTTAAAAGCGTCAACCGGCATTGGAATCTTAGTAACATCGACCCCACGGCCTTGCAAATCAGCCTTGGCACGCTCACCAAGTGCTTCGCTTTCGGCAGAAACTAATGCAGTTGGCAACTCAAAAGAGGCTAACTGAGGCAAAACATCCATGACATTATTTTTCGTGCGAGCACGAACCCGAGCCGAGATTTCACGTTCAAGGTTCTTACGAACGTCGGCTCTTAATTTTGCCAAATCGCCATCAGCGATACCTAAAAGCTTAGCGAACTCTTCGTTCAACTCTGGCAACTTAGGCGCTTCGACCTTTTTCGCAGTAATTTTGAACCTAGCAGTTTTGCCAGCTAAGTCGGCTGAACCGTAGTCCGCAGGGAATGCGACAGGAAAATCTTTTGATTCGCCAACTTTCAAACCGGGCAATGCAGTTTCGAAATCTGGCAGCATGCGGCCACCGCCAACCACCACGTCGAAATTCTCAGCGGTGCCACCTTGGAAGGCAATGCCATCAATCGTACCGATGAAATCAATCGTCATGCGATCATCTGTCGCAGATGCTCTATCGGTTACTTCATAGCTAATACGCTGCTTGCGCAAAATTTCCAGTGTTTTATCAACTTCAGCTTCGCTAACTGAGCAGCTTGCCCGTTCCACCGCTAACGTTGTCACGTCACCAGGAACAACCGTTGGATATACCTCGAAGTTGGCGACGAATTCCATGCCATCGCCTGTCGCGTTGGTTTCTGTGACTTCGCCACGATCAATTGTTGGCTGGCCTGCTACTCGCAACTCGCTAGCAACAATCGCATCGTTCAATGCTTTTGAAACGGCATCGCTAATTACCTCAGCATTGACTTGCGCGCCATAGCTTTGGGCAACCATTTTCATTGGAACTTTACCTGGACGAAAGCCTGGCATCTTTACGGTTTTGCCGACACGATTCAAACGCGTTTGAACTTCTTTCGCAATTTCAGTGGCTGAAACGCTTAATTTAACCCTACGCTGAAGTGCGCTGATGGTTTCGATAACAGGTGTCGCTACGTCGCTCATAATGAAAATAATGGGTTAGCTTCGATGAAACATCGAATGAAGTATTAAGGGATTAAACTAAAAGATGGTGCGGCCGAGAGGACTCGAACCTCCACAGCATTGCTACCGACAGGACCTAAACCTGTTGCGTCTACCAATTTCGCCACAGCCGCGTTGCGCGCATTGTAGCCTAAGCATACTTACGACGGTTTCTTAATCCTAAACCGCAGGTTTATTTATGCGGGACCACGCAACATACAATGCAGGCACCGCCAACATCGTCAGTACTGTAGCAACCAACAACCCCCCCATGATCGAGTAGGCCATAGGGCCCCAAAGAACATCTCCTGACAATGGAACCATGGCAAGTATTGCGGCCGCAGCCGTTAGGCAAATCGGACGAAACCTGCGCACCGCAGACTCCCGAACGGCTTCCCACGGCGGATGACCGCCTTCTATATCTTGACGAATTTGATCCACCAATATCACCGTATTTCGCATGATCATGCCGCCAAGCGCAATCGTGCCAAGCATAGCAACAAAACCAAATGGTTTATGGAAAAGCAGCAAAGCGCCTGCAACACCTACGATACCAAGTGGTGCGGTGAGTAACACCATAAACGTCATCGAAAACTTCCGGAGTTGAATCATTAAAAGCCCAAGCACAATCGCCAACATGACTGGCATACCAGCTCCAATCGACGCTTGCGCTTTCACGTTGTCTTCAAATGGCCCGCCAACTTCAACCCTGTAGCCTGGCGGCAATTGGGATCGAATTTCAGCCAGCTTCGGATCGATTTGCATAGCAACATCTGGTGCTTGCACACCATCAACCAAATCTGCCCGCACAGTGAGCGTAGGAGTACGGCTGCGGCGCCAAAGAATCGGCTCTTCCATCAATTCAGTCAGTGTCGCAATTTGCGAAAGCGGTACTGACTTGCCTAAGCTTGTTTGAATTTGCAGATTCCCTAAATTGCTCAAGGCTGCTCGCTCGCCAATAGGTGCCCGCATAACAACATCGATTAACTTATCCCTCTCCCGGAACTGCCCGACCGTTGAACCAGATAACGCTCCTCCCAAAGCCCGTGCAACTTGCGATGTTGACAGTCCAATTGCGCGAGCTTTATCTTGGTCAACTTCAATTTTCACAGCCGGCGATTGCTCACCCCAATCCGCATGGGTCTCTAGTGTGAATTTGTTTTCGCGAATCACTGCGGCAACTTTCTCCCCCACCGATTTGAGGATTGCGGTATCTGGCCCCATCACGCGAAATTGAATCGGATAGGCCACAGGCGGCCCCAGTAATGGCCGAAACGCCCTACCCCGAATGCCGATAAACTGCTCATCTAAAAGTTTGCGGATTCGGCTCAACGCCCGGTCACGACCTTCAACACCTTTGGTTAACAAAACGAATTGTGCAAAGTTCGGTCGAAAAAGCTGCTGATCCAATGTTAAGTAATAGCGGGGCGAACCATTGCCAACATAACCTACCGTCGTCAGTATGTCTTCGTCTTTTTCCAAGAAATCTTCCAAACGTTTAGCTTGTGCTTCTGTGGCTAAAAAACTAGCTCCTTCTGGCAGCCAAAGTTCTACCAATATCTCAGCCCGATTCGACGATGGAAAAAACTGTTTTTCCGTTAAGCCCATACCGATTCCGCCGAGCACAAACAAACTAACAGTAACTCCTAAGGTTACCCAGCGCCAACGCATACAACGCTCAATGGTGGCGCGCAATAGCTTATAAAACCGCGTATTGAACAGCTCATGATGTTCGGCTGCGTCACCCGGCTTTTTCTCTTTCAAAATATAGCGACCAATAAAGGGGGTCGCAGCGACGGCTGCAACCCATGAAATCAGCAATGCAATTGTGACTACCTGAAAGATAGCAATTGTGTATTCGCCAGTAGCAGATTTCGCTGTAGCAATCGGCAAAAATCCAACCGCCGTAATCAGCGTGCCCGTCAGCATTGGAAAGGCTGTGTGAGTATAAGCGTAGGTAGCTGCACTAAAACGATCTAGCCCTTCATCAAGCTTTCGAGCCATCATTTCGACGGCAATCATGGCATCGTCGACCAGTAACCCTAAGGCAATAATCAGTGCCCCAGTAGAAATACGATGCAAATCAATGCCAAAGTAAGCCATTGCTAAAAAGGTTGCGGCGAGTACTAAAGGAATTGTGAGTGCAACCACGGCACCAGCGCGAAAACCCAAACTTAAAAAGCTAACCAGAAGCACAATCGCTACGGCTTCCAACAAGGATTGCATGAACAAACCTACAGCCTCTTTCACAATCTTTGGTTGGTCCGACACTTTAGCAAACTCTATTCCAATGGGCAGATCTTTCTTAATCGATGCCATGGTGGTTTCAATGTCTTTACCAAGCTGTAATACATCACCCTTGCTCGTCATCGAAACCGACAGGCCTACAGCCTCCTTACCTTTGTAACGCATAGTAGAGATCTGAGGATCAACATAACCTCGATACACCTTAGCGGCATCGCCCAAGCGAACAGTTCTGCCACCAATGTTTAATCTCAGCTCTTGCACTTCTTTCACCGAATCGAACTGCCCGGTTACCCGCAATGGCACGGCACGGCTTTCTCCTTGAACGACACCAGTGGGCACAACAACGTTTTGGGCCTGTAATTGCGCAGCAATTCCGGCAGGATCAATGCCTAAATTGGCAAGGCCTAGTGTAGGTAGCTCAATGTAAATTTTTTCATCTTGCAAGCCTACAAATTCGATCTTGCTGACGTTAGGCAAGCGCAACAGGTCTTGTCTAATTGCTTCTACGCGATCTCGCAATTGGGCTAGGGAAACACCATCCCCAGTAAATGCGAATATAGTCCCGAAGACATCGCCAAATTCGTCGTTATAAAACGGCCCTAGTGCTTCTGGAGGCAAGGTTGAACGAATGTCACCTAACTTTTTTCGTACCTGATACCAATACCCTTGAACCTCTGACGCTGGCGCAGTGTCGAGCAACTCTAAAACAATGAGCGATTCGCCTGGTTTTGAATAACTCCTAGTCCACTTGAAATAGGGAATTTCTTGCAGTTTCTTTTCGATTCTGTCGGTAATTTGCTGATCGACCTGGCTAGTGGTTGCACCGGGCCAAAGCGTTCTGATGACCATTCCGCGAAAAGCGAAATCAGGGTCTTCTCTTTGGCCAAGCTTGGTGTAAGCAATAAAGCCACCAATAGCTAAAACTAGAATAAAGAATAGTGTCAGCTGGGGAAATCGAAGCGCGGCTGCGGAAAGGTTAAACCTACCGGGTTCGTGCGCGCTCATTGCAGCTTTACCTTTTGGCCTGCCACTAACAGGTTAGCACCCGCAATAACAACTTTATCGCCAGCTTTTAGACCGCTAGTAACGCGCGCGCCATTATCAGTAAAGCCACTTGTTTTCACTTCAACTAAGCGTACCGTACCTTCTTTTGCCTGCGCTGGTGAATCGACTAGCCACACTTTTGGGTTGCCGTCCTTTGAATAAAGCGCGGACAAAGGAATGACGATACTCTGGCCTATTGAGGCGTCTGTACCTGTCGCAACAAATGGCCGAACGACAGCGGTAAGTCCCAGCGCTAATTGATTACTTCCGACCACCGACAATTTCATTGGGTAGGTTCTCGATGCAGCATCGGCAATGGGAGAAAGTTCCCGAAAAACGGCAGTCACTGCCTGCCCACCCATTGCGGGTATGAAACCAACCCATTGCTGAGTTGCACGGGCTATTTGCAGCTGCGATTCAGGCACATTCACTAAAAAGTCGCGTTCGCCAGCTTGTGCAATACGATAAATTGCCTGCCCTGCCGCAACCACCTGGCCCACTTCAGCCTCGACCGACACCACAACACCAGCTCTATCGGCTTTGAGTGATTGGAAATCAGCGCCATTAAGTGCTTGTTTTAATTGCGCTTGAGCGGCAAGTAGCTTTGCCTGCGCACCTTCGGTGACCGCTTGCTGTCGCTCGACGTTTGCTTGACTCACAAAGTTTTTTTCTCGCAAATCTTTGGTTCGCTGTAAGTCTGCTAACGCCAGTTTTAGTTCGATTTTCGCACCATCTAATTGCGCCTGTTGTGCTGCAATAGCCGGGGCCAAATCTTGGGGGTCGAGCTTTGCAAGAATTTGCCCAGCCGTGACCTGATCACCTACCGCTACTAACCTTTGGGAGAGCTTGCCGCCAACTCGAAACCCATAGCGAGTTTCAATTCGAGCCCTAGTTTCTGCGGGTAACGAAAAACTATCTACTGATTGAATTGTTTTTACCACTTGAATCAGTACCGGTCGAGGCGGCTCAACTTTGGCTTCGACCTCCTTTTTGGCACATCCTGCAATACCAATGGACAAAAGTGATGTCAGAGTGAATACAACGAAAGAAAAAGCTGGATTTCTTGGAATCATAGTCTCACCCATAAAACATGAGTATTTGTAGAGGTAGCATTAAATTGCTTACTGACGCGTAAGTTATTAATTATAGAACAGGTAAGGAGTCGTTAAGTGATCAGCGGCTATAGCTCGACCAACTTTGATGCACAATCGCAACGAGCTAAAAAAGTCAACTAACAAAACGATGTCAATAGAACCTTCCGAACATTATGAAAATTTCCCGGTTGGGTCATGGCTAGTCCCAGCGAAGAAGCGGCCGATTGTTCATGCGATATATCGTTTTGCGCGGTATGCCGACGATCTTGCCGACGAAGGCTTACAAAGCGCGGCGCAACGAGTTGCTGATCTTAAAAACCTACAGGCGGCCCTACAAAACCCATACACGCACAATTTAGGTCTATCAGCGCAAGCCCACGGCATTGTTGAAGAGCTAAGGCAGCATGGTCTTTGTGATAACGAAAACCAATACAAACCCTATCTTCTTGCGCTATTAAAAGCATTTATTCAAGACTCCAAAAACTCAGCCCCCGCAAACCAGCCTCCCAATCGAATGTTCGAAGATCATCAGTCGCTGCTGCACTACTGCCAGCATTCGGCCAACCCTGTGGGGCGCATGATGCTATTGCTTTTTAATAGCCATAAACCAGAATTGCTCGCCCACTCAGATGCAATTTGCACCGGTTTGCAATGGGTTAACTTTATGCAAGACGTTTCCATTGACGCTTCGAAGGGTAGAGTTTATGCACCTTCAGAAGATATTCCTAATCCGCCAATGGTGCTTGAGCAAACCCGACAAGCTAGGCAGTTATTGATTTCAGGAACACCTTTATTAAAGGCTGTACCACTGCGACTAAGTTTAGAGTTAAGGGCCATATTGGCGGGTGGTATTAACTTAGCGGACAAGATTATTGCCATGAATGGGGCAACCCAAACCGTTAGGCCGACCCTGTCTAAAACGGATGCGCCGCAATTGCTGTGGCGTTTTATACGTCTTCGATAACGCTCTTATCGGTGCAGCACTGCATAATGTCGATATCCCTCGCATAAACCTATGACGCCCGAAGAATATTGCCAAGACAAAGCCGCGAAAAGTGGCTCAAGCTTTTACTATAGCTTTCTCTTTTTGCCGCCGCGAAAAAGGCTAGCCATCACAGCGCTATATGCCTTCTGTAGAGAAGTGGATGATGTTGTTGACGAAACCCCCGAAGCCAGCATTGCGCAAACCCAACTCGACTGGTGGCGAAAAGAAATTTCTGCGCTGTATGCGGGCAGCCCTTCGCACAAGGTTAGCTTGGCATTGAAGCCTCATTTGCAACCTTGTGGCATCGATCAGCCTCGATTACAGGAAATTATTGATGGCATGCAGATGGATTTAGTGCAAACGCGATATCTTGATTTTGCAAACTTGCGCCTTTATTGCCACAGAGTTGCGGGAGTTGTTGGATCTTTAGCGGCTGATATTTTTTCTAGCCAAGACACTCCAAGCGCAAACTCCGCTACAAACCTCGCCCTAAGAAATTACGCGGAATCGCTGGGCTTGGCATTTCAGCTCACCAACATCATTCGAGATGTTGGCGAAGATGCTAGACGCGGCAGGGTATATTTACCTATTGAAGATTTGCAGCAGTTTGGGGTAACCGCCGGGCAAGTGCTAAAACCAGAAACAATGGACGTGCAAGCGCAGGCACAGTTCCAAGCGCTAATGAAATTCCAAGCCCAGCGGGCCAGAACAACCTATCAAACCGCTTTTACTGAACTTAAAAAGTGCCCAAAGCAAGTCATCGCAGAGCAAAGAGCTGGCCTGATGATGGCTTCTATCTATTTGGCTGTTTTGCGCGAAGTAGAGCTCGATGGTTTTCAAGTTCTCAAGCACCGAATTGCATTAACGCCGATTCGAAAACTTTGGCTAGCCTGGAAGGTATGGGCCTTCAACGCCATACCCAAGGTCTCAGCATAGCCAATATGCCGGAGGCATTGCATTCCTACGATGTTGCTATTGTTGGTGCTGGCTGGGCAGGTTTAAGCGCAGCAATCACCTGTATAGAAGCGGGTAAAACTGTCGTCCTATTTGATGCCGCACCGCAAGGTGGTGGTAGGGCTCGACATTTAGCAGTCCAGTTCAGCGACGATTTGGAGGTTGATCTCGATAACGGTCAGCATCTACTGATTGGCGCTTACACATCATGCGCCGCGATGATGAAAAAAGTCAGCGCCCAGCCATTACATCGAAATAGGCTTTCGCTGCAATCCGAAGCGGGTATTTTTCTGAAGAGCGAAGTACTCGAGGGGATGATGTGGAAATGGTTAGATGCTCTTCTACCTGCAATGCCTAAAAGAGGTTTTAGTTTTATCAAAGCCAAAGGGCTCACAACAACAGACAAAATTGCAATCATGAGCGCCCTCGCCCGCTTAAGTGTTGGACGAAAAACCGCTTGTTGGGATGGCTACTGCCAAATAAATGAGACCGTTGATGCATTACTTGCGCGCCTAGGGCAGCCGCAAACTCTGCTGCAAAACTTCTGGAACCCACTATGCATCGCTACGATGAACACCTTGCCCCTTCAGGCCGATGCCGCAACTTTTTGCAGGGTGCTCAGAGATACGTTTGGCAACCCGATTTTCGAGGCAAGTGATTTCTTATTGCCAGCAACACATTTAGGAGCAAGCTTTCCAGAACCTGCCCTAACGTGGTTGCAAGAAAAGGGTTGCGCAATACAACTTCGAACCAACGTAACTTCGATAAGGCGAGCTTCTGAGCCACAATCAAGCATCGTCATTAATGAGTTAGTTGAAGCAAAGAAGTTGATACTGGCTATACCGCCAAACAACGCGCGCCGCCTGCTTGAAACGCTAAGCAACAAGGCGGCATTTGAGTCAATCCTTTCACCATTGGCAAGCTTTGACTACTTACCCATCGCGACTATTTATTTGGCCTGGGAATTGGCAGAGATTTCCGAAAAAGTCCCGACCATCTATATGCTTAATGATTTGCGTAGCAGCGCTAGGCCGGGGCAATGGCTGTTCAATCGCGGGGTAGTTCGTACAAAAACCAAACAATACGCTTTGGCCAGTGTGGTCGTGAGCGCCTGGGATGGCAGCGTTAGCTTAGAGGAATTAAGTAACCAAGTTAGGCAGCAAGTAGCAAGTATCGATAACCTTCCACTGCCCAAAGCCGATTTAGCCAAAGCCATCGTTGATAAAAAAGCAACCTTAGCTTGCACGCCTGATAGACCGAAGTTGTACGGAGATTATCTTCAAACCCAAGGCAGCAAACAAACCGTGGGTAAACCATTTGATGGCATTTTTCTAGCCGGTGACTATTGCTACCCTTTGTACCCAGCTACCCTAGAGGGTGCAGTTCGAAGCGGTGAAATTAGCGCCAATATGCTGCTTCAATCTTTATAACGCGCTTAACTCCAGATCGCTTCAAGTGCTTGGTCGATTCGCTCAACCGGTACGCATTCCAAGCCTTCAATCGGTTTTTTCGGTGCGTTACTTTTTGGTAATATCACCTTAGAAAAGCCAAGCTTTGCAGCCTCTTTCAAACGCTCTTGCCCACGCGGTGCGGGGCGAATTTCGCCAGCCAACCCGACCTCACCGAATACCGCTAAACCCTTCGGTAACGCGCGATTTTTCAGCGACGAAACTACAGCTAATAAAACCGCTAAATCTGCTGCAGGCTCAACGATTTTTACGCCTCCGACTGCATTAATAAAAACATCTTGATCAAAGGTTGCCACACCGGCATGTCTATGCAGAACAGCAAGCAATAAGGCTAAACGATTCTGCTCTAAACCTACAGAAAGGCGCTTTGCATTACTGCCGTAGCTCTGGTCAACCAAGGCTTGAATTTCAACTAATAATGGTCGCGTGCCTTCTTGGGTCACAAGTACGCAAGCACCAGGAACGGGTTGCGCATGTTGCGACAAAAATAGTGCTGAAGGGTTCGACACCCCGCGGAGACCTTTTTCAGTCATCGCAAAAACACCCAACTCATTGACCGCACCAAAGCGATTTTTAAAAGCACGCACTAAGCGAAAGCTAGAATGCGTATCACCTTCGAAATACAAAACCGTATCGACAATATGCTCAAGCACTCGTGGGCCAGCTAAAGTGCCTTCTTTGGTCACGTGACCAATCATCACGAGTGAAATACCCGTCCGCTTGGCAATGCGTGTTAACTGCGCGGCACATTCTCTGACCTGGGCCACTGAACCAGGTGCTGACGAAAGCGCTTCTGAATAAACGGTTTGGATCGAATCGATGACAGCCACTGATGGCTTACGTTCTTCAACAACAGCGCAAATTCTTTCTAACTGGATTTCGGTGAGCAACGCTACGTTCTTCGCGCTCAGACCAAGCCGTTTTGCGCGAGCGGCAATTTGCCCGGCCGATTCCTCGCCACTAACATACAACACAGAGCTATCGGCAGCCATGTGCACCAAGGCCTGTAACAACAATGTGGATTTACCAATACCAGGGTCACCCCCAATTAATACAACCGAACCAACGGTTAAACCACCACCTAAAACACGATCAAACTCTTCCGATCCGGTACTAGCGCGCTCGCCTTCGGAAATTTCCACATCGTCGATAAGCTGTACTTTGCTATCGGCTGCAAGCGACGCAAAACGATTCGTTGATTTCGGCTCAACAGTCGATTCGATTAAGGTATTCCACTCACCGCATGAGAAACATTGCCCCTGCCACTTCGCAGCCGTACCGCCGCATTCATTGCACACATACTGGGTTTTTACTTTTGCCATATCTACCGCTTATTCGCCGCTTAGCCGCCGTTTTTTTAGACTCATACCCCATCACAACTAAGGAGCTCATCTATGCTAACCCGTGCAACCCTGGGGGCCACTGCGCACATCAATTCATAACCTATCGTGCCGCAAGCCTGCGCCACTTCGTCAATTGGCAAATTCCCACCCCAAAGCTCGACCTCAGAATCAACACCCACTGAATTAAGACCAGTGATATCGATGACGATCATGTCCATCGATACTCTTCCCACCAACTTAGTACGAGTACCGCCCACCCAGACCGGCGTGCCATCCGGCGCTTGTCGAGGATAACCATCGGCATACCCCACGGCCACGATACCAACCCGCATCGCTTGCTTTGCAACATAGCGCGAACCATAACCAATCGCATCGCCCCCAGCGATTGATTGCACAGACAAAATTTTTGCTCTCAAAGCCATGGCAGGCATAAGCCCTAATTGCTTCGGTGATTGGAGTGTTAGATCGGCATAGGGTGTGCCACCATACAACATAACGCCTGGCCTTAACCATGGAAAGCCCGCTTCGCTTTCGTATAAATCATCGTACAAATGCTGGTAACCCATTACCGCTGAAGAATTGGATAGCGACACTCTTAAATGCGGCACGCTTTGTTTTAAGGACAGCCAAATCGCTCTAAACCGCTCATGTTGCTCATCAACGGTGACCATTGCGCCTGAGCCTTGGTTAGGTGCTACATCAGAATTTGCAAAATGCGTTGCCAAACCAATTGACCTAACACCGAGGGCGGATAAGTTGGACAGTTCGCTTCGAACCATCGCAACATCTGCTTCGGTAAAACCAAGTCGATTCATCCCGGTATTAAATTTCAGCCAGATATCTAAACCGAGGGATGTGGAACATGCCGATTTAGCTGTTTGCTTTAACCAGTAAAACTGCTCTGCTCTATGAATGACTAAAGAAAAATCTAATCGTCTAGCAACCTCGACGTCTGTCAAATCAAAGGGCCCTTCGAGCATCAAAATAGGTTTTTGCCATCCATAGTTACGTAACTTTGCAGCATAATCGACTTCGATTAATGCCAAACCATCAGAAGATGCGAAAGCCCGTATTGCATTATCAAGGCCGTGGCCGTAAGCATTCGCCTTCACTACTGACCATACACCGATAGGGGCCTTTCTAACTTCGCTAAAGTACTGTCGAACACGGTCAAGGTTATGCCGCATTGCAGCAATAGAAATTTCACAGGTGAGCGGTCTGGGCATGTTTGTTGGGCTTTATGAATCAACAGTCTAAACTTGTCACGCATTTACGACATTTGCGCATGGTATTACGCTTATGGCGAGTTACCATCATCAGCGTGCATACGAGTATTCAAAAATTATAAGTTCCGTTTAAAACACTTCGCAAAGAGATCGTCATCATAGCCAGCACAACAAAACCGTCGCCAGAGCCCATGAACAAAGGGTTTTACACGATTATGGCGGCTCAATTCTTTTCGTCTTTAGCCGACAACGCTATTTTTATCGCGGCAATTGAGCTTTTAAGAACCTCAGGCGCGCCAGAATGGCAGCGCTCCGCGCTCGTTCCAATGTTCGCGTTTTTCTATGTGGTGCTGGCACCTTTTGTAGGATCGCTTGCTGATCGATTGCCCAAAGGGCAAATTATGTTTTATGCCAATGCCATTAAGGTATGCGGCTGCTTGATGATGCTTTTTGGTAGTCACCCATTAATGGCCTATGCGGTTGTAGGTTTAGGAGCGGCTGTTTATTCTCCCGCAAAGTATGGAATACTAACAGAGCTATTGCCGGCCTCGAAACTTGTAAAGGCCAATGGTTGGATTGAAGGCTTGACCATAGCTTCGATCATCTTAGGTGTACTTCTCGGAGGGCAACTAATTGGGCCAAAACTTGGAAACCAATTACTTGGCTTCGATATACCCTTCATTGATACGGGTATAGACACCACGCCCGAAGCCGCAATATTCTTTTTAATCTTCGTCTATTTATTAGCCGCTATCTTTAATCTGCGCATTCCTCGCACGAAAGCTGAGCTTATTCCACTGCCGCATCGCTTGTTTGATTTGGTGGCAGATTTTAGGGATTGCAATCGCCGACTCTGGAACGATAAGCTAGGTCAGATTTCACTGGCAGCAACGACTGTATTCTGGGGTGCTGGTGGCAACTTGCGTTACATCGTTCTTGCGTGGGCAGCGGCAGCAATGAATTACTCGACGACGCAGGCCTCAAACCTGACTGGAGTAGTTGCGATTGGTACCGCTGCAGGCGCAATATGGGCATCGAGCAGAACGCGGTTGGATCAAGCGCCTTCGGTAATTCCGCTGGGCATCGGAATCGGATTAGTTGTGCTGGCTATGAACTTTATCAATTCGCTTTGGG
>JAYWIG010000041.1:0-4830 GCA_043789035.1 Betaproteobacteria bacterium
CTGTGCTTTGCCAGCATCACAAGGCGTATATTTTCGTTCTGGTGCATACGGGAATTCAGCACCGGGGCCGAACACATGGCAGTGCGCATCAACAGCACCGGGGGGCAAGTGAAAGCGTGGTTTCGATGGGCCGTTATAGAAATCTAGCCAGCCCGCGGTTTTGGTAAATGTTTCACTCATCGTTCTTTAGTCACTCTATTCAATCAATGTATTTCAGGCCAGCTTTTTCGAGCTTGCCGCGCATGTTGTACATATCCAAGCCCAAAGTACCGGCAGCCAATTTTGCGCGCTTCTCAGCTTCGTTGGCTTCGCGAGCTTCCGATGCATCGGCAGCGGCTTGCGCAGCCGATGCAGGAACAACCACAACGCCATCGTCATCGGCGATGATGACATCACCGGGGTTTACTAGGGCACCAGCACACACAATCGGAATATTCACCGAACCAAGCGTTTCCTTAATCGTGCCCTTCGCGCTAATGGCTTTACTCCACACCGGAAAGCCCATCGCCGTTAAGTCTTTTACATCACGTACACCAGCATCGATAATCAAGCCCATTGCACCACGTGCTCGGAACGATGTCGCCAACAAATCACCAAAGAAGCCGTCAGTGTTATCAGAAGTAATCGCCGCCACAACAATGTCGCCCGGCTGCAATTGCTCAGCCACAACGTGCATCATCCAATTGTCGCCGGGGTGTAGCAATACCGTGATGGCAGTGCCTGTCATATGAGCGCCGGGGTAAATCGGGCGCATGTACGGCTTCATCAAACTGACGCGGCCCATTGCTTCATGAATAGTTGCCACCCCAAAACGCGAGAGCTTTGCAACTGCGGCTTTATCGGCGCGAACGATGTTGCGCTTCACAACGCCAAGGGTTTGCGCTAGAGGATATGTCATTACTGGCCTTTCTTTGTGAGTGCGGCATCTAGCCTTGGGAAGACTCGACGCGCGTTGCCTTCGTAAATTTGGTACTTTTCGTCTGCACTTAATTGCGTCGATGCTTCAATGTAGCGCTTAGTATCGTCGAAGTTAAATCCCGTATATGGGTCGATACCGCGCACGGCACCAATCATTTCAGAAGCGAACAAAATATTTTCAACCGGAATCACTTTAGTCAACAAGTCGATACCAGGCTGATGGTAAACGCAGGTATCGAAGAAAATGTTTTTCAACAGATGCTCTTGAAGCTCTGGTTTTTTCAACTCTTGTGCCAGGCCACGGAAGCGCCCCCAGTGATAGGGCACCGCGCCGCCACCATGAGGAATCAGGAACTTCAATGTTGGAAAATCCTTAAACAAATCACTGTTTAAGCACTGCATGAATGCGGTGGTATCGGCATTCAGGTAATGCGCACCAGTGGTATGAAAACAAGCGTTACAGCTGGTTGATACATGAATCATGGCGGGAATATCGTACTCGACCATCTTCTCGTAAATCGGGTACCAATGTTTATCGTTTAATGGCGGTGATGTCCAGTGGCCTCCAGAAGGATCAGGGTTCAAATTAATGCCCACATTTCCAAATTCCTTCACGCACTTCTCAAGCTCAGGAATGCAAGTCTTTGGGTCAACACCGGGCGACTGCGGCAACATCGCAGCAGGTATAAAACTATCGGGAAATAATTGCGACACGCGATAGCAAAGTTCATTGCAAATCGCCGCCCAAGTTGACGAGATCTGAAAATCGCCAATGTGATGAGCCATAAACGAAGCGCGAGGAGAAAAAATCGTCAGGTCGCTGCCACGTTGCTTCATGAGCTTTAATTGATTGGTTTCAATCGTTTCACGGATCTCATCGTCAGACATTTTTAAATCAGACACTTTGGGCATCATCACAGGGTCTTTAATACCTGCGACTTGCGCATTACGCCAATTATCTAACGCCTTAGGTGCGGTGGTGTAATGACCATGGCAATCGATAATGATTGGCTTACTCTTACTCATACTAAATCCTCAAAAATTAAACTTACTTATTTGCCGTTCCATACCGATGAAGGAATCATTACTTCACCTCGCATGATTAATCTTGCTGTTCTTAATAATGCGGCCTTTGTGACGTTCTGCGAATTATGCGGGTCAATGGCTAACTCAACGCTGAATTCACCCGTCGGATGCTCAACCGATACCTTTTTCGAATCGCCTTCAGGCATTACCGCTAGGCCATCGGCAACTGAGCCCTTTAAAACGCAGGCTGTAGCCACCGTTACAGCGGCCAAAACCCCAATAGCTTCATGACACACATGAGGAATAAAGCTGCGTGTCGCTAAACCACCGCCTGCTTGTGGTGCTGCAATTAAGGTCATTTTTGGATAGTTCTTTTTCGCCACATCACCTAAACCCATGATCAATGATGCTTTCAAGCGTAAGGCTTCGAGCTTAGCTTTAAGTTCAATATCACTATTCATTTGCGCCACTGTTTCGAACCCAGTGCGACCTAGATCGCTTGCGCGCATCATAATGAGTGGCATGCCGTTATCGATGCAAGTAACAGCAATTGAAAACTTCTCAAAACCCGCGCCTTCGACCTCAACGATATCCTTTACTTGACCTGTCGGTAAAAGACCGGAACAAACCGAACCGGCAGTGTCTAGGAAATTGATGGTGATAGGCGCAGAGCTACCCGGCGAGCCATCAATCTTGGCATCACCGTCGTAAGTCATTTCACCACCGGGCGTATCGACCGTGATGTCGCACTGCATATCGGTATTTAAGGTCAACACACGCAAGGTTGTTTTATCGCCTTGGGCTTTTACCAAACCACGTTCGATAGCAAACGGCACAACCGCAGCAAGCATGTTGCCGCAGTTAGGGGTGGTATCGACTAAATCACTGTCAGGTTGCAACTGGGCGAAGAGAAAATCGATATCAACACCAGCGATTACGCTTTTGCGCACAATGCCGACTTTACTCGTTAATGGGTGCGCGCCTCCCATACCATCAATCTGGCGCTTATCGGGTGAACCCATCACCGCAAGCAGTACTTTGTCCCGCAGAGCCTTGTCGGTCGGTAAATCGGTTTCAAGGAAAAACGGGCCGCGAGAGGTGCCGCCACGCATGAAATAACTAGGAATTCCTATCGGACGCGCCGTTGGTTTCTGAGCGTTGGACATCGTGTTATCGCCGTGATTTTTTAATAAGCACGTATTGTCGATGTTTCGCGCCTGAAAATCCAATCACAGATTAGGCTATCTGATCTGCTATTTAGGTATATCACATAAGGTGTTATACCCAATGTAAATAGACTTGAAGCAGCTTGAATACTTTTTAGAAGTTGCCGAAATCAGTGGTTTTACCTAGGCCTCGAGCAATCTAAACGTCACTTAACCCGTGTAACACCTCCATGTGCAGCAATTAGGACGGATAAGAAATCCAGGGTAACACGCCTGCCCTAAACCTTGCAGTGCTTACTTTTTGTGTTCTACTCAGCTAAAGTTCGCTAGAGTACGGTAGGGTACAGACTAGGACCGCCGTATATGAGATTATTCGTCAATGAAAACACTTTTAGCACTCCTACTTACCGCCGCCATTGCCATGCCCAGCCACGCTACTGAAGAACCTGTTTACCAAGTCGTGCGTCAACTGGCGGACATCGAGGTGCGACAATACGCAGCCTATACGGTGGCTGAGGTCGTTGTGCCCGGCCCAGCGAGTGAAGCCGGCAACCAAGCTTTCCCCATCTTAGCGGGCTACATATTTGGTAAGAACAAGGGCGAGCGGAAGTTTGCGATGACGGCACCTGTGACTCAGTCTGCAGTGCCGGTGAAGCTAGAGACGACGGCACCGGTCACTCAGAGCGCCGCGCCCGGCGGCTTGTTAGTGCAGTTCGTATTGCCCAAGGGCGTGACGGCCGCCAGCGCGCCAGAACCATTGGATGCACAGGTGAAACTGCGCGACGTGTTGCCCGCGCAGGTAGCAGTTATCCGCTACTCCGGCTTATCGTCGGAATCGAACTATGGCGAGCACCTTGCGAAGCTGCAGGCAGCGTTGCGTGCTGCCGACTTAACATGGGAAGGCACACCGGTGTACTCTCGCTACAACGCGCCATTCACACCTTGGTTCATGCGGCGAAACGAGATCTGGCTGCACCTAACCGTAAAGCAGTAATTTGCTTTAGGCGCTTGAGCTCGTCTTTGACGCGGTCTTTAATCTCGGCAAAGCATGGCAATTGCTGCCTTACAGCCTGTCAAATGTACGTTGGCGAACAGAAAATCTAAGTAAAAAATGATTAGCTTAAGCACAACCCGTTAAAAGGAATTGCTATGCAAAGAATCATATCGTTGCCGCACAAACTGCTGTATGCGATGCTATTAACCATTACTGGTCACGCCAATGCGCAACCATGGTATTCGCCAACATCGATTTTTTTACAATCTGGTACTTCCGGAAAAACCCACGGCATCACCGCAGGTGCCACTTGGGATTGGGCAAATAAGTGGGCGCTCGGCGGAGGTCAATTAACAGGCTATTGGGAAGCGTCGATGTCAGAGTGGTCTTATCCGTCGGCCGATGGGCGCAAGACAGCTTGGCTTGGCCAAGTTGGCCTGGTCCCAGTGTTCCGATTTCGCCCGACCAGCGGAACTTCACCGTGGTTTTTCGAGGCTGGGGTCGGCTTTACGTTGATGACTTCTCTTTACGAAACCGACCGCAAGCGCTTTTCTACCACCTTTAACTTCGCCGATCACTTGGCTGTCGGGCGAAATTTTGGTCCCCGCAACGAGCACGAAATCTCCTTGCGTTTGCAACATTTCTCAAACGGAGGCATCAAAGAGCCGAACCCTGGGGAAAACTTTGTTCAACTTCGGTATTCCTTTCGGTTTTTGTGATTCCCAC
>JAYWIG010000042.1:0-4807 GCA_043789035.1 Betaproteobacteria bacterium
CGGCCATTAAAAATGCGGTCATACCAAGGCAATACTTTAGGGCCAAGATAGTCTTCGAAGCTTTCCGTTTCAGCACTAAACGTCGCGAACACGGCACCACCTCGGACAGCCACGCGCAATTTGTTTAAGCCGTGGTCCGCCAAGTTGAAATCCCTAGGCATGCCGCCGTCAATTCGCGGCTTGCCTTCAGCCAGGACCTTCACTCCCCGCCGAAATGGCAAACCCAACAAGTTGCCTTTGAGGTCATAGACCCACTGATGATACGGGCAGACAAAATCTTTTGCGGTGCCATGCGATTTCTGGCAGAACTTTACGCCTCTGTGGGCGCAATGGTTTTCAACCACATTAATGCCGCCATCCGGGTCGCGCACCATAATGACAGCGCGCTCACCAACCGAGGTGGTTCGAAAATCCCCAGTGTTAGGCACTTCACATTCAAGCCCGACGTAGCTCCAATGTTTGCCGTAAAACAATACTTCTAACTCTCGCTGATGCAATTGAGCATCGGTATACACCGAGTAAGGGATTCGACTGAAGTTGCCCTCCATCCACTTGATTGGCGCTTCGTTGACAGCGTTCATCGCACCGCCCCTTTGGTCTCCACATAGAGTGAATACAAAGAATGGCTGCTAGCCATCATCAGTCGATTACCTTTCGCGCCCCCAAAGCATAAATTTGCGCAACGCTCGGGCAAATGAATGTGGCCAATGGCCTTACCTTGCGGGTTAAACACACGTACACCATCAAGCGCTTCAGAAGACCCCGTGCCCACACCGGTGAAGCCAAAGCCTGCCCAAATATTGCCATCCTCATCACATCGCATGCCATCAAGAGCACCTTCGGTGCCTGCGTTTATCAGCACTTTCTTGTTCGCTAAAGAAATGCCTGAGACATTGAAAGAAAATACATATCGTGTGGGCTCTTTATCAATTCGCCCAATCAAGTAAAGCGTTTTCTCGTCCGGTGAGAAGCACAAGCCGTTCGGAAATTGCACGTCGTCCACCACTCTAGTCACATTACCAGTGACTCCATCAATACGATACACACCGTGAGGCTGCTCAAGCGGGGCCTTATCGCCTTCATAGTGACCAAGCACACCAAACGGTGGGTCTGTGAACCAAATCGAACCATCGCTTTTGCAGACAATGTCGTTAGGCGAATTTAAGCGTTTACCTTCAAACTTATCGGCTAGAACTGTAATGCTGCCATCGTATTCAGTTCGTGTAATCGCTCGGCTACCATGCTCACAACTTATCAACCGGCCTTGCTTGTCTCTTGTGTGCCCATTGGCATAGTTCGCGGGAGAGCGAAATACATTGGTCGCCCCCGAGACATCGTCATACCGCATGATTCGATTGTTGGGAATATCGGAGAACAGAAGATAGCGCCCGTCGCCAAACCACACTGGCCCCTCAGCCCAACGAAACCCTGTTGCCAGTTGTTCGACGGACGCAGCGTATAGACGATACTTTGAAAAACTAAGATCGAGTATTTCGATGGCAGGATCTGGATATCTAAGATTATTCATAACACTATCGATAAGTGAGAAGGTCTGGGGTAGTTTCGAATACAGCAAAGTTGTTGAAGCTTGCTAAACTTGCTTCATCGTCCCTATAAATGATGCGGGAAACAGAACAATTAGCGATCAGATAATTAAATTGCATTGCATGTGTTGCAGGTAGTCCCAAAACATGAGCAACCGTTGCACCAATCGTTCCGCCAGAGCTAAACACCACGACGGTTTCGCCACGCATTTGCTTTACATCGGACAGAGCTTCAGCACACCGGCCATGAAATGAATTCCACGGCTCGGTGTATTCGGTGTCATGTTGGCCACTAATCCAGCGAGTAATCGCCTTTTCGAAAAGTTTTTGGAAATCACGCTTCGACATTTCCTTGTTGGCCATACCCTCCAGGCCAAAAGCCTTGGTACCCTTACCGAAGATATCTTCGTGGTCATACTCATTCCATCTGGGGTCGATGCTATGAAAACTTGCATCAGGCAACACGCCTCCTTTTTCAGTAAAGCCTTGCGCCCAAGCTCTTGAAGTTTGCTGATGCCGCCGCAACCCTCCTGCTATAAGACGAGTAGGTTTGACTTGTGCATCGGCAAACCATTTGCCTAAAAGCTGTGCCTGCTCAGCCCCGAGTTCTGACAGATTATCGTAATCGGCGGCACCGAAGGACGCTTGTCCATGTCGTACTAAGTAAAGAGTTCCCACAGTAGAATCGATCAATCATTATGTTTCGGAGCGTCAATTATGCGACTACTTATCGGATGGGCTGTGAATGCACTTTGCCTTCTGGCAATTCCCTATATTTTGCCGGGGGTCCAAATTAGTGGCTTCGCAGCGGCTTTAATCGCTGCACTGGTGATTGGCTTACTAAACGTCATCATTAAGCCCGTACTATTTGTTTTAACGTTACCCATCAGCATTATTACATTGGGGCTTTTTACTTTTGTACTAAACGGCTTGATGTTCTGGTTGGCGGCGAAGTTTCTAGATGGCTTTGCCGTAACCAATTTTGGCTGGGCAATGGCAGGTGCACTTGCCTATACATTGATTAGCTGGGCGGTGAGTGCTTTGTTAATGCCAGATAAATCCAAGCGAATTTCAGCCTAAGTTGCGCTTGCAGCGCAGATCATTTCGGTGATTTAGTTCCTCCATTTTCGGCTGACGAACGGTCATCATTGCGCAAAGAGAACCGACGAACGGCAACCATAATGAACTTAGACAATATTCCTGCCGACGATACCTTCCATTTCGATGATTGGGCAAAGCTTTACCAAACTGACAAGCGGGCTTTCGAAGCTCGCAAACAAATGATTATTGCGTTGGAATTGGCCAAAGCGACCCATATATCAACCGAAACTCGTCAAAACCTGAGCACTCTCATCAGCTCGCTTGAAGGTAAGTCTGATCAAGAGCGGCTTGAGCTTTCCTTGAAGTGGATGATCAACTCAGCAGAACAGCTTCAGCTACATTTGCAGGCCCTTGCTGTCGCGTTAAACACAAACGCTGGCCCATCCGCATCCAAAAGTGCCCATTCAGCGGCTTAGCGCTGATGTAACTCTAGATAGGTATTATTTTGGGGGATGGACTCACCAACCCATCAGCGCTTTCTTATTAACAACCGCTTGAGAACTCTAATGAGCGTTGGGCTGCTTGCCCTCGCGGCATTTCTGCTAAGTAGCTGCGCTCAAAAGCCCGGCGCGACCCAGGAACAGCTCGTACTTTTAGGAAGCAGCTGCCAAGCTCAAATGATTGCGACTACCTGCCAAGCTATGAAGCCTAGCATGGGTGCCATGCCCAATCCTGGAGAAGTAGTTTTCGTGGCTGGCGTAGGGCCTGTTGATGCGCAATTGCTTGCAAAGCTTTCGGCTGCTGGCCAAACCATGTGCGACGAAGTCAAAGCGACTTGCTCTGCCGATTGGAGTGGATCTGCTTGCGCAGCGCTAAAGAAAATGTATGCACCGACACTTTCGAGCAAGTGAGGGTGGTGCCCCCGGCAGGAGTCGAACCCGCGACCTTCGGTTTACAAAACCGCTGCTCTACCAACTGAGCTACAAGGGCAACTTGAAACTAATTCGATGCCGCTAAACTATAAATATTTAGCTAAATTAATTTGCAAAGAAAATGATTATAAATTACTTCACGCGTTTTAGTTTTGGTGGCCCACCGTTTGTCGGCGGAGGCGTTGGTTCTGGCACTTCAACCGAATCATTCGCTTCGTTTTTAAGCTGATCTTCGAAAGCTTTTGAATCAACCGACGCATCAACCAATGACAACGCAGATGCTGCGGAAATATCTGGCACTGACTTGAGCGTTGGTTTTTTGCCAGACGCTTTAATCGTTTGTAAAGCAGCCTCTTCGGGAGTCAATGCGAGGGGCTTCGGCACATCGAAAGCCATACCGTGGCCATTCTCTCTTGCGTACACAGCACTCACACACTCTATCGGCACAGAAATATCTCTAGCAACGCCACCAAAGCGTGCTTGAAACTCAATCAGCTCATTACCCATGCTTAATGCATTGGTTGCGCTTACTGAAACATTCAAAACAATTTCACCGGCTTTAACGTAATCTCTAGGTACCACGCAGCGGCCATCGATAGAAACCGCCAGATACGGGGTGTAGCCATTATCGCTACACCACTCGTGAATGGCCCGAATGAGATAGGGCTTTGTAGAGGTATCGGAATTACCAGACATATTTACCAGACATGGGCCAGCGCCTTAGCGACGCATTACTTTCTCAGAAGGCGTTAATGCTTCAATGTAAGCAGGCCTTGAGAAGATTCTCTCGGCGTAGCGGAGCAATGGAGCAGCCGTTTTTGGCATTTCGATACCGTAATGATCTAAGCGCCAAAGTAATGGGGCAATCGCAACGTCGAGCATCGAAAACTCTTCACCCAACATGAACTTATTTTTGATAAAAATAGGCGTGAGCTGCGTTAAGCGATCCCGAATTTGCAGGCGTGCTTTTTCTAAGATTTTTGGATCTTTTTGGTCTCTGCGCTCAAGGGCTTGAACGTGTACAAATAATTCGCGTTCGAAATTGAACAAGAATAAACGTGTACGAGCACGCATGACAGGATCTGGCGGCATTAGCTGTGGGTGTGGGAAGCGCTCATCAATATATTCATTGATGATGTTCGATTCGTAAAGAATCAAATCGCGCTCAACTAGTATTGGCACTTGGCCATATGGGTTCATGATCTGAATATCTTCAGGTTTATTGTAAAGATCCACATCGCGGATCTCGAAATCCATGCCTTTTTCAAACAGCACAAAACGGCTGCGTTG
>JAYWIG010000043.1:0-4802 GCA_043789035.1 Betaproteobacteria bacterium
ATATTCAAGTTGTGAGGCACACGCGAGTTCATGTCACCGTTCAAATAAACTTCATCAATCTGAGATAAGCCTTTGTAGAGGCGATCACGCAACATACGAATACGCTCATTCTCCGCACCCATTTCAAGCTTAGCCAACCTAAACGCTTCACCCATACCGACGATCTGGTGCGTCGCAAGCGTTCCCGAACGCATACCGCGCTCGTGCCCACCACCATGTATTTGCGCTTCTAAGCGGATTCTTGGCTTACGCCTTACGTAAAGCGCACCCATGCCCTTCGGACCATAAGTTTTGTGAGCGCTAAATGACATCAAGTCAACCGGGCTGTTTCGCAAATCGATTTCTACTTTACCCGTTGCCTGAGCAGCATCGACATGTAAAAAGATACCTTTTGCCTTGCAAATGGCGCCAATTGCAGGGATGTCTTGAATGACGCCAATTTCATTGTTTACCAGCATGATTGAAACGAGCAACGTATCTGGCCGTAGCGCCTCTTTAAACGCTTCGAGATCGAGCAAACCATTTTCTTGCACATCAAGGTAGGTCACATCGAAGCCCTGACGCTCAAGATCTCTCATGGTGTCCAAGGTAGCTTTATGCTCCGTCTTCACAGTAATAAGGTGCTTACCTTTTTCTTTGTAGAAAGTTGCCACGCCCTTTAATGCCAAGTTAATCGACTCGGTAGCACCCGACGTCCACACAATCTCTTTCGGGTCGCAATTTACAAGCGCAGCGACATGCTCCCTAGCTTGTTCAACCGCCGCTTCTGCAGTCCAGCCATATTGGTGGCTGCGAGATGCGGGGTTTCCGTAGTCCTCTTTCAAGAAGGGGATCATCTTGTCCACGACACGAGGATCGACCGGAGTCGTCGCCGAGTAATCTAAATAAACCGGATAGCGGCTCCCTAGTTGCGTCGAAAGGGGACCAGAAACTTGAGCGATTGGCATAGAATCTTTGTATAACCCACTAAATTAATCGACTAATTTTACAACCACTGAAAACCTTACGCAGGATCGGTCGTCGTAACCCTAATTCCGTCAGGGTCAATAGCCTGTAAGGTTGATGTTGGAAAAACTAAAGCGGCCTTGTGCTCTTTGAAAATCGAAGGGCGCTGCTGAACAATAACGAACTTGTCTTTACCACGTTGCTGGTCAACTAGTTCAAACAGAGTAATGGAGTCAAGATACTCGACCATCTTCTTGTTCAAGTTTGACCAAAGTTCGTGAGTCATACACGGACCATCATCTTGGCAGTTCTCTTTCCCAGCGCACTGAGTGGCATCCAGCGGCTCATCAACCGCAAAAATAATGTCTGATACAGAAACTTCTTTCATCGGCCTAGCCAAAGAATATCCGCCGCCAGGGCCACGAGTACTTTCAACTAATTCATGCCTTCTAAGTTTGCCGAAAAGTTGTTCTAAGTAGGACAAAGAGATTTTTTGACGCTGGCTAATTCCAGCCAGAGTAACAGGGCCTTGATGTTGGCGCATAGCCAAATCGATCATCGCGGTTACAGCAAATCTACCTTTAGTTGTGAGACGCATCAACAGACTCCATGGTTAGTGACTGACAAGTCATACTATGGACTCTAATGAATTAATAGTCAAGTACCCTACTCGGGTATAGGGTTTTTGTCCTAGACAAAAAGGGACTCCGAAGAGCCCTTCAGTGCAAATGCCTCAAAGTCTAGAAAAGTCGCCCGTGGATTAAGCAGCTGCCACCTGCGTTGCACGACGACGAGCCACGTCGAGAAGCCCGGTACATGCGTCTTCAACATAATCTAAAGCCTGCTCGAAGCCCTGAGTACCACCATAATACGGATCAGGAATAGTGGCAGTTTCATGCTCTGTCGCATATCGCATTAACAACTGAATTTTGTGGTGATGAATCTTAGGGGCAGTCTGCTGTAACAAAGCCAGATTCTCCCAGTCCATCGCCAAAATAATGTCATAGTCTTCGAAGTCTTTATCTTTTACACGGCGCGCCCGCTGTTCAGATATATCGTAACCACGCTTAGCGGCAGCTGCGACTGAACGCTTGTCCGGCGCCTCACCATTGTGGAATGCATGCGTACCAGCAGATTCGGCCTTCACGACATCATCTAAGCCCGCTTGCCGGACCATCTGTTTAAACACACCTTCGGCCATGGGCGAACGACATATGTTGCCCATACAAACAAATAACACCCTGGTGCTCATTGCCAACGAAATCGATTCTCTTTTTGCCATTTTTTTATCACTCACTAACGAAACAAACCACCAACCAACCGAAACGAGCGAACTCCTAAAACCTATCCAAGCGTTTTTCAAATTCGTCCATCTACGCGGCGCGGTCAGCCACGAACGGAACCACGTTTGTACTACCGTTCGACCCAAAAACCTGCTCCTTCAAAGTTGATAGTTGATCACGTACCTGGGCAGCTTTTTCAAACTCAAGGTTCTTAGCATGTTCGAGCATGAGTTTTTCGAGTCGTTTGATTTCTTTCGAAACGGTCTTCTCGCTCATATTCTCGTACATGGCCTGCTGCTCCGCGGCCTTCAATTCCTGCTTTGCTTGCTGCGGATCGTAAACACCATCTATCAACTCTCGGATCTGTTTAACAACCCCGCGCGGCGTTATGCCATGCAAGGTATTAAATGCGACCTGCTTTTCGCGACGACGATTAGTTTCGTCAATCGCGCGTTGCATTGAATCCGTCACTCTATCGCCATAGAGTATCGCCATGCCGCGAAGGTTTCTGGCCGCACGGCCAATGGTTTGAATCAAACTACGTTCAGACCTTAAGAAACCTTCTTTATCAGAATCCAAAATTGCCACAAGTGAAACTTCGGGTATATCCAAGCCTTCACGAAGCAAATTAATTCCAACCAACACGTCAAACACTCCAAGACGTAAGTCCCGAATAATTTCGACTCTTTCAACGGTATCTACATCAGAGTGTAAGTAACGCACCTTTACACTATGATCGGATAGGAAATCCGTCAAATCTTCCGCCATTCGTTTAGTCAAAGTCGTAACTAATACGCGTTCTTTACGAATTAGACGGTCATGTATCTCTGACAAGACATCATCAACTTGAGTTGACGCAGGCCGCACTTCTATCATTGGATCAATCAATCCAGTCGGGCGAACCACTTGCTCTACGACTTTACCGGCATGCTCAGCTTCGTACTTAGAAGGTGTCGCAGATACAAACACTGTCTGCCTAGCCTTACCTTCGAACTCTTCAAACTTAAGAGGCCTATTATCCAATGCCGAAGGCAATCTGAAGCCATAATTTACTAGAGTCTCTTTTCTAGAACGATCACCTTTGTACATACCGCCGACCTGCCCGATCGATACGTGACTCTCGTCAATGATCATCAACGAATCGCTTGGCAAATAGTCGATTAGGGTTGGCGGCGGCTCGCCTGGCAATGCTCCGGAAAAGTGCCTAGAGTAGTTTTCAATACCTTTGCAAAAACCAAGCTCTTGCAACATTTCAAGATCGAATCGAGTTCGTTGCTCTAAACGCTGAGCCTCAACAAATTTGCCATCGTCATAAAAAACCTTCAGTCGTTCGGCCAATTCGACCTTAATAGTCTCAATCGCATTGACGACAGTGCCACGTGGCGTAACGTAGTGCGAAGAAGGATAGATCGTAAAGCGTGGAATCTTTTGCCTAACGCGTCCTGTTAACGGGTCAAATAAGGAAATCGACTCAATTTCTTCATCAAAAAGCTCGATTCTTAACGCAAGCTCGGAGTGCTCAGCTGGAAAAACATCAATCACGTCGCCGCGCGCCCTGAATGCACCTCGAGCGAACTCGGTTTCGTTGCGACGATATTGCATTGCCACTAGGCGCTGCAAGATATCGCGTTGCGACATTTTGTCTTTTACCCGTAACGTGAGCACCATAGCATGGTAGTCCCCCGGATTGCCGATGCCGTAAATACAGGAAACGGACGCCACGATCACCACATCGCGGCGTTCCATCAGCGACTTCGTCGCGGAAAGTCTCATCTGCTCAATGTGTTCGTTAATCGCAGAATCTTTCTCGATAAACAAATCGCGCTGCGGCACGTAGGCTTCAGGTTGATAGTAATCATAGTAAGACACGAAGTATTCGACGGCATTGTTCGGAAAGAATTCCCTCATTTCCGAATACAACTGAGCGGCTAATGTCTTATTCGGTGCAAGCACCAATGCGGGGCGGCCCATTTGGGCGATGACGTTGGCCATCGTAAAAGTTTTACCCGAACCGGTGACACCCAACAATGTTTGATATGAGAGCCCGTCTTCAATGCCCTCTACCAACTGCTTAATAGCAGTCGGCTGATCGCCGGCAGGCGCAAACGGCTGATGAAGCTGGAAGGGGCTACCTTCGAACGTCAAAAGCTTCGCTTTAGCGGTTGGTTGAGTATCAGTGATAACGGTCATCGTGGCTGGATGTGTAAGGACTTCGTGCTAAACTATTGATTCTTTTGGTTATTTGTCATGCACTATCAACAATGCCGCAGTGCAATAACATCTGACATTATGGTGGCGCTGCCCCAAAAAATCCAGTGCTTTGCCCATTCTTTGTGCAAATAACCTTCAAATATTGTTCTTGAACTTTTCTCATTTTTGACTTAGGAGCCAAAGTGTTTGCTGCCGTTGAACTAGCCCCACGTGACCCAATTCTTGGTATTAACGAAGCTTTTGCGGCGGATATGCGCCCCAATAAAGTGAATCTTGGCGTGGGTGTGTACTACGACGAAAATGGCAAACTACCTCTCCTTCAAGCGGTAAAAGAAGCCGAGAACATAAGAGTTGCGCAAGGTT
>JAYWIG010000044.1:0-18477 GCA_043789035.1 Betaproteobacteria bacterium
TCGTATGCCGATATGCTTAATCGAGTGACGGCAATGGCAGCCATGGCAAATACACCTTTGGTTGCCGACGGTGATACAGGTTATGGTGGTTTGCTGAATATGCGCCACACGATTCGCGGTTACGAGCAGGCAGGTGCTGTTGCGATTCAACTAGAAGATCAAGAATTTCCGAAAAAGTGTGGCCATACAACCGGCCGTCGAGTGATTCCGCTCAAAGACATGGTGCGCAAGATTCAAGTCGCGGTTGATAGTCGTATCGACGTAAATTTTCAAATCATCGCTAGAACTGATGCGCGCACAACTTTGGGTCTGGACGAAGCGCTGCGACGCGGTGAAGCCTATGCCAAAGCAGGAGCAGATATCTTGTTTATCGAATCGCCAGAGAGTGAAGACGAGATGCGCCGCATCGGGCAGTTTGGTAAAGATCAAGGTAAGCCATTGATAGCCAACATGGTTGAGAAGGGTCGTACACCGGTGTTATCGAAAGAGGCGCTGCAAGCCATTGGTTATCAGATGGCGATATTCCCGGTGACGGCATTGCTGGCTTCGGTGCAGGCCATGACTCAGGTTTACCAGCAGTTTAAAGAGGTAGGTTCATCCGCAGATTCGAAAGTTCCGCTATACGATTTCGGAGCGCTATCGAATTTGATGGGCTTTGAGGACGTATGGGCTTTTGAGAAAAAGTATGTCGAGACTGATGATTAATAAATGGAATTCAAAATGACAAAGCGATTATTTGGTGTAGCCCTCAGTGCGTTGATATTAATGATTGCGATATTGACACCGCTGCATGCGCAAACAACCGCAACAAACGATTTTCCGAACAAACCAATTCGACTCATTATTCCTTTCACTCCCGGCGGTGTAACTGACACCAGTGGCCGCTTTATCGCCGAGCAACTATCGGTTAGGTTAAAGCAACAGGTCGTCGTTGAAAATAAGCCGGGTGCATCAGGCAATATTGGTGCACAGATGGTTGCAGCAGCAGAACCCGATGGCTACACTTTGATGTTGGCCTTCGATGGCACGATGGTGATTAATCCCCATGTGTTCGACAAAATGCCTTTCGATGCGGTGAAGAGTTTTGCGTCCGTCGGCAAAATTGGCGACGCCGTATTGATCTTAGTGGCCAGCAATGAGTTTCCGGCAAAGACGTTAAGTGAGGTGATTGCCCAGTCGAAAAAAGTACCTTTAGGCTACGGTACCTCTGGGGCAGGCAGCACACCGCATATTGCGGGAGAGTTGCTAAAACAAAAAACCGGCGCGAATTTACAGCATATTCCGTACAAAGGTGGCGGCCAAGCGATGATCGATTTAATGGGCAATAATATTCCACTGGTGTATACCGCTGTTTCGGGTGCGTTGCCGCACATTAAAAATGGCAAGATGAAAGCCATTGCGGTGTCGAGTGCTCAGCGCACGTCCTCATTACCCGATGTGCCAACGTTTATAGAGGCAGGCATCAAAGACTTTGAGATGAGCAGTTGGGTTGGCTTGGTCGCTCCCGCGAAAACACCCGATGCGATCGTAGCGAAGCTGAACGCAGCGTTGAATGATGTTTTGAATACCCCAGCGGCCAAAGAGCGATTGCTCAGTATGGGCATTGCAGCAACGCCGGGAACAGCAGAAAAGTTTGCTGAACAGATCAAACAAGATCTTGCGCGATTTGGGCCGGTAGTAAAGGCGGCTGGGATTACAGCACAGTAAGTGTTTTAGGCTAGTGCCTCTTTCACAAACATCATCCGATCTTGTCCGAAGAACATTTGGTCGCCGACAAAAAATGTCGGTGCACCAAACACGCCGCGACTAACCGCTTCTTCCGTGTTTTTCACAAGCGATGTTTTGATTTCATCATCACTAATCATGGCCATAAATGCTGCTGGGTCTAAGCCAATTGGGACTAGTGTTTCAGCAATAACAGCTGGGTCGCCCATATTCTTTTTTTCTTGCCATATTGCATTCATCACTTCACTGAGATAGGCGTCGAACTTCTCAGGCATGCGCATTTGCATCGCTATCGCACCGCGCATCAAAGGCAACGTGTTAATTGGGAAGTGTGGATTCATGCGTAAGGTAACGCCGTATCGTTTCGCCCATAGATTCATGTCGCTGAACATCCACTTACCCTTGGCGGGTACTGAGACAGGGCTGGCGTTCCCTGTGGCTTTAAATACACCACCGAGAAGCATAGGGCGATACTGCAAAGTAGCGCCTGCCTCGGACGCGATTTTTTGTATTTGGGTCGAGGCAAGGTAAGCGGTTGGGCTGCCCACATCGAAGAAGAATTCAACAGTTTTAGTCATTATCTTCTCCTAAAATTTCTCAATCCATGGACGCAAATCCATTTCATGCGTCCAAGCGTTTTTTGGTTGGCGATGTAGCTGCCAGTAATTTTCAGCAATCGCATCGGGTTGCAAAATGCCTTCATTTTCTTTTAGCGCGTAACGCTCGGGGAAGGTTGTTGCTATGAACTCGGTGTCGATGGCACCATCGATCACCACATGCGCAACATGAATACCTTTTGGCCCAAGTTCTCTCGCCGCGCTTTGCGCTAAGGCTCGCAGCGCATGTTTGCCGCCAGCGAATGCGCTAAAGCTTGCGCCTCCTCGCATGCTGGCAGTCGCACCGGTTAATAAAATGGAGCCACGCCCGCGAGTCAACATCCGCTTGGCAACTTCCTTCACGTTCAAGAAGCCACCTAATGCCGTCATTTCCCACACTTTTCGGTAAACGCGCTCAGTCGTTTCCGTGATGGAAAATCGAACGTTGCCACCGACATTGAATACGAGTACTTCGATAGGAGCAATCTCATGCTCTATAGTCTCGATTAAATTTACCACTTGCTCTTCAACTCGTGCATGATCCGAAAGCGTGTGCTGTACCACCTAATGATTCGATCTCTGCGACTAAGGGTTTTAGCTTTTCTTCCGAACGTCGAGTGACGCAGGCGATTAAACCTTCTTTAGCGAAGCGCTTCGCAATTGCACCACCGGTGGCGTCGCCTGCACCAATCACTAGCACTGCGCCTTTACTTGTCATTTCAAGTTCTCCATTTAATTCGGTGATTGTGACGTTACATTAAACTAGCAATCTATGACAATACCTTTCAATTTTGGATTTTTAAGTGTAATGGGCTTGATCAGTGTTGCTCTCTTGGCCATAGCGGCTTTACTTTGGACGCCCGATAAAAGCCGTAACACGCTCGAAGCTGAGTATGCAAAGCCGCCCAGCGCGTTTACCTCGGTTGCAGGGCTTCGTCTTCATGTGCGAGATACTGGTGATAAGAATGCGCCCGCATTGATTCTGCTCCATGGGTTTGGTTCGAGCTTACATACTTGGGACGCGTGGAGTGCGCAGTTAGAGAAGCAGTATCGAGTGATACGGCTCGATTTGCCAGGTGCCGGTTTAACTGGGCCAGATACTTCCAGCGCGACAGGTGATTATTCTGATGCTCGTGGTTTTGTAGTGTTGTTGGCGCTGATGGATCAATTAGGCTTAGGCAAAGCGAGTTTTATCGGTAACTCGATTGGCGGTCGTATTGCATGGGGTTTTGCTGCCAAACATCCGGAGCGAGTAAATAAGCTCGTGTTAATCGCCCCCGATGGTTTCGCAAGCCCTGGGTTCGAATATGGCAAAGCGCCGAATGTACCGGCCGTGTTGGGATTAATGCGCTACACACTGCCCAAAGCGCTACTTAAGATGAATTTAGAGCCAGCCTATGGTGATGCGAAAAACTTGAACGAAGAGATGTTAAACCGCTATTACGACATGATGCTGGTGCCCGGAGCTCGGGATGCAATGCTTGAGCGTATGCGGCAAATTATGCTGAGCGATCCAATGCCAGCGTTAAAAACCATCGCAGCTCCGACCTTGTTACTGTGGGGTGCGAAGGATGCGATGATCCCGATCTCAAATGCGCAAGACTACCTGCGAGCGATGCCTAATAGTCGACTGGTGAGCTTAGAAGGTTTGGGGCATGTGCCGCACGAAGAAGCGCCTAGTATTTCGATTGTTGCTATAGAAACATTTTTGCGGGAGTAGTTTTTCTCACTGAGTTTAGAACTGGCGGTTACAATTGGAATGTGGATAAACTTCGTCGTTTCATCTTTTTAGCACTCATTTTTTGCATTCCGCTGCAAGGCTTTGCTGCAACCGGTGGCAGGCTTTGTTCTATGGGGCATGCTGCGATCAGCATGGTTGCTGAGACGGTTGGTTCTACACATTCGATGAAACATCATGTGGTTGAGCAAACGCAACCTGAAAAATCTGCCGACCAACAGGCTAAATCGATCAAAGTATCCAAGTGTGCCTTGTGTGCGGTATGTTGCGGCATAGCACTACTTCCTAAAGTGCCAATCGTTTTGCTACCTGTGTCACCTCCAAATTTCGTTCCAGTTGGCAAGCTACTCGCCACCGCAGAGTTTCTTACCAGCGGGCTTGAACGACCGCCGCGCTTCTTTCTCGCTTAAACATATTGGGTTGCGCTTGCGAGCGTCGCTATGTTCTTGTTTTTTGTGAGGATGCCATGCGCCACTACCTTTCCTATTCTTTTCTATTGATATGCTCATCGGTAGCTGCGGCCAGCGAACCGATAGATATCATTACTCGCGTGCCTAAACAGCAGTATCAATCGCCACTAAAGGGCTACCAACCATCTGCGCCGGTAGCGGTAGGTTCTTGGCGGCAAGCCAACGATGTCGTTCGGGAAGTTGGCGGCTGGAAGGTTTATCTTCGCGAATCTCAAGCGGAAGACCCAAAACCAAGTGAGCTTAATACTGCGCCTAATGTAGCCCCGATGGTTGGTCCACCCGCACCGCAGGTGCCTGTGAAGCCCGCCGCTATGCCTCACCATCAACATAAATGAAGGTGACTATGAATACTATTTCGCGAATTGGGCTACTTTCTTTGAGTATCAGTCTGGCAAGCTGCACAAGCTTGAGTCCCGATGGGGGCTTTAGCTCCGTGCAAAGTGTCGCAGAAAAGCGCCTCGATAAAAAATTAGTTTGGGCAAAAACACCTGAGCAACAAAAACTAGTGCAAGACGAAGTACGACGTTTGCTTGCTAAGCCGCTATCTGTTGATGACGCGGTACAACTTGCCTTGTTGAATAACCGAGGCCTACAAGCGCAATATGCAGAGCTTGGCTTAAGCGAGGCGGATTTAATCAGCGCAGGGCGCTTACCTAACCCACACTTTTCAATGTTACGTGCGCATAAAACAGAAAATGGTATGCGCGATTACAAGATAGAACAAGCGTTTGTGATGAATGTGTTCGCCTTCATTACTATGCCGCAGGCAATTGCGATTGAGCGTAAGCGCTTTGAGCAAACTCAAGCCTTAGTGGCCATGCAAATGCTTAGTTTGGCCGCGGATACTCGAAAGGCATATGTCCAAGCAATTGCCTCGCAGCAAACACTTGCTTATATGCAACAAGTGCAAGAGGCTGCGCAAGCCAGTGCCGAGTTAGCAAAGCGCATGTTTGAAGTAGGTAATTTCAATCAATTGCAACTTGCTCGTGAACAGAATTTTTATGCCGACGCGGCAGTGAATGTAGCAAGAGCGGATTTGATTGCTCGCAATTGTCGCGAAGGGCTAACACGAGCTTTAGGTTTATGGGGGGCGCAAACGCAATTCAGGCTACCTGAGCGTTTACCTGATTTGCCGCAGACCGCTCGAGATATTCCCGATGTGGAGCAAATGGCCATCGCACAGCGTTTAGATTTGCAAGCGTTGCGCATAGAAACCGATTCGCTGGCAAAAAATCTTGGCCTCACTAAAACAACTCGCTTCATTAATGTTCTTGAGTTTGGGCCTGCTCGGGTGCTCGAAGGCCATAAAGGTGACCCTTATAAGAAGGGGTATGAAATTTCTTTTGAATTGCCGATTTTTGATTGGGGCACGTCGAAGGTGGCAAGGGCACAAACTCTCTACGAACAGCAACTAAATCGCGCTGCTCAAATGGCCATTGAGGCTCGCTCAGAGGTGCGACAAGCGTACGGTACGTATCGCATTCAGTTCGATATTGCCAAGCATTTTCGCGATGAAATAGTGCCTTTGCGAATGCGCATCTCTGATGAGAATTTGTTGCGTTACAACGGCATGTTTATTGGCGTATTTGAGTTGTTGGCCGATAAACGTTCTCAAATTACCGCAGTCAATGGCTACATCGATGCACTGAGAGATTTCTGGCTTGCTCAAGCCGATTTAGAAATGTCTTTGTTAGGTAAACCCATGTTGAGTACAACTTCAGGCCCACGTGCGTCTGCAACACAAGAAGCAGGGCATTAGAAAATTATGAATTCAAGAAGACAATTTTTTCAGAGTAGTGCCAGCATTACTGCCGCAGTTGCCGCAGGAACTGTCAGTAAAGTTGCCATGGCTGCATTGCCTGAGCCGGTCATGCAAACCAAGCCCGATACCATGCCGCCACTCGTTCCAAATACAGGTCGCCCGTACAACCCGGTAGTGACTCTTAATGGTTGGACACTGCCTTGGCGAATGAACAACGGCGTGAAAGAGTTTCACTTAGTGGCTGAACCCGTAGTGCGAGAAATGTGTCAAGGTTTCAAAGCGCATTTATGGGGCTATAACGGCCAATCGCCAGGCCCAACCATTGAAGTGGTGGAGGGCGACAGAGTACGCATTTTTGTCACCAATAAATTGCCTGAGCATACGAGTATTCATTGGCATGGCCAACGCCTGCCCAATGGTATGGATGGCGTCAGTGGCCTCACGCAAAAATCGATTTCACCCGGGAAAACTTTTATGTATGAGTTCGTCGCCAAGCGACCTGGTACTTTTATGTACCACCCGCATGCCGATGAAATGACGCAAATGGCGATGGGCATGATGGGGTTTTGGGTGACCCACCCGAAAACTAAACACCCATTGATTGAAGAAGTTGATCGAGATTTTGTGTTTCTTTTGAACGCTTATGACATTGACCCTGGTGCATACACACCCAAGATCATGACCATGCTGGACTTCAATATATGGACGTGGAATAGCCGTGTTTATCCTGGTATTGACACGTTGAATGTCAGGCAAAACGATAAGGTTCGTATTCGAATCGGCAATCTGACGATGACCAATCACCCGATTCATTTGCATGGCCATGAGTTCGTAGTTTCAGGTACCGATGGTGGCCCGACACCGAAAGCAGGGCGTTGGCCAGAAGTAACTACTGACGTCGCAGTTGGGCAAATGCGGCAGATTGATTTTATTGCCGATGAACTTGGCGATTGGGCCTTTCATTGTCACAAGAGCCACCACACCATGAATGCAATGGGCCACAACGTGCCCACGATGATTGGTGTCGATCATCGTGGTTTGGCAAAGAAGATCACCAAGCTGATACCTGACTATATGGTGATGGGTGAACGGGGTATGGCGGATATGGCAGAAATGGAAATGGCCCTGCCAGACAACACCGCACCAATGATGACTGGGCAAGGGCCTTATGGTGGTGTCGAAATGGGCGGCATGTTTACGATGATGAAGGTGCGTAAAGACAAAGCGCGTGGTGATTATTCCGATTCGGGTTGGTATAAAAGCCCCGCGCATGAAGTTGCGTCAGAGTGGACTGGAGCGCTTCCCGATGTACCTCGGCCCAAAGAGGTTGTTGCGGCGCCAAGTGCGGTGCCAAAAACTAATCGAGACTTCGAAGTTCAAATTAGAAAACCCAAACCATCAAGCGGTGGTGGGCATAGCAATCATTAAAGAAATCCTATGAATTTAGCACTCTCGTTGTTGGCTTTCTCACTTATCGTATCGGCATGCGGAAATTTATCGCCCTATGCCGCTCACACGGGGCGAGAAATTAAAACGCTTTCTAGTAGTGACATAAACGCTTTGAAAAATGGTGCCGGTATGAGCTATGCTTTGGCAGCTGAGCTGAATCAGTATCCGGGGCCAATGCATGTTCTTGAGCTGGCAAAAGATATGGAATTGAGTACCGAGCAAGTTCGGGCCACTGAACAATTGTTACTGACCCATAAAGTCGAGGCTAGAGTACTGGGTATCGAGTTGATCGAAGCCGAGCGCCAGTTAAATGAGTTGTTCGCTACGAAACAGGCGACTGACGCCAGTGTGCGCCAGCAGACAGAAAAGGTCGCATTAGTTCAAGCAAAATTGAGGGCATCGCATTTGGTCACGCATGTGAAACAAACAGCCTTGCTGAGTAAAGACCAAATAGCGCGTTACCAAACGATTCGTGGTTATTAATTTTTTAAAAACATAACAAGGAAATGCAATGAGAATATTTACGCAAGCGTCAGGATCGGGCGCAACCCTAGGCGAAATCCGGAAGGTTGATAAGGATGCTAAAAAACTCACGATCAAGCATGGCGAAATAAAAAATCTCGATATGCCGCCAATGACAATGGTATTTCAGGTGAAAGAAGCGAGCATGCTTGATATGGTGAAACCGGGTGACAAAATTCAGTTTCGTGCGATTAAAGAGGGTGGTAATTATGTGGTTACTGACATCATCACCCAATAAGTACTGTAACGATTGTTGAAGATGTTGGTATGGTGCTAACGGCAGCATTAATGCTAGTAGTTCGTTAGCAGTGTCTTCCTCATAGCTTCGATGAAAGGCGTGTTTTGTATTGGCTGATGAGTTGATTCATTGCGCAGTCGATGTGGAACACGCCAGAGGTATTCCATCTCGCATAGGCCTTGCCCGTTAGGTATAAAAACGTTAAATACTTTTACGAGAGGCCAAGGGAATCTTGTTCTGAGAAGCTTTTCACCCACGGCTGCTTCCATCGCCGAAATCATTTCGTTGCCAGTGCAGGTATGCCCTTCAAAGTGAATTACTTCGAATGATTTTAAGGTTTCTCTGATCATAGCAATCTGTACGAAATAGGCCGCAAGATCCGGCAAGTAGGCCCATGCGTGTGGTACGTCAGTCGGGCCCGGATAACAGACTTTTTTCTGCTTGATCTTTTTTGCCACAACAAGGTCGAACCAATTGCCTTTGCCCGATCCATAAAAATCACCCGCTCGAATAATGATGCATTTCAAACCAGCGCGAGCAGCCCTTTGTATTGACTGTTCTTGCGCAATACGAATATTGCCTTTTTCGTTTTTAGCTGTTTGGGGGGTTGCCACTGTTATTTCAGGCGGCATCAATTGCCCGAAGTTATAAACATTGCCAGGAAATATGAGAGTTGCTGAGTAATGTTTTGCGACGGCGATACCGGTTTTCGTCATAGCCAGCGCCTGCAATTTCCAGTGTCTGTATTCAGGATTTGCGGCGTGGATGACAATATCAATTAATGTTTCAGGCAGCTGAGCTAGGCTAGATTCTGACCAGTCTCGGAGTGATTGTGTGATCACCTTGTGCCCTGCCGCGTGAAAAGAGGTTGCCAAAATAGCGCCTAGCCTGCCGCTACTGCCTAGGATCATGATGTTGAGTGTTTTCATGCATTGAATTATTGAGCGCTTAGCTATTCAATACAATTGCATATAAATTAATACATGTTATGCATTTATGAATATCAAAAAATCCCCCCGACAGCTAGATTGGTCTTTGCTCGCCTCATTCTTGACAGTGCTCGATGAAGGTAGTTTGCTCGCAGCTGCTAAGCGCAAGAAGATGGCCCAACCGACGCTAGGGCGTCATATCGAAGAGCTTGAGGATCAGCTTGGTGTCAGTCTATTTGAGCGTACAGGCAGGGCATTGGTGCCAACCGATGTTGCTTTTAAATTGGCCGTGCATGCTAGAGAGATGGAAGATTCATCGAACCGTCTTCTCCAAGAAGTTGCAAGCCAATCAACAGAGCTTAGCGGTTCTGTTCGAATCACTACAAGTCAATCTGTTGCGGTCTATTTAATGCCAGAACTGATGAATCGAATGCGCGATTTGCTACCCGAGGTACAAATCGAACTAGTGTCTAGTAACCAAATTAAAAATCTGCTCCGACGGGAAGCCGATATCGCGATTCGTATGGTTAGACCGACACAAGGAGGGTTAATTGCGAAGAAACTATGCGATATGCCGATTGCAGCCTACGCTCACAGAAGTTACTTGAAAAAAAATGGCATACCGCTAAAGGATGCCGATTTGTTTGATCATGCAATGATTGGCTATGACCAAGATTCGAGCATTATTCGTGGCTTTAAAGACAATTACGGTATTGATGTCACACAGAACACCTTTGCCTTCAGAACGGACGACCATATTGCCTATTTCGAAGCTGTAAAAGCGGGTTTAGGAATTGGTTTTATTGCGATTTACCAAGGCGGGCAAGCGACGGGCTTAACTCGTGTTTTGCCTACACTAAAACTCCCTAGCCTGCCGGTGTGGTTGGCAACACATAGGGAAATTCATGGTAACCCGCGTATTCGAAGAGTATTCGATTTTCTTGCTAAGGAGTTTGCGGGAGCGTGTGCGACTAGCGTTTAATAAACGGGTACACCATTAAGTGACTATGGCTGCCAATTTTGCAATTCAACGCGCGATAAATCACTTTTTGATCGAAGAAGAACCCGATAGGTTGGCACTCGTCGGTTGATTTTTCTTTATCGCCTTTGGCGTCTAAACAAACCAGTTCAATTTGTTTAAAACGATCATCACTTACTTTGCTAAGTACTGCTCCACTGGCATTGTCTGGTGCTGTCCGTTGCGTGAGAGTGGCTTTGGAAACTAGACCTTCGTAGTAGGCATAGCAGCCAGATTTTTTCGTCAAATTTGCCTTCGAACCGACCCAGGAGTAACTCTTTTTATCAAAAACAAAGTTGCCTTTTGAATCGATATTCAACGCTGCTGAAGCATCGTTCGACTGGTCTAACCACTGGCCGACCCAGACCTTGGCTATTTCAGTCGGAGCAGCGGGAGGTGTTGCCGTAGTGGGCTGCGTTTGAGCATTCACGGTAATAGATGCAACCAACACTGCTGCGAGAGCGATGCACTTTATAAAAATAGTCTTCATAACCTGAGATGTTACCCGAGAGGCGGTTTACACTTCACTAGACTCAAGCGTATTGCGCCTCGATATTCTTCATCTAGGCCGAATTCGTAGCCTTTTCGCGTCACTCGAATTAGACCTTCCTTGGCCAGTTTGCGGGCAGCGTCACGAACTGTTGGCATAAGAGCTCTCCAAGTAATTTCATCTTTGCTTTTTGCTCTAGCGACTTCCGAAGGGCAAATGCTTGCCCCTCCACGTTCTGAACACAACTTTAAAATTAGGGCCCTTAGGTCTGTCGGCCCGTTGAGTTCCTCGGCACTAGTGGCAAACATGTCATCGCAAGGCATTATCGATACTCAACATTTGAGGTGGCGGCAGGAATCCCGAACGTTTGGGCGAAAGTCTTAAGTAGTTTAATGTGCGAATTTGCTGGGCCATTGCTTTTGAGTCTTTTGACAACCCCGTCTCCGTAGCTTTCAGCAAAACCTCAAATGGGAAGACGCATGTTAGTTGCGATGAAAGCGGAACAATCGATACAACGGTTGACGATTTGTTCGCGGTATTCTAGCTAACAATGAGAACTGGTCCAGTTTTTCTTATTGCAGAGCCGACTGTTGGATCGAGGTTAGCAAAATAGATATCACCACCTTTCATGGGCCAAGCCTTCGTTTTGTACATTAGAAAAGGTGGCGTTCATCGCATTATCTTGGGCACCGCTTATTGCATAGGATTCCTCTAAGGCTTGCTTTTCTTTTACTCCTAAGGCTGCAATCGAATCAATCGACCATCTCGCGCATCGGTGAGCACATAAAGAAGCCCATCAGGGCCTTGTCGAACATCGCGAATTCGTTGGCCGACATCTTCCAGCAATCTGGATTCGCGAACAAATTTTTTGCTATCGAGCTCTATTCGACTGAGGTAGTTGAACTTGAGCGAGCCGATAAACACATTACCTTTCCAGTTGGCACCATATTTGTCGCTCGATAAAAATGTCATGCCCGAGGGGGCAATCGAAGGCACCCAGGTTTTTACAGCAGGTTCAATATCTGCCCGCTCAGTACCTTCGCCAATCGTGGTGCCGATCACGTAGTTCTTGCCGAATGTGATCACTGGCCAGCCATAGTTTTTTCCGGCCTTTTCGATGTTGAGTTCATCACCGCCTTGGGGGCCGTGTTCGTGTGTCCATAATGTGCCATCTGCAGCGAGAGCAGCGCCTTGCAAATTCCTGTGCCCATAGCTCCAAATTTCCGGTTTTGCTTTAGCGTCACCGATAAACGGATTGTCTTTTGGTGATTGCCCATCTTTGGTAATACGAACAACTTTGCCGTGATGATTATCCAAGGTTTGCGCATCGTCTTTGCGTGCAAATCTATCGCCTAGGGTAAGAAACAAATTGCCATCGGGTTTGCCATTGTTTAGCGCTTCAACAATTCGACAGCCGAAGTGCAAACTGCTTTGCACTCGCGGCATTTGCCGAAAAATTACCTTCACATCTTCTAGCCTAGTGTTATCTATTGAGAGTCTTGCTTTGGCGAGCGCCGTGCTATTGGCGCTATTGCCCGGTTCTGTGACGCTGGCAGGTTCCGAGTAACAAAAGTAAAAGGTACGATTTTGAGCAAAAGCGCTATCAGTAATGATGTCGAGCATGCCGCCTTGGCCGCGCTCAACAACTTCGGGCACACCTAGCAACGGCGGATTTATTTTTCCATTGCTATCGATGATGCGAATGCGGCCGGGCCTTTCAGTTACAAGGAATTTGCCATCCGGAAGGAATGCGACTCCCCACGGGTTTTCTAAACCCTTAGCCAAGGTGACAGGGCTGATGGTTTGCGCCTGCACGTATATTGAAATGAAGGCGCACAAGCCGAACGTAAAAAGGCGTTGTAGTGTAAGCAAAAATTTCATTTTGATGTTCCGATTTCGACAAACTCTGATTCTGAACCGATAAAAAATGCTTGGTGTCTTTTCCTATCTCTGGTGAATGGATCAATCACCCAGCCTACGCTATAAGGCTGATTGAAAAATGCGGCCTGCGTAGCCTTATCGGTTGCGCTAAAAAATGCACCTAAGTTAGGGTGGGAATGAAACCAACCTACAATTCGTAGGTGTGGTTCTGCTAATTCGGCAATGCGTCGATTGGCGGCATCCCAAACGTCTGCACTCATCTTTAGCGAGTACTCGGTAGCATCGCTATTCAACGAGGCAATGGCTTCGAGTATTTCCACTCTAGCAACTTGCGTGTCCTTGCTAGGCAAAGGATTGGCCCACGCTCTGCCGATAAGTAAGCCGCCTTGTTCAATAGACTGATGCTTTAGATGCGCCATAGCTTGTTGGTAGGCTTGGGGTGAAACATCTACAACCGTGGTTTCATGAGCGCTCGACCATGGGAGTAAATCGAGTTTTGGCGATACATCCGTGAACTTTATTGGCATCTTAGGTGCTCACTTCGAAATCACCGCGGCACTTAGGGCATTGCACAACGCCGCTTCTACCCGAAGGTAATCTAAGCGTTGCGTTGCAATGCGGGCAGGACTTTTCAACTTTCGCAAGGGGCTGGTTCACTCCGCGAGGATCACGCAACCAATGCCCTGCGTGAGTTTGCACCGTTGGGAATGTCGAAGGGTGAATTTTAAGTGTTTGGCTATACCAACGGCCAGCATCTGGGTGTGCCATTGATCCTAAATTGACAAGTAAAGGATCGTAGATCAATAGCTTGACAATTCGCGCCACAAAAAGATCAAGCCCTTCGCTGGCTTGCCAACGGGTACCTAAGCAAATAGTTCCATTTGGCCAAACGTTGGGGTGCCATTGTGGAGATAGCACCTTCGCCGAAGGCGGAGCAAATGGGTAGCGTATCGGAAGCTGAATTTCAATCGTACAACTGGCCTGCGCTTCATTGGGGTAGTGAGTATTTGCAACTGTGGGCAAGCTGATTTCAAGGGTGACGCGATCCGATTGCATATCGATTTTGCCCTTGGGCTTTAGGCCGCCTTCTGAGCGCGCAATAAGGTTGAGCAACAACTGCTGATCTTGCGTTCTTCGAAGTTGCGATACCGACGACATTATCTCAAACCCCAGCCACCAATACCGGTTGTACTTCAAGTACGTCGCCATCGTTCACTTTACCTGCGAGCGAATCCCCCGGGTTGAGTACCTGCCCCGTGGTGGTGTTGACCAAGCTGTAATCAGTATCTGTAGGTAACACCCAATTGTCAACGGCCGATTGCAACACATCGCTGCCGATTTTGTTGTTACCAAGTTCGAGGTTGGCAACTCGGGTATGGTCCGCTGTGCGGAGGGTTACTTTGATCTCTTTAGTGGTTAGTTTACTCATAGAAAGTTCCATCTATTTCTAAAGGTTAGTGGGTAGTAAATCGAAGCAGATATCTCCTTGCATAAGCCATGCGCAATCAGGTTTTTTTTCTTCGAAATGCTTTTTAAAATCGTCGGTGTTGAGAGTTTCTCGTACATCGATACTGATAGTTTCATTAAGACAATGATTGCAATGCAAAATTGCATCTGTTTGTTCCCGTGCTCGAGTACCCAATAATGCTTTCAATCGAGGGGTGTTATTCTCGTTAGCATTGCAACGGGTGCAATGGCAATCGACTATTAAGGCATCCGATAGGTAAATACTCTGCTCTGGTCGTTCATTAACCTTCTTTACTAAATCAGGCCCTCGTAAAGACTGGGCGTTTACCAAACCTAACTTGGAATGAAGACCACAACCAAAGCAACTACGCTCGTTGCTGGCGCGTAGCAAATGGGTTCGTGAGATTGATGGGGTTACTGTATCGAAGAACACGCGCTGTGCAATAGTAGTTTTATAGCTGCCTAACAGATCGTTTGATTTAGTTGCAGGGTTCGATGCATGCATGTAGCGCAGCAACTCGCTAGTCGCTAAAGCGCCGACTGCGCTGGCTGTGATCGCAGTTGTCGGTACGGTGCGTGTTAATAGAGCTGCACGCTGCAAGCCGCCGCATGAGTAGCGCTGCGCTTCGCGCTCGAAAACCGATTCTGGCAGATTGCAGACATAACATGCTGTTTGCCCAGCGTTAATAGATAAATTGCACGGAAACAACTCCACCACCGCATTGCGACTATCGATGGCCGTGTTAATCCAAGGCGTATTGGTGAGCAGTGCCATGTCGTTTATTCTTAAGCGAGCCGCAATGTTGTCGACTGCCGCAATAACAATGTGGTAGTAGGCAAATTGCTGCAACGATAAAGTTCTATCGATGGGACCTGCAAAAGCTCGCATGCGAGTGCTCGGGTGCAATTCAGTGGCTCGATTGACGACTGCTTGGGCTTTGTTCAGCCCTATGTCAGCTTCGCGCAAAAAAACTGATCGAGTTAGGTTTGACAATTCAGTCGTATCAAAGTCATACACGTCGATATTGCCCACACCGATGAGCAATAAATTCTTAATAACTTCATTGCCAATGGCTCCAGCACCCACAATGCCAACGCGAAGGCTTGAAACTAGTTCTTGCGAGAAGCCAGGGATTAGGCGATGGCGTGCGTAGCGATCGTTCCTGAGAGGTTGCATTCGTTAATCGTCCGTGAACGTGACTACCCCACGGACTTTGGTCGCGCACTGTATACAAGCGCCGCCGTTATCGTTGTCTAACGCAGTAACACTTGAATGGTTGTATAGGCTTTGGCAGTTTACACATCGCCATACTTTTCCGCGGACGTTAATAGGTGCACCGGTTAAGGCATCGCAAACTGCGCTCACGCTACTTTTCGACATCACATAGATGTCATTGATTGCGGAAGATTCGGGTTCGGGATGGGTTGCGGCAGAGAAGGGGGTTGGCCGGCGTGGACGAAACGTTTTTCGCTCGTGACTATTTTCTCTCTGGTTCTGATGTGATAGCCAGCGTGCTAGGCCAATCCCAGCGAGTAGTACTAACAAAATTCCTATCAAACGTGGCATTTTTTCCCTTTGAACGAATGTGTTACCTTCGACCGAAGCTAGGTCTACAGTAACTTAACGGATAGCAATGCTTTTCAGACGACATTCGATGCTTAAAACTTAGAGACAATCTATGCCCATACAGTCTAAAGAAAATGCCGGGATTGGTATTGTTTTTCCACTACAAAGTGATGGTAAACGTTCAAGTACAGTAGTAGGCACCGACATCGTTTCTGCTGCTCTTGAACCATTGAACCCAACATGGGCGCAGGCAGCGAAATCGGAAAACCATTGGCGTCGTAACTATCCGGAGCATTTTTACCGCCTAGTTGAAGGTGGTCTGAAGAATGAAGGTTTGGCTATTTCAAGTGCCCAAGCGGCATTGAAGACAGCTTGGGATAAGTTCAGCTTCGCATCTGCGTCAGGTTCTGGCGCTGAAACTAGCTTGCAAGATGCTTTTCAGTCTCGGCCTCGTTCTAGTGATTTGCAAACGCGAGTTATTCAAGGCGAGGCAAACTCGGCACCATCGGCCTGGCGTGTTCCTTATAAAGGCACTTTTCTTGAAGGTCAATCTTTGGCCGATGTAGTTAGTAGTTGGCGCGATCGTAACATCATGGAGCCTAGCGCCGCTAGTGCTTTGCTAGCCTGTGCTGCACATCCAGAATGGTTCGATTTGTCGGATCGCAACCTTGTGTTGTTGGGTGCGGGTAGCGAAGCGGGGCCGTTTTCGTGGCTGTTGAACTGGCGAGCTAATATTTATGCGGTTGATCTTCCTCGGCCTCAGATTTGGGAACGCATTGCCCGTTTGTCGAAGGTAGGCAATGGCCGAGTATTTATTCCAGAAAATGCAGCTGGCTTAGGTGTGAATTTAACCGAGAATCCACAATCAATCGCCGCATGGTTGAATAGTTTTAACTTGCCGATGGATATCGCTGCGCATGCATATGCCGATGGCGAACGGCATGTCAGAGTAGTGATGGCTTGCGATTTTGTTCAGCAATCGGTACTTGATCACGGAAAATTGATAGGTGTTAATTCATCGTTAGCTTTTATGGCCACACCGACCGATACCTTTGCTGTTCCAGAAGCATCTGCGTTGGTTTCTCAAGCAGCCTATGCGGCTCGCCCGCTCATGTCGAGAGGTTTGCAAAGATCTTTGCGATTAGCCAGCGGGGAACGATTCTTTCAACCAAATATTGAATCGTTAGTTTCAAGCGATTCATCGCTTGGCGGTATAAAACGCTTTGGCATTGCCGATAGCCTAGTGCTGGAGCAAGGGCCAAACTATGCTTTGGCAAAACGGTTACAGCAATGGCGGGCTATTGTTGCTCGCTCCCAAGGTGTGCGTGTTTCGTTGAATGTTGCGCCTTCGACAACTACTTCATCCGTGGTGAAGAACCCGGCATTAGCGGCAGGCTTTGCAGGTGCCGATACTTTCGGTATGGAAGTGTTCGAACCCGAAACCACCAACGCGTTGATGGCCGCAATGTGGGTGCATGATTTACGAAACCCGGAAAGTTCAGCCAACCCCTCGTTGAGATTAGATCATCCATACGAATTGTTTATGCAAGGAGCGAACCATGGCGGCTTATGGACCTGTGCTTATCGACCACGAAGTGCGCTTCCTTTTGCAGCCGCTTTGGGCTGGGTAAGGAGTAAAACTCAATAATGGAAAATGATTCAATGAAAGCTAATCCGATACTTCATGCCCAAGCGCTAGGCTTTCCTTGGGCAACCCAGGATCCATTTCTTTTTTGCGCCTATCACGATGACGCATACCCTGCAGGCAATGCCCAAATGGGGCCGGATGCTTCTCTGCGTGGGCGCGACATGGGCCAAGACTTTAGCCGTAAAGATGGTTGGAGTATGTATCACGGTACAGAGGTCCCCGGTTTTCCTAGCCATCCACATCGAGGCTTCGAGACTGTGACGATTGTACGTAAAGGTTTGATTGATCATTCCGATTCGCTAGGTGCCGCGGCTCGTTTTGGTGGCGGCGATGTGCAGTGGTTAACAGCGGGTAAAGGTGTTGTGCATTCGGAGATGTTTCCGTTACTAAATAGAACTGAAGAAAACCCCCTAGAGTTGTTCCAAATTTGGTTGAACTTGCCCGCTAAAAATAAAATGGTTGAACCCCACTTTACAATGATGTGGAGAGATCAAATTCCTTTCATTTCATTGGTTGATGTGGATGGGAAAATCACATCGATAAGCGTTGTTGCTGGTGAATTTAGTTCGCAAGGTAACGAGGCCAAAGCGCTATCACCGCCACCAGATTCTTGGGCGACTCAAGCCGACGCCGACGTGGCGATTTGGACCATAAAAATGCAAGCGGGTGCGCGCTACACGTTACCCAAAGCGAATGGCGATAGGGCAGCGCGACGGCTGTATTTCTTCAAAGGCGATTCATTATTGATCGCAGGACAAAAGCTAGCCGCACATGCAGTTTTAGATCTTGATGCATCGCAGTCAGTGGAAATTATCAATGGCGATGTAGAGTCTGAGTTTCTGATGTTGCAGGGCAAACCGATTGCTGAACCAGTGGCCCAACATGGCCCATTTGTGATGAACACGCAGCAAGAAATTCGTCAAGCGATGAACGATTATCAACAGACACAATTTGGCGGTTGGCCTTGGCCTGATGAT
>JAYWIG010000045.1:0-18400 GCA_043789035.1 Betaproteobacteria bacterium
CCTGAGGATTACACAGTCGCATTTCGGCACTATGATTGGACAATCAATCGCCAGCCAACGAAATAGGCCGCAAGCTTTGCAAATTAATCAATTTGCCACTTACGATGTTTTGCCACCTATTATTGTTCCGAGTGCCGCTTGGGGCTTAGCAGTCCTTGAGTTGGTGCTGGCAATTGGATTGCTTACTGCAACGCAAATCAGGGTTGCTGCAAAGTGCCTTGCAGGTTTGCATTTTGTTTATCTAATATGGCTATTAGTCGCGTTGCTGCGCGGGCTCAATATTCCGAATTGCGGTTGTTTCGGCGCCTACTTCGCCAGACCATTAACGGTACTTACGCTTGTAGAGGATTTGGTATTGCTCGGTCTATCCGTGTGGTTTTTGAGTCGTACAAAGTGAAGTTGTCGAAACCCCCTGTCAATAGTTTGATCTTAAGCTAATTGTTTTCGATATTGTCTAATCTTTCCTGCGCCTTTCAATTGGGAGGCGTTGAAACGGTCGTTGCTGGGCCTAGTTAGAATCGGAAGGTAAATTACTTAACCGAAGGTTCGGCCAACATGACAACACCTACCGAAGGCATCGCGCCTAGCTTAAAAGCTGAAATACTTGCCGAGGCAATGCCCTATATTCGTCGCTTCCACGGCAAGCTTGTGGTGGTGAAGTATGGCGGCAATGCCATGACGGATGAAAACTTAAAACAGAGCTTTGCCGAAGATGTCGTAATGCTTAAGTTGGTAGGTCTCAATGTCGTTGTGGTGCACGGTGGTGGCCCTCAAATCGAACAGCTATTAGCCAAGATAGGTAAGAAGGGTGAATTCGTGCAAGGCATGCGCGTCACCGATGCCGAAACAATGGACATCGTGGAAATGGTGTTGGCTGGCCAAGTGAACAAAGAAATCGTCGAACTGATTAACCAAGCGGGTGGCCGCGCGGTTGGGTTAACTGGCCAAGATGGTGGCTTGATTAGGGCGAAAAAGCTTCTTATCGATAATAAAGAAAAACCTGGCGAGCAAATTGATATTGGGCAAGTGGGTGAAATTACTTCGGTTGATCCCGCGGTCATTCAAACCTTAAACGCGAGTGGTTTCATTCCGGTGATTGCTCCGATTGGTTCGGGCGGCAAAGGCGAAACTTTCAATATCAATGCCGATGTAGTGGCGGGCAAAATTGCTGAAATCATGAAGGCTGAAAAGCTCGTGTTGCTAACCAATACCGCGGGTGTACTCGACAAAGCGGGTAACTTGATTACTGGCTTAACGGCCCGAGAAATCGATGATCTGTTTGCCGATGGCACACTTTCAGGTGGCATGTTGCCTAAAATTAGTTCGGCACTTGACGCTGCAAAAGCCGGTGTAAACTCTGTACACATCATTGATGGTCGCGTTGATCATGCTCTTTTGTTAGAGATCATGACTGATCATGGTGTAGGCACAATGATTAAGAGCCGCTAGCTTGTTGCTGATGGCCAATGCATTGCAGGCAAAACCTGTTTGGTTGTTCGATCTCGACAATACTTTGCACAACGCATCGCACCAGATTTTTCCAAGAATCAATGTGGCGATGACGCAATTCGTATCGCATAAATTGAATCTCTCAATGGATGAGGCTAACGAAGTACGGGAGCGGTTTTGGCGGCAATACGGGGCAACCCTATTAGGGCTGGTGAAGCACCATGGCATTGACATGGCGGAGTTCTTGCGCGAAGCACACCCCTTCCCGGACATGCATGAAATTGTGTCGCGTCACAACATGTTGATTAGCGCCTTGCGTCGATTACCGGGAAGGAAAATACTACTCACCAACGCACCACGGCAGTACGCTGCTGATGTTCTCCACGCTATGGGAATTCGCAACTTATTCGAGCGGGTGATTGCGATTGAAGACATGCGATTTGGCGGTGAGTTACAACCCAAACCAGATCGCCGAATGATGCGGCGCTTGGCGGCAACTTTAAAGGTTGCACCGCAGCAATGCATCTTGGTTGAGGATTCTGTCGAAAACATTCGTGCTGCTAGGTTCGTGCGTATGCGCAGTGTTTTGGTGCTTGGCTATACGTTTAACTCGCAGGTAAATTCCAACAAATCGACCCGCCGTCGGATGCGGCCAAGAAACCGTATTCACTCACCAGACCATCAGCTACAATCGGCTCAACTATTAATGCGTTTGTCGATATCTCTGTAAAGAATTCCATGAGCGATCAAGTCAATTCCCTTGCTCCACAAAGTCTAGCGCCAGCGGTTCCTAAAAGACCAAAGCCAGGTGAGCGGCGCTTGCAGATTTTGCAAACGTTGGCGGAGATGCTGCAAGAGCCTGGCGGTGATCGCGTGACGACTGCTGCCTTGGCCGCGCGTATTCAAGTCTCTGAAGCTGCACTGTATCGTCACTTCGCCAGCAAAGCACAAATGTTTGAAGGCTTAATCGAGTTTATCGAGAGCACGATTTTTGGCCTGATAAATAAAATCGCTATCGACGAAGCCGATGGCTTGCGCCAATTAAGCGCAACATTAAAAATGCTACTCAATTTTGCAGAGCGCAACCCTGGCATGACTCGGGTGTTAATTGGTGATGCGTTAGTGACTGAAGATGCGCGCTTGCAGACGCGAATTAACCAAATCCTTGATCGTATCGAAACATCGGTCAAGCAATCGTTTCGCACAGCCGTGACGCAAGAAAAACTTGCGCCGAATACCGAAGTGGCGGATCGCGCCAATGTTGCGATGGCCTTTGTAATGGGCCGCTGGTTGCGTTATGCCAAAGGCGGTTTTAAATCAGCGCCTAGCCATTTAACTGAACAACAGCTAACAGTTTTGATTACATAGTTTGGAATCAATTTTTAACCAGGGGCTGCCGCAAAATTCAGCCAATTTCGCCGCCCTTAGCCCAGTCTCTTTTGCTGAACGCGCTGCCGACGTATTTCCTCAACGAGTTGCGGTGATACACGGCAAACGGCGCTTTACATGGCAGCAAACCTTAGAGCGCAGTCGCGCTTTGGCAGCGGCATTGGCGTCGCTTGGTCTTGGCAAAGATGATTGCGTCGCTTTAATGCTCGCGAACACCCCTGAGATGGTCGAAGCGCATTACGCGGTACCTGGGATGAACGCAGTCATGCTGCCATTAAATATTCGTTTAGATTCCGGCGCTATCGCATTTATGTTGGCCCATGCTGAGGCCAAAGTGCTGTTAACCGATACTGAGTTTGCGCCGACAATTCGCAAGGCATTGGTAAGCTTCGAAAATCCCCCGATCATTGTTGATGTCGCTGACAGTGAATTCACCGGTCAACATGATTGTTTAGGCAAAATTAGCTACGAAGATTTCATCGCTCCCTACCTGCCGAGGGCAAAAAGGCTGGTACCGCCTGATGACGAATGGGATGCAATCTCTGTGGCCTATACCAGTGGAACGACTGGCGACCCCAAAGGCGTTGTTACCCATCACCGGGGCGCGTACCTGAATGCCAGCAGCAATATTCTTACCTGGGCTATGCCTCACCATCCAATATACCTCTGGACATTGCCAATGTTCCATTGCGATGGTTGGTGTTTCCCTTGGACAATTGCCGCCATGGCAGGCACCCACGTGTGTCTTCGCAAGGTCGACGCTGCGCAAATTTTCACGTTGATGAAAGAGCATGGCGTGACGCATTACTGCGGTGCGCCGGTGGTGCATAACAGCATGATTAACTATGCTGCAATCAACAACCTTACTTTGGATGCACCGGTGCAAGCCATGGTTGCTGGCGCTGCGCCACCCGCTGCAATGATCGAAGGGTTGGAGCGCTTAGGCATTTCTGTTTCTCATGTGTATGGCCTCACAGAAGTGTATGGCCCCGCAGTTGGCTGCCCTCAACAAAGCGAATGGGCCAGTTTAGATATTGGCGAACGCGCCACCTTAAATGCGCGGCAGGGTGTGCGTTACCCAATGGCCGAAGCGGTGAAGGTACTCGACCCTCTAAGCATGCAGCCCGTGCCGCATGATGGTCAAACGATTGGTGAGGTGATGTTCAAAGGTAACTTAACTATGAAGGGCTATCTAAAGAACCCAAGCGCAACGGCGACTGCATTTGCAGGTGGGTTTTTCCATTCAGGCGATTTGGCCGTGGTTTACCCAGACGGCTACTTAAAGATTAAAGATCGCAGCAAAGACGTCATCATTTCTGGCGGAGAAAACATTTCAAGTATCGAAGTCGAAGATGTTCTCTATCGACACCCTGCTGTATTGGCCGCTGCCGTGGTTGCAAAGCCGGATGCAAAGTGGGGTGAAACACCGTGTGCATTTATCGAACTCAAAGCGAATACCGCGCCGACAGCCCAAGAAATCATTACCCATTGCAAACAATATTTGGCAGGCTTTAAAGTGCCCCGAGCAGTGGTTTTCGGTGAACTACCGAAAACCTCAACCGGCAAGATTCAAAAGTTTGCTTTGCGAGAGCGCGTTGGGTCGATAGTAGCTATCGACGTTTAAACGTGAAACACGGCCAATAGACCTAGCACTACACCGCCAAAGCCGGCGCCAAACATACCCCACTCCAACCATTTGCGCTTAGTGAGCAATGCAATAGCGGCCAAAGCAATGGAGATTTGTAAAACAGTAGTTGCCTGCGCCCAGCGATGATGTAAATGCATTTCATCGTCAGAACGTTTATCCCAATCTTTCGAGCTCGCCTCTAGCGCTTCAGCGTCTTTTTTGATGACGGTTTTTTCTTCTTTGTAGCGCTTAATCTCGTCCAAGTAATTTTGCTTACGCTCTGCGGGCACGATTTCTAAGGCTAACTCAGCCAAGTTCTGTTTGCCGCTTTTAGCTTGGTAGTAATTCCATTGGTTTGAAGCCTCAGTTTTCTTGATCGCCGCATTGTTTTTATAAAGGCCAGCATTGGCCATGGTTGCGCCAGCCATGTAGCCAAACAATGCACCCACTGTCGCAATAAGCGCTGTAAACAAGGCGATTTGTCCAGTGAGATTTCCACCACCAATTCCCAGATGCTGCTCGTCATCATGACCGCCATGTCCTTTGATGGCATGTTCGAGTTCGTGATCGTGTGGCCCGTGTACGTGAAATCCGCCGCCTGACATATGTTCCTTTGTTTTGTCGTTCGCTCTCGATGAATTATGGGGCATATTCCGCAAAGTGAACTATCTATGTGGGATGAAGTCCTTATACTCAAGCAAACCTATAAGAATTTGCGCCAGTGCTTTAATAGCCTAGGCCGCACATGTGGTGCAGGCCATAACCTTCTTAAATCGCATTTCACTAACCCCCATACTTCGACCATCAATCATCAATAACTTGCCCAAAGCAGGTTCCCCAAACCCACCGAGCAGTTTTAAGGCCTCGGCTGCTTGCATGGCACCAACAATCCCTGTGAGAGGTGCAAACACGCCCATCTCAGAACAACGAATTTCCTCTGGAGAGTGATCTTGAGGGAACAAGCAGGCATAGCAGGGGGAATCGTCGCGGCGAAAATCAAATACACAAAGTTGACCATCGAAACGAATGGCAGAGCCGGACACCAGCGGCACTTTGAACGCTACGCATGCTGCATTCACTGCATGCCGAGTCGCGAAGTTATCCGAACAATCGAGAACCACATTCATTTGCTTGATCGTGTCGATCAAGGCCTCCTCTTCCAGCCTTTTATTCATTGATGTGATTCTGATTGTAGGGTTGATAGCTTCAAGCGCTAATTGCCCCGACTCGACTTTACTCATGCCCACTCTACTGGTGGTATGCATAATCTGCCGCTGTAAATTGGTAATGTCGACGGTGTCGTCGTCTGCCAAGATGATATGACCAATGCCTGCGCTTGCTAGGTACATCGCTGCTGGAGAGCCAAGCCCGCCAGCACCCACGATAAGGGCTGTTGAAGCGCAAATTTTGCTTTGCGCTTCAATGCCTATATCGTGGAGAAGTATGTGCCTGCTGTAGCGCGAGAGTTGCGCATCACTAAGATCGATCACTGCCAGAATTTAGTTCTTTGCAGGTGTGACCTCAGCTTTGGTTTCGGGTTTTGGTTTAGCAACTACAACAATGCGGCCTTGAAGGTGATTCATAGCTTGCTGCAATTGATAATCGGCTGCTGAACCCAATTCGATGGGCTTGCGATCCTTTGCTTTTTCGTCGTCCTTTTCGTTAGCCTTTTCGTTGGCCTTAGCTGCTGCTTTGGCGGGAGTTTCCTCTTTATCAACTTTATTCGATAAGTGACGAGTTAAGTCAGCCTCGCGTACACGGAACTGAGTGATGTCGCCATCCGGCGTTTCTTCAACCAAGTAATCTGGTGTAATGCCCTTGGCCTGAATCGAGCGGCCGTTTGGTGTGTAGTAACGCGCTGTCGTGAGCTTGATTGCCGTGTTGTTGGTGAGAGGCAAAATTGATTGCACTGAGCCTTTGCCGAAAGTTTGAGTACCGATCACCGCAGCACGTTTATAGTCTTGCAACGCTCCAGCAACAATTTCAGATGCCGAGGCCGAGCCGCCGTTAACAAGCACTACCATCGGTACGGTTTTCATGTACGAAGGTAAACGAGACAAGTAATCGTCACGAGTGCCACGTAGGTAATCTTCGGGGCTGGCAATATATTTGCGTTTTGCATCATCATTGCGGCCATCTGTCGTCACCACAGTGGTGCGCGGTGGCAAAAACGCCGCTGAAACGCCAACTGCACCGTGAAGCAAACCGCCCGGGTCGTTACGTAAATCCAGCACGAAACCTTTCATTGTGCCGGCTTTGCCGAGGGTTTCAATGGCTTTTACCATGTTCTCCACTGTATGTTCTTGGAACTGCGTAACTCGAACATAACCATATCCTGGTTCGATCATTTTCGATTTCACCGATTGCACACGAATCACATCGCGAATAAGTGTGACCACAATTGGCTTGGTCTCGTTCTTGCGGGCAATGGTCAATGTGATTGGCGTTTTCGGTTTGCCGCGCATGAGCTTTACGGCGTCATTCAGCGGCAAGCCTTTGGTGCTTTTATCATCAATTTTGATGATGAGATCGCCTGATTTAATATTTGCTTTCGAAGCTGGTGTGTCTTCAATGGGCGAGACAACTTTGACATAGCCGTCTTCCATGCCGACTTCGATTCCAAGGCCACCAAATTCGCCCTGTGTGCCAACTTGTAGCTCTTTAAAGCCATCTGCATCAAGATACGCTGAATGTGGGTCAAGCCCAGCCAACATGCCACTAATGGCTTCAGTAATTAGTTTCTTGTCTTCAATTGGCTCGACGTAATTGGCTTTGATGGCGCCAAAGACATCGGTAAATTGTCTTAAATCATCCAGCGGAAGCGGCGATCTTGCATCGCGTTGCGCAACCGCTGTAATGCCCAAACTGATGAGTACTCCGGCGACGGCGCCGACTGAAATTAACCCAACATGTTTGAATTTATTATTCATATGTATGTTGCTGCCCTGATGATGGAAGGAAATTCATGAAATTGCTATTTTGTCGCGTTACTACTTTACCGCATCTACTTTTACTTTGACTTACCTACTTTGACTTACCTTGGGCCGCTACTGCTGCCATCGCTGCTGCAATTTCGTCTTGGTTACCTAGATAATAATGCTTGATTGGTTTTAAGTCGCCATCCAATTCATAAACTAACGGTCGGGCGGTAGGAATATTCAGACTGACGATTTCGTCGTCGCCAACCTTGTCTAAGTGCTTAATTAAAGCGCGTAGTGAGTTGCCATGGGCAGCAACTACGACGCTTTTACCCGCTTTAATGGCAGGGGCTATTGATTCGTTCCAAAACGGTACGACTCTATCGACTGTATCTTTTAAACACTCTGTGTGTGGCAATAGCGCGGGAGGGATTTTTGCGTATCGAGGGTCACCATGGGGTAACCGTGGGTCACCTTCTGGTAAAGGGTTAGGAGCAATAGCGTAAGCGCGGCGCCAAACTAATACCTGTGCTTCGCCGTACTGAGCGGCTGTTTCGGCCTTGTTCATGCCTTGAAGTGCACCGTAATGGCGCTCATTTAAGCGCCAGTGATGAACAACCGGTAGATACATTTGATCGAGCTCGTCGAGCACAGTCCACAAGGTGCGAATGGCACGTTTGAGCACCGATGTGTAGGCTACGTCGAAGCTAAAACCTTCTGCTTTTAAGAGCTCACCTGCTTTGCGAGCTTCTTTCATGCCATTGGCGGTAAGGTCAACGTCTGTCCATCCGGTGAAGCGGTTATCAAGGTTCCACTGGCTTTCGCCGTGACGCATTAGGACAAGTTTGTACATATGTAAGATTGCAGTTCTATAATGATCGGTTAGGCTTTCGCATTCGCTAACTTATGTAACTTTAGCGAGCAAAGGTATTAGTTTAATTATTTTCGAGAGCTTTGACGCGTGAACTTTATCGTTGAAAACATATTTTTGATAGGCATTGCCGTTATTTCTGGCGCAATGTTGGTTTGGCCGTTAGTGAATAAAGCCACAGCCGGACCGCAATTAGATACCCTGGCGGCTACCCGTTTGATGAATGATGGTGCCGTTGTTGTCGATGTTCGTGAAGAAGCGGAATTTTCCGCTGGTCATCTTACAAGTGCCAAACATATTCCCGTAAGTGACATCGACAAGCGAATCAGCGACATTCCTGCAGGTAAGCCAGTGTTGGTTTATTGCGCAACGGGTACGCGCTCAGGCAAGGCGGCTGCGGCATTGAAAAAGGCTGGGCGCGACCAAATATTTAATTTAAGCGGTGGCATTGCGGCATGGAAACAAGCTGGCCTTCCCGTCGTTAAGTAATACTCATAGCCTCAAATTTCTGAAAAGGCCATTTTTATGAGCTCCAAAGTTGTGATGTACAGCACCAAAGTGTGCCCCTATTGTGTTCGCGCTGAGCAACTGCTTAAGCAGCGCGGTGTGACCGAAATAGATAAGATTTTGATCGACGTCGACCCAGTCAAGCGTGACGAAATGATGACACGCACCGGGCGGCGCACCGTTCCTCAGATTTACATCGGTGACACCCATGTAGGGGGCTTCGATGATTTGCATGCGCTTGACCAAAAAGGTGGTCTAGTGCCCTTACTTGCTGCTTGACTGCCTAGTTTAGTTCCTATTGTTTAATCTGTTTATTTATTGGAAATTTCATGGCCGAACAGCCAAATAACATCACAAACCCTGCTCCTGTTGACGCAAACGCACCGGTGTTTCAAATTCAACGTATGTATCTCAAAGATATGTCGCTCGAAGTGCCACATGCGCCGCAGATTTTCTTAGAGCAGGGTCAGCCGCAAGTTGAGATTTCACTCGACGTTGCCAATAGCAGCTTAGCCGACGGCATTCACGAAGTCGTCGTGACTGCAACAGTCACGACAAAGCTTGGCGAAAAAGTCATGTTCCTTGTCGAAGGTAAGCAAGCCTGTATTTTCGAGATTCGTAACTTACCGCTTGAGCAAATGGAACTGTTGCTCAATGTCGTTTGCGCCAATATTACTTTCCCTTACTTGCGCAGCAATGTCGCCGATATTATTCAGCGTACCGGTTTCCCGCCTATTCACTTGGCTGAAATCAATTTCGAAGCTTTGTATCAACAGCGGTTGGCAGCGCAAACGCCCGCAGTTACACACTAGAGGTTCTATGCCTAAGTTCAAATCCATAATGAAAGTGGCGACCACAGCGATGGTTTCCATGTTTGTAGCGACTCCTTCAATGGCCACTGAGTATCGCTCAGTCAATGTTGCTGCAGCGGTTTTATGGGATGGTCCTTCGGATAAAGCCAAGAAGGTATTTGTTGCACCCCGTGGCATGCCAGTGGAAGTGATTTCAACTTTAAATACTTGGGTAAAAGTAAAAGACTTCGGCGGTGATGTTTCTTGGATGGCAGGCAATGAGTTGAGTAAAACTCGCACAGTAGTAGCCACTACACTTGCAACCGCTCGTGTTGCGGCACAAGATACGGCCGCCTTATCTTTTCAGGCAGAGCGTGGAGTGACTTTAGAGTTGCTCGACGCTGGCCAAGCAACGGCTGGTTTTGTGCGAGTTAAGCATAAAGACGGTACGATTGGTTTTGTTAAAACAGCCGAAGTCTGGGGCCTTTGAGATTAGTTGTATTTGGCGCTGGTGCTTGGGGCACTGCGCTTGCGATTCACGCGGCTGTGAAGTTTGATGTGGGCCTTTGGGCTCGCAATGAACAGGATGCAAAAACACTAGCCGCTTCTAGAGTCAATCAAAAATATTTGCCCGGCCGAGCATTTCCTGAGAGGTTAACGGTTTTCGCGTCCTTAACCGAGGCCGTTGGTTGGTCGAATGGTGACGCCTCTCCGTTATGGGTATCAGGCACAGCCATGGCTGGTTTGCGGGAAATGTCGCGATTGCTAGCTACGCTTAAAGCACCTGCCGGTTTTGTTTGGTTGTGCAAAGGAGTGGAACAAACCACCGGCCTTTTAGCGCATCAAATTGTGAACGAGGAATGGCCAAGCTGCCCTGCCTTTGGTGCTTTGTCGGGCCCGAGTTTTGCAGATGAAGTCGCCGCCGGTTTGCCTGCCGCGTTAACAATGGCCACCGATAGCAAGGTGTTGGTCGAGCTTGCGACACAAGCGTTCCATCACACCCAAATGCGAATTTACGGCAGTGATGATTTGATCGGTGTTGAATTAGGTGGTGCGTTAAAAAACGTGATCGCTGTGGCCACCGGAGTGTGTGATGGCTTGGCGCTTGGTTTAAATGCAAGGGCCGCTTTAATTACTCGCGGCTTAGCGGAAATTTCTCGTTTAGGTGCGGCAATGGGTGCACAACCAGAAACCTTTATGGGTTTGGCGGGGCTGGGCGATTTGGTATTAACCTGCACCGGCAATTTATCTCGAAATCGCAAAGTCGGCTTAGAGATGGCATCTGGCCAATCATTAGAGCAAGTGCTTGCAAAACTTGGTCATGTCGCCGAAGGCGTTGTGTGCGCCGATGCCGCAGCACAGCTCGCCAAACGTCACAATGTTGATATGCCAATTCTGAATGCGGTAAATGCAGTCATTGCAGGCCATCTGGATGCACGTGCTGCAATTGCGGCATTGGTATCGAGAAAACCGAAAGCTGAACAATCCTAGGTTGCAGTAAGTTGCACCCCTTTGCTATCCTCTAGTCATGACAAAAAAATCTATCTGTGTTTTCTGTGGCGCAAAGCCTGGCAATAACTTAAAGTACGCTGCGCTTGCCAATAAATTTGGTAAAGCTTTAGCGAGTAGTGGACACCGTTTAGTTTATGGTGGCGGTAAGGTTGGGCTCATGGGGGCAGTGGCCGCAGGTGCGCTGGCTTCAGGTGGCGATGTGCTTGGCATAATGCCGCAAGCGCTGCTTGATAGGGAACTCGGCCACACAGGCCTGACGCAGCTAGAAATTGTGAACAGCATGTCGGTGCGTAAAGATCGAATGATTGAAGCATCGGATGCGTTTATTGCTCTACCTGGCGGCTTAGGTACCCTCGATGAGCTTTTCGAAGTGATGACTTTGCGCCAGATTGGCTATCACTCAAAGCCAGTGGTTGTATTGAACCAAGACGGCTACTTCACACCGCTTTTGGAAGCTTGCCGACAAATGTTAGCCGCAGAGTTTGTGTACCCAAGTGAGCTCGATTACTTGCTCGTCGCCGATGATGTCGAGAGCGCTATTGAAGCGCTAAACGGTGCGTTTGCCGCTTAAAATCTAGTTTAGCTTGCGCCGTCAAAACCGAGTTGACGCCAAGCTTCGTACACCACAATCGCCACTGAATTCGATAGGTTCAAACTGCGGTTGTCCGGGCGCATAGGTAGACGAAGCAGGTGCTCCTTCGGGAAGCTTTCTCTTATCGCTGGCGGCAGGCCTGCTGTCTCGCTGCCAAACACTAAATAATCACCCTCGGCAAAGCTGACGTTGTAGGGGCTGGCCGTACCTTTTGTGGTCAGTGCCCAAAGCCGTTTAGGTTGTATCTTGGTTAGGAAATCTTGCCAGTCGGCGTACAAGTTAAGCGAGGTAAATTCGTGATAATCAAGCCCAGCGCGGCGCATCTTTGCATGGTCGATTGGAAACCCTAACGGTTCAATGAGATGCAGCATGACACCTGCATTGCCACACAAACGGATGATGTTACCGGTATTTGGCGGAATTTCTGGATGAACTAAAACAACGTTGAGCATGCCGGTAGTGTAACTCTGAGAGAGTAAGTTATTCAGTACGTGCCGCCACCATTGCCCAAACTTCGTGAATTCCGTTTCGTTTGAGCAGCGCCGCGCAGGTGTTCAGGGTTGCACCTGTGGTCATCACATCATCGACAAGGATGATATGTGGCTTGGTTGCGTTATCGAAGTTGGCTGAAAGCGCATAAGCATTACTAAGATTCACCAAGCGCTGCGCTCTATCAAGCGTGGATTGTGATTGTTTATCCGCCGTTCTGGTAAGCCCAGTGTTTAGGCTAATTGCTGCCCTAGGCACTTGCTTTTGTAGGGCTTTGGCAATTGAAAGCGCTTGGTTAAAGCCTCTTTGACGAAAGCGAGCCGAAGAAAGTGGAATAGGCATAAGGCTAAATCGTCTGTGGTCGAGCTTTTCTTTTTCGACGATTTCTTGAAGTTGCTTGCCCATTAGGTTGCCTAATATCTGGCCAATTGATTGTTTCGATTGGAATTTCATTTCACCGATCAGTCGGTCGTAGGGCGGCTCATAGCTTGTAAGCGCAATGGTCCTGTCGATAGCCCAACCGGGTTTGTTGCAATCGCAGGCCTTTGTGAGTGCACAACCGTGGCAACGAAGCTTTGACTGTCTTGACACTGCGAGGCTACAACGGTGGCAGATGTCTTCGCCTGGCGATTCGCAAACGCAGCAACTTCGAGGCAATACACAATCTAAGCCGCTCGTAATGGCCTTGGTAAAGTGCTGGCGAGTAAGGTTATAAAAGTTCATCAAAAAACGATATCAGCAAAGTGCTTATACTCATGCGCCATGCTTAATCCATCTGACCTAGACCAAAAGGCCGTTGCCCTGCGCTTTGAGCGCTTAGGCAGTGCTTTACCCGAAGGTCGATCTATCGACCGCATTGATTTCTATCTGCGTGAAGTTGAGCGGCGCATGCTTGAGCGGTTAAGCTGGACCAAGCTCGCCCCTTCAAACATCCTCGACATTGGCTGCGGTCGAGGCAAGGGCCTTGATGCGTTGCAGCAGCTTTTTCCCAGTGCCACTGTGATTGGGGTTGATTTGGCGTTTAAGATGATGAATCCAACAACGCCCAGCTGGTCCGAAAAACCGACGGCATCAAAACTAGCGAAGCTCTTTAACCCTTTCAAAACGAAAGCGATCCCCGAAGCTAGGCCAATATTTGTACAAGCCGATAGCGGGCGCTTACCTTTTTCCGCCGAGTCTTTCGATCTTGTATGGTCAAACCTAATGTTTCATTGGTTACCCAACGCCCAAGTTTCTGCACAAGAATGGTATCGAGTGATTCGACCTAGTGGATTGCTAAGTTTTACTGCGCTCGGGGTTGATACTTTTAAAGAGCTTAGAGGTTTAGGTGTGCCGCTGATGGTGTTACCGGATATGCATGATATTGGTGATTTGCTAGTCAAATCTGGCTTTTCTGAACCAGTGATGGACCAGCAGAAGCTTGTGCTCACTTATACAGATGCTTCCAAGTTACTTGAAGAAATCAGAAGTTTCGGGGGGCATGTGCAGCGCGGTCGGCAGAAATTCCTGAACACTGATAAGCAATGGACGAAAAGCCTTCATGCGCTAGAAGCATTGCGAGGCCCTGACGGAAAAATCATGGTAACGACTGAAATTGTGTTTGGTCACACTTGGGCACCAACAAGAAAAAAGCTTGCCGACGGTTGGTCACCACTCGAAATGAAGCCCTATTCAAGAGCAGCATTTGAGTAGCTTTGCTCATCTATTTACAAGTCAAATTTGCCGCAAACCCATGCTGCCTCCTATAATAAGGAGTTGCCGTATTTCCGGCAGCATGCAGTCAGGATTGATCAAGGCACTTAAGTCCGTGAATTATCAATGGATACACGAAGCACAAGCGCACCAGCAAACATGGCTGTTCAAGCGTAATTGCGCACTGTCACCTCGGCAATTAGCCGCTTGTTTCAGCGTTTTAAGTCTTATATCGCTTGGTATCGCCGCGGGGTTTTATGCTCACGGTGCTTGGTTTGTCTTGGTTTTTGCGTGTATAGAAGTCTGCGCCCTAGCGGCTGCATTTTTTGTGTACGCGAGGCATGCAGCCGATTATGAGCAAGTGGTATTCAGTTCAACCAAGGTAAAAGTTAGCTCCGTCAAGGGCGGGCGAATTGATACGGTCGAGCTTGAGCCGAGTTGGCTAAGAGTGGAATATTCCGGCGAGAAGCGCAGAAGTGTGGAGCTCGTTAGCGGTAAGCGTAGAGTGGCAATTGGCCGCCATGTGCCAGAGCATCGCCTGTTTGAATTAAGTCGCATGCTGCGAAAGTCAGCTGCGAGTGTCAGAGTTTAAAGTTTAAAAATATTTAGTAATAGCGTTTGTGAGTGAGCAAGTCAGTGGACAACTTAATTGGTAGTACGGTGAGTAAAGTGAAATCGTTGGGATTGATCGTCGGAGCGGGTGCAGCAACCATGTTTGGTACAGCGGCGTTGGCCCTTGAAGGCGTGAAAGATATGGAAGGTGGCCCTGGCGTAAACCAGCTCAACCTTACTCGTGGGGTTACCCGTATCGCGGCGGATCAGCACTGGATTCACAGTTTTGTGTTTTGGATTTGCGTAGCGATTTTCGTAGCTGTGTTTGCGGTGATGTTTTACTCCATCGTAAAGCACCGTAAGTCAAAAGGTGCGAAGTCAGCGAACTTTCACGAAAGCACTGCGGTTGAAATCGCTTGGACAATCATCCCATTCATCATCGTCGTGGTGATGGGTATTCCAGCTACTCGCATGGTGGTTGAGCAGAAAGATACGTCGAACCCAGATCTCACGGTGAAAGCCGTTGGTATGCAGTGGAAATGGGGCTATGAATATTTGCGCGGTGAAGGCGAAGGTATCTCGTTTTTCTCGACATTAGCAACACCACGCGATCAAATCGAAGGCCGCGCGCCAAAGGGCCCAAATTATTTGATGGAAGTTGACAACCAATTGGTTGTGCCAGTGGACAAGAAAGTTCGGGTTGTAGTGACTGCAAACGATGTAATCCACGCTTTCATGGTGCCAGCGTTCGGCATTAAGCAAGATGCGATTCCTGGTTTCGTGCGCGACACTTGGTTCAAAGCAGAAAAGCCAGGTATTTATCGCGGCCAGTGCGCTGAGCTCTGCGGTAAAGAACATGCGTTTATGCCAATTGTGGTCGAAGTGAAATCTGCTGAAGACTATTCGAAATGGGTTGCTGAGCAAAAGAAGGCTATGGCCGCTTCAGCAGATGATCCAAACAAGGAATGGCAATTGGCCGATTTAAAAGCGCGTGGCGAAAAGGTGTACAACAGCAACTGTGCAGCCTGCCATCAACCAACAGGTATGGGATTGCCTTCAGGCAATATCCCGGCCCTTGCTGGTTCCACGTTAGTGAATGGCCCGCGTGCTGGTGTGATGCAAATTTTGCTGAATGGCAAAAATGCCATGCCAAAATGGAGCCAGCTGTCTGACACAGAGTTAGCAGCAGTCACTAGTTATGTGCGCTCCTCATGGGGAAACAGGCCCGCCGATGTAACGCAACCGAAAGAGTTTGTTGCAGCACGTGGTGGTAAGTACCCCGAAGGTGGTGTTGTAGTTGCTGATGCTGCAACCGCTGCTCCAGCTGCGGCAGCAAGTGCTTCAGCGGCAACGGCGGCGGCCTCAGGTTTACCAGCAAAATTATATTTTGCGGTAGGTAAGCAAGACATTGATGGTGAAGCGAAAAAAATTCTCGATGGCGTCATCGCTTTATTGAAAGGAGAGGCTGCTTCGAAGGTAGCATTGACCGGTTACACAGATAAAACCGGCGACCTTGAGAAGAATCTTGAGCTAGCGAAAGAGCGTGCTAAAGCTGTGCGCGAAGCCTTAAAAGCAGCTGGTATCTCTGAAGATCGGATTGAGATGAAAAAGCCTGAGAGTGTTACCGGTGCTGCCGATAACAAAGAGGCGCGCCGGGTTGAAATCAACCCTGCTAAATAAGCTTCCTCGCTACAAAATACCAAACGAACTAAGTAAGATAAAGATAGACTTCAGGAGTTATTAGATGAGTGCAGTATTAGACAGTCACGGACATGGCCATAGTAGCCACGATGATCATGCGCACGACCATCCGCAAGGATGGCGTCGCTGGGTCTACGCAACTAACCATAAAGACATTGGCACGCTATACCTCTGGTTTAGTTTTACGATGTTTATTTCGGGCGGTATTCTTGCGTTAACTTTACGCGCCGAATTATTCCAGCCTGGTTTACAAATCGTTAGGCCTGAGTTCTTCAATCAGCTCACCACCATGCACGGTTTGATCATGGTGTTCGGCGCCATCATGCCGGCCTTCGTAGGCTTTGCGAACTGGCAAATTCCGCTGATGATTGGCGCGGCCGACATGGCCTTTGCCCGCATGAATAACTTCAGCTTTTGGTTAATGCCTCCTGCAGCCATGCTCTTAATTGGCTCGTTCTTCGTTCCCGGCGGTGCGACTGCGGCTGGCTGGACTTTGTATGCGCCGTTGAGTACACAAATGGGCCCTGGTATGGACATGGCGATTTTCGCGATGCATATCCTAGGTGCGAGCTCAATCATGGGTTCGATCAACATCATCACCACGATCTTAAATATGCGTGCCCCTGGCATGACACTGATGAAGATGCCATTGTTCGTATGGACATGGTTAATCACCGCTTACCTCTTGATCGCTGTGATGCCGGTGTTAGCTGGTGCTATCACCATGACATTGACCGATAGACATTTCGGCACGTCATTCTTTAACGCAGCGGGCGGCGGCGACCCTGTGATGTATCAACACATTTTCTGGTTCTTCGGACATCCAGAGGTGTACATTATGATCTTGCCAGCTTTCGGCATCGTGTCCGAGATCATCCCTACCTTCGCACGTAAGCGTTTGTTCGGCTACACCTCGATGGTTTATGCAACCGCATCAATTGCAATCTTGTCGTTCATCGTTTGGGCGCACCACATGTTTACAACTGGTATGCCTGTGACTGGCCAATTGTTCTTCATGTACGCAACCATGTTGATCGCGGTGCCAACTGGCGTGAAGATTTTCAACTGGATCGCAACAATGTGGCGCGGTTCGATGACGTTTGAGACACCGATGTTATTCTCAATCGGTTTCATCTTCGTGTTCACCATGGGTGGTTTGACCGGAATTATCTTGTCGGTTGCTCCGCTCGATATTCAACTGCATGACACCTACTATGTTGTAGCGCACTTCCATTATGTGTTGGTGGCTGGTTCGTTGTTTGCTTTGTTCGCTGGTGCCTACTACTGGTTGCCAAAGTGGACGGGCCATATGTATAGCGAAAAGTTGGGCAAGCTCCATTTCTGGATGTCATTGATCTGGTTTAACGTTACTTTCTTTCCAATGCACTTTTTAGGCCTCGCAGGCATGCCTAGACGTTATGCTGACTACCCGATGCAGTTTGCAGACTTCAATATGGTTGCAACGATTGGTGCCTTCGGCTTCGGTTTAAGCCAGTTAATTTTCTTGGTTTGCGTGTTGAAGTGTATTAAGGGCGGGGAAAAGGCCACGGCTCAAGTGTGGGACAACCCAGTTGGCTTGGAGTGGACTGTACCTTCACCAGCGCCGTTTCACACCTTCGAGACTCCGCCAATGGGCGAGTTCGCAGATCGTTAATTAACTCATTGAACACGATAACCATGCCCGCACCAAAAAAATCCCATTGGAAGGTAACGCTGATATCAGCCAGCATTGCGCTGGTGTTTTTTGCGGGCATCATCGTAAATCATTGGATGTTTAAGCGCTAAGTATGGAACCGAACAAAGACAATCCGGCTAAGCCGTCTAGGCTAAATCTCTCGATGATGGGCAAGCTGGCGGTACTAGTTGTGTTTATGTTTGGATTTGGTTACGCGATGGTGCCGTTATATCGTGCGATTTGCGAAATTACTGGGATCAATTTTTTAACGCGCAAAGATGTTGACGCCGATAAATTCGTAAAAAACACCCAAGTTGATCGATCGCGCAAAATTACCATTGAATTTGATGCCAACAAGAGTGGCTCTTGGACCTTTAAACCTGAAAAAAATACCATTGACGTATTCCCGGGTGAGCTTGCCACGATGAATTATGAGTTGGTTAACAATCTACCCCGTGAAAGCGCTGGTCAGGCAATTCCTAGTTATGCGCCAATGAATGCTGGGCAGCATTTTAAAAAAGTTGAGTGCTTTTGTTTCAAGCAACAAAAGCTGCAACCTTCTGAGAAGAAAGTATTTCCGGTAGTGTTTGTGGTCGACCCAAAGTTGCCTCAGAACATCACCAACATTACGCTTT
>JAYWIG010000046.1:0-18270 GCA_043789035.1 Betaproteobacteria bacterium
GTTGGCTACGGTTCGCGAGACTTCTTCGGCGCCTACCTTGATGAGCGAATCGAAATCTCCCTGAAACGGCTTAGCTAAAAGATTTTGCTAGCGGACGAGGCAAGTATGGGTGACGTAGCGAAGTAAAGAAGGAGGCCGCAGGCCGGATGACATGAGCGCAGTGACCCATATTTGCCTCGTATGCGGGAAAGCAAAACGCCTCAATGAAACTGGGGACGTTCCACTTCCAAATCTTCTGGCAACTCTGTATGCGCAAGCTCTTGATCATCGTTCGGAAATAGAGGCGCGCCACAATCATCGCAATACTCCGGCTGCCCTACATCGCGCCAAACCTCAATATCAGTAATGCCTACATCTTTCAAAATTTGCTTAATTTGCTCAAGGGGAAACTGCAAATCGCCCTCGGCACCATCACTCGCTTGCGCAGGCTCTGCATGGACTTCAGACCCTAAAAGAGGCCAAACTACACCTTGCAACACCTCTTTGTTATCTGGCAAAGAAAAACCAATGCGGTACTCATCAACTTGATCAGTCCCAAAGGCTGCAATAGTTGCCTTAAGTTGTTTTGCTTCAACTTGTAGCGTGAGCGTCAGAAAATGTGCTGCCGCTTTAATTGCGTAGGGGCGGACTCGCCTATCGGACTCACGTATATTGATATGAAACGCATCTGGCAGTAAACACTCAAAGCCGCAACCAACCAAAATCGGTTCTAGCAAAGGCCGCGCATCCAAAATCCAATCTTCTAAACATTGCACCCGACTGGCATAACGAGGCTTATCAATCGATTGCCACCGAAACATTGCTTTTCCTGCAGGTACTGCCACCGCACCTAACAAAAATCGATTGTCCGCTAGCATGTCTGCGGTTTCAGGTGGGCTCTTTTGCTCGTTCTTCGGTTTTTGATCCGCTAAAGCCACTGCCCCTAATCGCCGTGTCAACTTGCGTAACTGAGCAAAGTCCCGAGGCAACTGATCGATACTGTACAAAAACGGCAACATGCCGAACTTCGCCCCTTCGGCAATCAAATGCGTTTTCCAATGCGACGCAAGTTTTTGGGTAAGTGCAGAATCGAGCGCACCAGATGCAATTCCGAATCGCGTCCATGCGATAAACGGGGCTGCAACAAGCAATATCTCCCAAATCTCACCCTTATGTTCGACCCGAACACACTCGGCCACTTCTTCAACGGCCTCTACTAGCGCGCCGTAAGCTTCCAAATCGGTTTGCTGTAAACGCTCTAATGCTTGGTCAATTACTTGGGAATGATTACTTTCAAGGAGCTTTTCTAAGCGCTCTTCAATTTGAGCTTGCCAAAATCTATCCTCGGTACGACTCCCAGAATTCGCCAATCCCAGACCGCCTGTCACCAAACGCTCAGCGTCTGGCGACAAATGCATCGTCCGCTCTCGCCTCCCGCGAGGAGTACGAATATCGTTCATGTTTGTATTCCTTTTAACACAAGTTTAGTCGAATTTCGAAAGACCGCATTATGGTGCCCCTGAATTTGTCCCAACCATTACAAAGGCGAATCCATACCCACTTTGCTTTAAAAGTCGGCGCAGCCGCATTGGCACTTGTTCTCGCGGGTTGCGGCGGTGGACCAGGTGCCGGGGCATACTCATTTGCTCCAAGTGCAAGCGCAAGTGCAAGTGCAACAACCAAAGGCACGGCAAATGATGAAGTCCAATTTTTATACGATTACATGCAAGATTGGTACCTTTTTTACAAAGATATGCCAACAGTAGACTTAAGCCTGTTCGCGACACCCGAAGATGCTTTAGACTCCCTTAGAGTAGTGAAAGACCGGTTTAGCAACATAAGCTCTGAATCCGCGACAATAGCCTTCTATGACGAAGGAAGGTTGCTTGCCTTTGGCATTTCTAATAAGCTCGAAAACGATAATCAATTGCGGATTCGATACGTGCAACCAAATAGCCCAGCGTTAGCTGCAGGCATCTTACGCGGCGATGCCATAACTGGCATTGACGGCAAGTCGATAAGGTCGCTAATCGCAAGCAACGAAATTAATAACGCCTTCGGGCCGCAAGAAGAAAGTGTCACTCGTACATTCACGGTTGTAAGGGGGACGCAGACACTTGAAATTCCCGTAACAAAAGCTTGGTTCACTCTAGCAAGCGCTCCAGTGGCCACCGTTCATAGGATCGGCACTGGCAAAGCGGGTTATATTCTTTACAACCAATTTACCAATCCGTCCTTGACCGAATGGCGCACTGCGGTAGCAGCTGTCAAAGCCCAAGGTGTCTCCAAAATTATTGTTGATCTGCGCCTCAATGGCGGAGGCTTAGTTGATATAGGTTCAAAAATTGCGGCGTCCCTAACGCCCGCATCAGCGGCAGGTAAGCTTTATTCGATGATCGAATTTAACGACAAGCACACAAGCAACAATCAACCCATCAATATTGCGAGCGATAGTAGCGCGGGCAGTTTTGATGAAGTCATTTTCTTAACATCGCTAGGTACCTGCTCAGCCTCAGAAGGATTAATCGTTGGCATTCAGCCTTATTTGCCGAGCAGTAAGGTAACCATAATTGGTGACACCACTTGCGGAAAGCCAGTAGGCTTCACAGCACCAGCTTACAAGGGTAAGAGATACAACATTTTGAGCTTCAGAGGTAGGAACGCCGATGGCGTTAGCGATTATTTCGACGGTCTTACCCCGCAATGTCCTGCGATCGATTCAGGGGAGGCGGAACTCGGCCAAGCACATGAATCTCTTTTAGCGGCAGCACTTAGCTACCTTCGAACCGGATTTTGCGCTGCTACCGCTTCTAGCGGTCTTCAAGCAAAGAGCGTATCCAACTACAAGTCCTCCGCTAATAAACTTGGTGACTACTGGCACCTGCCAGTCAATGGTTTGGCAAGGCAGACAGGTATCCAGTAGGCCACCTCATTCGTCACTTTTTTGTTTTGAACTAGGATTGCAGTGGCGCAGTTACTAATCTCAAGAGAAAGTTGATCGAATGAAGGTTCCGCCAAAGGTTCGCCATCTGGCAGCATCATTGCTAAGCATTACCGTCTTGCATGGCTGTGGAGGCGGAGGCAGCTCTGGCACTGCGAGCTATGCAAGCGATGAAGTTGAATTTCTCGTCAACTACATGGAGAAATCGTATCTCTTCTACCAAGATATTCAGACAAACGATGTCAGTTCAGTAACCACGCCAGAAAAAGCATTAGAACTGCGGCGAGCTAAGCAAGATAGGTTTAGCAATATCGCCTCAGCCGCAGCCAGCGACGCTCTGTTTACCGAAGGCCAGATAACCGCATTTGGTTTCAATCAAAAGCTCGAAGACGATAAGCTGCTCCGGATTAGTTTTGTGCAGCCCAATAGCCCTGCACAAGCAGCAGGCATGAAGCGGGGCGACGCAATCATTGCAATTGACGCAGAGTCGATCGCAAGTCTTTTGAATAAATCCTTATTAGCAGACGCTTTTGGTCCAGTTGAAACGGGGGTGCGCAGGACGGTAACTATTCAGCGCGCTAGTCAGACCTTTGATCTTGTTCTTACCAAAGCAACATTTACGCTGCAAAATGCATCGCTCGGAAAAACAATCACGCTCATTGATGGCAATAAAGCGGGCTACCTCTACTACAACAGTTTTAATTCACCATCGCTTTCGCAATGGAAATCTGCGCTTTCAACAATGAAGGCTCAGGGAGCAACTAAACTAGTCGTGGATCTGCGTATCAACGGCGGAGGCTTAGTCAACATAGCGACTTCTCTAGGTGCCACCTTAGTGCCAAGCAACACGTCAGGCAAGCTTTTTGTTCAAACTGCCTACAACGATAAGAACACTGCATCAAATGTGAACTACACAATTCCATTTGATACGTTGGCCGGAACATTCACCGAGATTGTATTCCTTACATCTCCTTCGACCTGTTCGGCATCTGAGGCACTCATCGTCGGCATTCAACCCTACCTTGCGAGCACCAAAGTGGCACTGCTTGGTAGCACCACTTGTGGCAAACCCTATGGATTTTCGCCGCCAGTTTACAAATCGAAGATATACAACATCATCAGTATTCGAATCAAAAACTCCGTGGGCTTTACCGATTATGTCGATGGATTGACGCCTAATTGCAAAGCAACAGACAATAATCAACTAGAACTCGGTGACGAAAAAGAAAGCCTCTTAGCTGCAGCGCTTAGCTACCTTAATACTGGTGTATGCCCGGCCGTCGCAAGTGCTTTTAGCGGTATAGAAAAAAGCAATGCTCAGCAAAATTCATTAGAGAAAACTAGCGACTATTGGCATCTACCGAAACACATAATTGGCTTAGAAACGGGTATTCAATAAACACCAGTAAACGCTATTGCGCTGCTAAAGCTTCCCACAACGTAATGCCCTTAGCCTCTTTATGCATACCCTTTAAAAGTGCTTGATGGGCGAGCTGCTCTTTTTCATTGGGTTTAACGACAATCAAATTAGTAGGTGGCCAAGCGATGCCGTCTAAACCGAATCCAGTTTTGCTTGATGGGTCAACATCGAGCATGGCCAGACTATTCTGGCCGCGCGTCATCGCCAAATACACTTCGGCTAGCAGCTCCGCATCTAGCAAAGCGCCGTGGAGTTTACGATGCGAATTTGAGACTCCATATCTATCACATAGTGCGTCTAGTGAATTACGCTTGCCAGGGTGAAGCTCTCTAGCCATTTTCACCGTGTCTACAATCTTTCCGCACACCGAAGCAAACTTAGGCCCGTTCGAACGGGCTAATTCCGCATCGAGAAAGCCCACGTCAAAATTCGCGTTATGAATCAAAATTTCAGCACCGCGAACAAACTCCAACACCTGATCTTTAATCTTGTCGAAAGTCGGATGATCGCTGAGAAATTCTCGTGTTAAGCCATGTACCGCTAGAGCACCTTCATCAATGTCGCGTTGCGGATTGATATACACGTGCAGGTTGTTCCCGGTAGGCCTACGGTTAACTAACTCAAGGCATCCAATTTCAATAATTCGATGGCCTTGGTCAGCTTGCAAGCCTGTTGTCTCTGTATCGAGAATAATTTGTCGCATGACTGATTATGCAGGCTTGTGCCCTGCATTTTCGGGGGCGACTTCAAGCGATTCCCTTTGTGCATCGTCTGCTCCCTTTGCAGAGCGACGTTTACGAGCAAGAAGCGTATAAACGGATGGCAATACAAAAAGCGTAAGAACGGTACCCAAGCTCATCCCACCCACAATGACCATACCAATTTGGATTCGACTCTCAGCTCCAGCACCTGTGGCCAAGGCCAAAGGTACGGCACCTAACACCATCGCACCTGTCGTCATCAAGATTGGACGCAATCGCATACTAGCCGCTTCGACAACCGCCTCTTTCAATTCCTTGCCTGAATCGCGTAGTTGATTGGTAAATTCGACAATCAAAATGCCGTGCTTGGTAATCAACCCAACCAAAGTAATCAACCCGATTTGGCTGTACACATTAATCGTTCCGCCTGACCAGTCGAGCAATGCCAACGCACCGGTCATTGATAATGGTACGGTCAGCATAATCACGAACGGATCAATAAAACTTTCGAACTGCGCAGCAAGAACAAGGAAAATAAAAGCCAATGCGAGCAAGAAAGTAACTTTTAATGCCGAAGCAGAAAGTTTGAATTCCCGAGTTTGGCCGTTAAAGTCAATTGCATAGCCGGGGCGCTGTTTAAGGTGTTTTTCCGACATCGCTTCCAAGAACTGTACAGCCTCGCCCATCGAATAGTTAGAGGCTAAGTTAGCACCTAAGGTGACCGCCCGACGCTGACTAAAGTGGTTTAACTCTCGTGGCGATACAGATTCAACCACTTTCACTAAGCTCGAAAGCGGCACCATGGAATCGTTGCGACCTTTGACAAAAATACTGCTAATGTCATCGGGCGTATTTCTATCAGCAGCGCCTAACTGCACGACCACATCATATTGCTCACCATCGCGCTTAAAGCGGGTGACGGTTCTGCCACCCAACATGGTTTCCATCGCTCGGCCAATTGATTCAACTGCCACACCAGCATCGGCCGCACGATCTCTGTCAATAGTCACCTTGAGCTCGGGCTTATTTAAACGCAAATCAAGCTGTGGACCGATGAAGCCAGGGTTACGCTGCACTTCCGCGAAAAACGGGGCAACCGTACGCTGAATTTGTTCGTAAGAATCAGAGCTCAAAATAACAAAGTTAATTGGCCTATCGCGTGGCGATTGGCCTAGGGACGGTGGAGGGTTAGCAAACGCGTCTACCCCTGGCAAGCCCAACATGCGCGGCTGCAACTCTTTGGCGATATCTTGTACCTTACGGGTTCTATCTTTCCAATCAACCATTCGGAAAAAGGCGATACCTTGGGTAACGGTTGGGTTACCCGTTACGGTAAACACGCGGTCAAAAATTTGCTTATCCCCCTCTTTAATGGTGCGGGCAATGCCTTCAATTGCTATGGCGTAGCGCTCTGAATAATCAATCGATGCGCCATCAGGCCCTGTAAAAATAGTCACAATCGTTCCACGATCTTCGATAGGTGACAGTTCTTGCTTCATGCCAATAAACAAGTAATAGCTGGCTACCCCAAACCCGATACCAATCAGGACTACTAGCCAGCGCACTTTTAAGGTAAAACGCAATAACTTCGCATAGCCACGAGTCATGCCATTGAGAAGCTTTTCTATTGCCGCACTCACGAAATTAGGCTTCGGATCGTGCTTTAGCAAGATTGAACACATCATGGGTGACAGTGTTAAGGCCACGAAGCCGGACACAATCACAGCCCCCGCTAACGTCAAGGCGAACTCAACGAAAAGACGCCCAATACGACCGCTACTAAAAGCAACCGGTGCGTATACCGCAGCTAACGTGAGTGTCATTGCCACAACGGCAAAACCAACTTCCCTAGTGCCCTTAAACGCGGCTGCCATCGGCGACATACCCTCTTCGATATGGCGATAGATGTTTTCTAAAACCACAATCGCGTCGTCAACCACTAAGCCAATCGCCAATACCAAGGAAAGCAAAGTAAGTGTATTAATCGAAAAACCTGCTGCGTACATTAACGCAAAAGAGCCAATCAAACACACTGGGATGGTGATCAACGGAATAATCGAAGCCCGTAGCGAACGCAGAAAAAAGAAGATAACAATCGCAACTAAAATCACCGCCTCTGCAATGGTTTTGTACACTGATTCGATAGAGCGCTCAATGAACACTGTGTTGTCATTTGCAATCGCAACACTCACACCGGGTGGCAACTCTGCTTGAATCTTTGGCAACTCCGCTTTCAACGCTTGGGCTAAGGTTAGTGGGTTGGCAGTAGCCTGCTTAATCACACCCAACGACACCGCGTTGTTTCCGTTAAAACGCACAACAGTTCGTTCATTCAGTGGTGCAACTTTTACAGTTCCTACATCCCTTAGGCGAACGGAATAGTTGTTGGAAACCTTAACAATAATTTGCTCAAACTCTGCAACCTTTTGCAAGTCAGTCTGCGATACAACTGTAAATTCTCGCTGTGCACTTTCGATTCGTCCAGCAGGGAGTTCGAGATTTTGCTTTCTTAATGCATCTTCAACTTCAGCGGGTGTTAACTTATAGGCAGCTAAACGATCAGAATCTAGCCAAATGCGCATAGAGTACTTGCGCTCACCAAATACTCGAACGTCGGCCGCACCAGGTAGGGTTTGCAAACGAGGCTTAATAAACCGATTAGCGATATCAGAAACATCAAGCGCGTTAACGTTCTCGCTGGAAAAAGCTAACCATATAATTGGGTTTGCATCGGCCTCGACCTTCGCGATGACTGGCTCATCAATGGTTTGCGGCAATCGAGCTCTCACCCGTGCCACCCGATCTCGCACGTCGGCAGCGGCGCCGTCAGGGTCGCGATCCAACTTAAAGCGAACAGTAATCTGGCTTTGTTCGGCGCGTGAAATCGACGTTAAAACATCAACACCTTCAATGCCTGCAAGGGAATCCTCCAAGGGTTTAGTCACTTGGGATTCGATAATCTCGCTAGACGCACCAAGGTACTTTGTTTCGACCGTAACAACGGGTTCGTCAATCTTTGGATACTCACGAACCGAAAGTCGGTTGTAACTCACTAGCCCAAGTAAGGTAATAATAAGTGAGAGCACCGTGGCAAGCACGGGACGCCGAATGCAAATATCTGAGATCACCATATCAATACCTCAACGTTAATTATTTGCTAGAACTAGCAGGCGCGGGGCCTACACCCTTAGCATCAGCTTTACTGTCGGCCTTGCCTTCTGGAGCTTTACCTTCTGGAGCTTTGCCTTCTGGAGCTTTACCTTCTGGAGCTTTCCCATCGCCACTTTTCCCAGCTCCAGGCGGGCCACCAGCGCCACCACCGGGCGGCCCGCGCCGATTCGGGTCAATAATTCGGACATCTGATGATTCACCGCGGATTTTTTGTTGCCCAGCAGTTACCACTTGATCACCAGGTACAAGGTTAGTGACTTCGACTTTGCCATCTTTTCGAATACCAGTCTGAACTTCAACTCTGGTAGCTTTTCCTGCGTCGACTTTAAACACATAGGTCTTGCCTGCAAACGGTGTGATGGCTTCTTCAGGTACAACGGTGGCCTGAGGCTTTTCTTTCAAAACAATCTTTGCCTTAGCAAACATTCCCGTGCGAAGCACACCTTCTTGGTTCGCTAGTTTGCCACGAACCAACAGCGCCCTGCCATTGGCATCAACCTGAGCATCCAAAGCGATAACAGCGGCCTTAAAACTTTTGCCAGGCAAAGCATCGACGGACAAATTCACAGTTTGGCCAGCTTGCAATTGGGATATGTAGCGCTCTGGTAAACGCAAGTCCACTTTCATTGACGAAACATCTTCAATCGTAACTAATTCAGCGCCATCTTTTACAAAGTCGCCTACGCTCACATTGCGCAAGCCCAGTACCCCATTGAATGGCGCTCGAATATCATTTTTTAACAACTTAGCCTGCGCAACTTTTAATTTCGCATCGAGCACCTTCACGCTTGAACCGGCTTCGTCTTTAGCTCTGTCGCTCACAAAGTTTTTCGCTGCGAGATCACTTGTACGCTGGAAATTTGATTGTGCCAGGGCAAGCTCTGCTTTAGCTTGCTCGACCTCGGCGCTAGCAACCAAGTTATCAATTTGCACCAGCAAAGTGCCTTTGGCAACCCGCCCGCCGTCAACAAAACCAATCATTGCTATACGACCGGCAATTTCTGGTTTCACAACGACAGATTCATTGGCGCGTAAAGTGCCTACGGCAACAGCGTCATCGGATAGGGCCATTGTCTCGGCTTTACCAACCTCAACACCAACCGGTCCTCCAGGCCCTCTACCGCCCGGGCCTCCTGGGCCACCGCCTCCAGCCGCTCCTGAAGTGGGAGCACCAGAACCAACTTTTGCGTCACTGCCCTTTGCGTCGCCTGCCTTAACTGTGGCAGAAGAAGCACCCTGCACCATTTCTATGCCTGTTTTACCACCTTGCAAATAGGGATATCCAAACCAACCAGCAACCGCCAACCCTACTGCGGCCAATAAGGCAAAAAGTAATTTATTCATAAAAGACGAAGTATTTCGACAAAAAGAAGCCAGATCATAAAAACTTATGATCAATAATAATGTGTTCTGAACTCGAGCGCAGCCAGCACTAAAGAAAGCTCCTTGAATTTACCTTAGAAATTAAATCGCTATCTAATCTATGTTTAACGCAATACCAAGAATCACAGTTCAAAACTTGTCGAGTTCCAAAATCCGGGAAGTTGCGAATGAAGGCCTTGCCAATCCTGGCTCGGTGCTGCCATTCTGGTTCGGTGAGCCTGCTACCGTTACCCCAGCTTTCATCCGAGATGCAGCCAAACAAGCGCTGGATGCGGGGGACACTTTTTACCATCACAACTTAGGAATGCCTACTTTACGGGCGACGCTGGCAACTTACATTTCCAGGCTACACAACCAGCGTATGACGTCAGAGCGAGTAATCGTGACTGGCTCTGGCGGCGTAAATGCCCTAATGCTTGCAATGCAGGCTATTTTAGAACCCAATGATGAAGTTGTTGCCATCGTGCCTTTATGGCCAAACATTACGGAAATTCCGGCGATTTTGGGAGCTACTGTTCGACGAGTTGGACTCGACCTGCGAACAGTCGATGGAAGTCAAAGGTGGCATCTGGATATGCCAAAGTTAATAGCTGCAATTACCCCTGCGACCAAAGCAGTACTCATCAATTCGCCAAACAACCCGACTGGGTGGGTTGCTAGTGCTCAGGACATGGCGACGCTTTTAAATCATTGCCGCACGACTGGCACTTGGATAATTTCTGACGAAGCTTATGAGCGACTGGTATTCGATGGCAGCTATCAAGCCCCTTCAATTTTAGATATTTGTTCCGATAATGACCGAGTCATTGTTTGCAATACTTTTTCCAAATCTTGGCAAATGACAGGCTGGCGCTTAGGTTGGTTAGTCGTTCCAAGCTCATTAGAAGAAAGTCTATCGAAACTCGTTGAGTTCAATAGCTCCTGCGCACCCGGCTTTATTCAACAAGCTGCAATCATTGCAGTAAATCAAGGCGAACCTACGGTTAAATTATTCGTCGACAGCTTAATTACAGGTCAGAAAGTAGTCAGCGATTACCTTGCTAAGCGTGATGACATCGAAATCGGCTATCCCGACGGTGCCATGTATGTATTCTTCAAAATCAAAGGTATCACCGATAGCTTAAAGTTAGCGAAGGCATTAGTTCGGGACGCCGGCATCGGTTTGGCACCGGGCATCGCCTTTGGCACCGAAGGAGAAGGCTACCTAAGGTGGTGCATTGCAAAACCAGAGAGCGTATTGCTAGAAGGAATCACTCGCTTTGATCGCTTCGACGTAAGGCGATTCAAATAGCTATGCAGCTGCAGCAACAAGCCTCTGCGTGTAAGGATGTTTTGGTGCATCTAAAACCTGTTGCACCGAACCCGATTCAACGATATCACCATCCTTCATGACCATCACGTCATGGGCCATAGCGCGAATGACGTCGACATCATGAGTGATAAGTAAATAACTCAACTGCCGTTGTTTTTGCAACCGCTGTAACAACACCAATACTTGCTTTTGAATCGTTACATCAAGCGCACTAGTCGGCTCATCAAGTACTAGGATTTGCGGCTCAATAATTAAAGCACGCGCTATCGCGATACGTTGGCGCTGTCCTCCTGAAAACTCATGAGGGTAGCGCAACAGTAAGTTAGCAAACTGGCTTTGAGACAGGCCTACTTCATCTAAAGTTTTCAGCACTCGCTCCTGACGCTCAGCAATTGAGCGCTGTGGCGAATGTATCAGCAAGCCCTCGCCCACGATCTCCTCAATTGTCATCCGCGGAGAAAGCGACGAAAACGGATCTTGAAAAACCACTTGAATCGCTTTTCTTAAGCCCGACGAAAAATCTATCGTTTGAATATCCTTCATCGAACTGACTGCGCTGTACAGAGCATTGCCCGACGCTTTTGTCAGACCCAAAATCGCCAGCGCCAGTGTCGACTTCCCAGAGCCTGACTCACCAATCACGCCGAGTGTTCTTCCGGGTTGCAATTCGAAGTTGGCATCTTTTACTGCGACAAACTCACCTTTACTAAACCAGCCCTTAAAACCAGCAAGAGGAATTGGATAGGCCACTCTTAACTTTTGAGCACCTAGAACGGGGGCGCTGCTTGGGTGGAGAGACACCTCCTGCACATCGCGAACTGGTTTACTTGCCAACAGCTTCTGAGTGTAAAGGTGCTGCGGGTTGGCAAAGACGTCCTTCACCAGACCCTGCTCAACAATAAAACCATTTTCCATGACCGCAATGCGATCGGCAAACTTCCGAACCATATTTAGGTCATGGGTAATGAGCAGTACGGCCATCTGATGGCTCTTTTGCAAATCCCCTAATAGATCGAGAATCTGTTGGCGTAGGGTGACATCTAAAGCGGTAGTAGGCTCATCGGCAAGCAACAAGCGAGGCTTACAGGCAAGAGCCATAGAAATCATCGCGCGTTGGCGCTGCCCTCCACTTAACTGATGTGGATAACTACGGGCACGTCGCTCAGGCTCGGGAATACCAGTTTCAGTTAGAAGCTCAATGACACGAACCCAAGCATCAGATTTCGATAGCCCTTGTTTAGTTTCCAACACTTCTGCAATCTGGTCGCCAATCGTAAACAGCGGGTTAAGCGCAGTCATCGGCTCTTGGAAGATCATTGAAATATCATCCCCGCGCAAACCGCGCAATTCTTGCTCCGACATTAACAATGTATCCTTGCCATCGAAAAGCGCTTGCCCTGAAATTTTTGCATTCAGGGTTAGTCTCAATAGGCTCAAAGCACTAACCGATTTACCAGAACCTGATTCACCCACCAGCGCTAATTTCTCTCCAGCTTCTAAGTAAAAATCTATACCGTGAACAACCTCTTTGCCGGCGAACGAAACCGTGAGCCCTTTTATATCGAGCAGCCTCTTACCCATTATTGATCTGCCTTTCTAGGGTCGAGAGCATCTCGCAACGCGTCGCCCATGAAAGTCAGTAGTAGCAAGGTAATAACTAACACCGCAAAAGTCGACAACGAAATCCACCACGCATCAATATTGTTTTTACCCTGGGCAAGTAACTCGCCTAAGCTCGGTGTTCCTGGTGGCACGCCAAGGCCAAGAAAATCTAAAGAAGTTAATGCCAAAATCGCACCGCTCATGCGAAACGGCAAAAACGTCACGACCGGCGTCATACTGTTTGGCAACACGTGACGCGTAATGATCTGCCAGTGGCTTAAGCCTAAGGCCCTCGCCGCTCTGACATAGTCCATTTGGCGATTGCGTAAAAACTCTGCACGCACATAGTCGCTTAACCCCATCCATCCAAAGGCACTCAACAGTACGAGCAACAAAAGCATGCTTGGCTCAAACACGGCGGCAAAGATGATGAGCAAATACAGTTCAGGTAATGAGCCCCATACTTCGATAAATCGCTGAAAGGCTAAATCAATTTTTCCCGCGAAGTAGCCTTGAATTGCCCCGGTGACAATACCTAACAAGGTGCCGACTACCGTGAGCGCCAATGCAAACAGCATCGAAACTCTAAAACCATAAAGCAACCGAGCAAGAACATCGCGACCGCTGCCATCCGTACCCAACCAGTTATCTGCCGATGGAGGCGCGGGATTAGGTTGCTTGGAGAAATAATTTAAGGTGCCGTGCTGATAGTTATTGACTGGGAACAATACGAAATTACCATCCTTAGCGAGCTGCTGGCGTATAAAAGGGTCAAGGTAATCCGTGTCGGTTTGAAAGTCACCTCCAAAAGCCGTTTCAGGCACATTTTGAACGACGGGGAAATACCACTGCGAGTTATATCGAACCAGTAATGGTTTGTCATTCGACACAACCTCTGCCACTAAGCTAATCACAAACAAAACACTCAACACGATCAAACTAACAAAGCCTAAGCGGTTACGTTTAAATCGAAGCCAAGCACGGCGTGATGGTGAATTTGAAATCGATGGAGAATTTGAAATCATCAGTCAAACTTTACGCGAGGATCAACCCACACATACATTAGATCGCTGATGAGTTTTGTTACCAACCCAATAAGCGTAAATAAATATAGCGTTCCAAGCACAACCGGATAATCTCGCCGAATAACACTCTCAAACCCTAACAAGCCAAGGCCGTCTAGCGAAAAGAGGGTTTCAATCAACAGTGATCCAGCAAAGAATGCGCCAATAAACGCTGCTGGAAATCCAGCAATAATGGGCAACATGGCGTTTCGAAATACGTGCTTATAGAGAACTCGTTTTTCGTCAAGCCCTTTGGCCCTTGCAGTCACTACGTACTGTTTTCTGATTTCTTCAAGAAAAGAATTTTTAGTCAGCATAGTAATCACAGCAAAGCCACCAAGCACACTTGCCGTCACTGGCAACGCGATATGCCAAAGGTAATCGACAACCTTACCACCCCAACTGAGTGTTTCAAAGTTGGCAGAAGTTAATCCCCGAAGGGGAAACCACTGCAACTGGCCACCAAAAATAACTAACAACGCAACACCCAATACAAACCCAGGAATTGCATAGCCGACGAGCACCACCAAGGTTGTCCATAAATCGAAGCGACTTCCTGCCCGCACGGCCTTCGATACACCAAGAGGAATAGAAATAAAGTATGACAAAAAAAATGTCCACAGCCCCAGACTGATCGATACCGGTAACTTTTCTTTCACAAGCTCCCAAACTGGCTTGTGTTGAAAAAAGCTTTTGCCTAAATCAAAACTTAAATACGACTTAATCATCGACCAAAATCGTTCTGGCGCGGGCTTGTCAAATCCGTAAAGGGCTTTGATCTCGGCTAACCGTTTTTCATCAACGCCTTTGCCTCCTCGGTACACAGATTCACCGCCTGTACCTGAACTGCTTTTAGCTTCGGCCAAATATTGCTCAACTGGGCCGCCGGGAACAAACTGAATCACGACAAAGGTCAGTAGCAAAACGCCAAACAAGGTGGGGATCATTAATAAAATGCGTTTAAGGATGTAGCTGATCATAGAACTTCAACGCCCTTCGGGCTTTGCCCACCAAGTATTCAGCAGCCAACCATCCGCTCTGAAATATTTAGGCATCACAGCAGGCTTATCGATTTTGCGTGGGTTATAGGCAACGTTATGCTGCCCGCTATACCACTGCGGAATCATAATGTGGCTATGCGAAATAACCCGCTCAAACGCACGGCAAGCAGGGATCAATTCGTCCTTGGTCTGCGAAGTGACCATCTTGTCGATTAAAGCGTCAACCGCTTTGCTTTGAATGCCAGAGTAGTTCCCAGAATCTTCTAGAGTGGCAGCTTTCGAGCCAAACAAATCCGCATACTCCGAACCAGGGTTGTTTGTGCCAGGAAAGTTGATGCTGATCATGTCATAGTCGAATTTCGCTAAGCGCTGCTGATACAAAGCAAAGTCAACCACACGTAATTTAAATTGCACGCCAAGCTTCGCTAAATTACGCTGCCAAGAGCTAAATGTTGCCGCCCTTGATTCCTGACTATCTAAATGCTCAAGAACGAAGGCATCACCCTTCGCGTTACGCAGCACGCCATCTTGCACCGTCCAACCAGCTTCCTTAAATAACGCTTGGGCTTTGCGCAAATTTTCTCTTAAAGCTTCTTTGCCATCAGCATTAGGCTGAAAAGCCGAAGGACCAAAAACACTAGCGGGTATTTCTTTGGACCATGGCTGCAATAAAGCAAGCTCTTTCGCTGAAGGCTCCCCTCTTGCCGCGCAATCAGTATTGCCAAACATGCCTACAACGGGCTTATACAGCCCGTAAAAAAGTTGCCTGCTCATCCAATTGAAATCGTGCGCTAGGCCCAGTGCTTGCCGAACTCGTACATCTTTAAATATCTCCTTGCGGGTATTGATGATGTAGCTTTGAAAGCCTGTGGGTAGGCTATGTTTGAACTCACCCTTAACAAGATCGCCGTTATTAAAGCGCTTACCGGTGGCTCGCCTAGTCCAATCAGCCGCAGAATAAAACTGCATAAAGTCGAACTCTCCCGCTTTTAATCCTTCTAAGCGGGCGACGTTGTCTTTGTAAATTTTGATGGTAATTCGATCAAAATTGTTACCGCCTTTGTTAACGTTTAAGCCATTGCCCCAGTAGTTAGGGTCCCGAACGTAAGTAATATCTTTACCATACTTAACATTACCAATCTTGTAAGCGCCACTACCGATTGGTGTATCGGTAACAACCTTATCAAAACTTTTCCCCTTGCCCCACTCCCGACTAAAAATGGGTAAGCTTCCAACGGTGATAGGCAACTCACGGTTTTTCCGCTTGAAATGAAAACGCACCAGATTAGGCGCTAGTACTTCGGCCCGATCAACATCTTCCAACATCGTTCTATAGCTCGGCTTAACAAACTTACCCGTCAACGTATCAAAGGTATGTTTAACGTCATCTGCAAGCACGGGTTTGCCATCATGAAAGCGCGCATTAGCTCGAATTCTGAAGGTCGCGCTCAAGCCATCGGCACTCACTTCAATATCTTCCGCAAGCAAACCATAAGCCGTCCCCAACTCATCCATTGAACCGACTAAAAGTGACTCAAATATCAATGACCCTAAGTAAGCTGGCTCACTACCTTTGATACTGAAAGGGTTGTACTTATCGAAGGTTGAAACCCTTAAATTACTCACCGCTACAAGCTCGCCGCCTTTAGGTGCAATCGGATTAACATATTCAAAATTGGCAAACCCGGCAGGGTATTTCACATCCCCCCAGAGAGAGTAAGCATGTCCCGCCCAAGTCGGGCTGGACAACAGAAGAAAAGACGCGGCAATTAATCTAAGCATAAAGGTATTCTGCCTAAAAAAATTTGACGACATCAAATAGTCGCATCACTTAACTAGGAATACCTTTATTGGCAAGTTGATCTGCCCGCTCATTGCCTTCATGCCCGGCATGGCCCTTTACCCATTGCCATTGAACTTCGTGCCGGGCAACAGCTAGATCAAGTCGCTGCCAAAGATCGACATTTTTTACTGGCTGCTTAGCCGCCGTCTTCCAACCTCTAGCCTTCCAACCATGAATCCACTCATTCATGCCTTTTTGAACATACTGGGAATCAAGGACGATGCGCACTTTGGTCGACTTCTTTAACGCTTCTAAACCACTAATAACTGCCAACATTTCCATTCGATTATTGGTTGTATTAGTTTCGCCACCACACAACTCTTTTTCCACTTCACCGTATCGCATAAGCACACCCCAACCACCTGGCCCAGGGTTGCCCTTGCATGCACCATCGGTAAAAATCTCAACTAACTTATCCCCTACCGATTCATCCGCGCTTGCACTCATCATCGAATGGTTTCTTTCTCATAATTTTTATTTTGAACGCTACCAGCTAAAGCTGGCTGCACTTTGGCAGCCTTCACGCCCATTTTTTTCCACACTGGCCCCACCAGACGCAGGTTGTGAACTTTTTTCGTAGCGCAATGCAGGTACACCGCGCCGCAAATCGGCCACCAGCGATCTCCTGCTTTTTCAAGCAAACCAAAGCGCTCTAGCAACGCGGAGTCTTTTATCGGCGGTCGATAACACCCGTAATGGCTAAACTCGTTATCGAAACTGAGCAGCTTCAGCCAATCGCGCAACCTCGGCAACCCAATCAGTTGTTGGCGCGGCGTGGGCTTGGTTAATCCCCAAAGGCTTATGGGGTTGAAGCCGGTTACAACCAGCTTACCTTCTGGTCGCAGCACTCGGTCAACCTCTCGCAACATCGCGTGAGGGTCGGCGCAAAACTCCAACACATGGGGCAACACTAATAAATCCAATGACTCATCGGCAATCGGCAAATCCTCATAACTGCTTGCCAAAACTAAAGAAATTCCATCGTCTAGCAACACGTTCTCATTAGCTGCGTCATTCAGGACAAATCGACATTGAATTCGATTTTCAGCAAGTGCGGATAAACCTAAGCCTCCGATTTGAGCTGCGTTATAGCCAAATACATCGGCAACTACGCTATCGAGATGCTTTTGCTCCCAATTCGACACATAGGCACCCAGCGGTGAAACGAGCCAAGCCTCGAACTGCTCATTGAACACTTGACGGGTTTTGGGAGGGGAAATGACACTCATAGGGGTTGAGCTTACCAGAGGGTTGCGAGCCAATCGTAAAAAACATTTTCAGCTACTATTACAGATTCGTTAATTTTGCCGTATTTTGTTTACGAACTTATTCACATATTCAATATGTTAGGCAGGGTTCTTAACCCAATTTTCTGGAGTAAGCATTGCAAAACCTTCGAACCGCATTATCCATCGTAGGCATCGCCACCCTCTTACTCATAAGCGCTTGTAGCGTAACGCCTGTTGCACCTGAACCCGTTACCGCAAAACCAGCGCCAGCGCCTAGGCCTGCAGTTGTAATAGCCAAGCCTCCAACTGCACCCGTTGCCGCAGCTCCCTTGCAGGTAAAGTCAGGACAGCCAGCGGTAGCCGCCTCTCCCAGTAACCCCGAACCTGCGGTTGTCATCGCAGCTGAAGACGCCGTAACAGAAGCACAAGCTCAAATCGATTTATGGGAGCGCATTCGCAAAGGCTTCGCGATGCAAGAGTTGCCAACCCCACTAGTGGCTGAAAAAGAAAAGTTCTACACCACCAAACCCGAGTACTTGCAGCGCATGTTTAGCCGAGGTGGAAGATATTTGTTTCATATCGTTGAAGAAGTTGAAAAGCGCGGCTTACCCACTGAATTAGCCT
>JAYWIG010000047.1:0-4729 GCA_043789035.1 Betaproteobacteria bacterium
AGCCCGCGATCATCCGTAGCGTAGTGGTTTTACCGCAGCCAGACGGCCCGAGAATTGTGGCCAGCGTTCCTTTCGGAATCACAAAAGAAATGCCTTTCATAGCAAGGCTTGCGCCCTTACCTTCGCCGTAAGCTTTTTGTACGTCGATGAACTCAACGCCTGCTTCGATAATCGCCATGATGCTGCTTTCCTTCGTTTTAACTTTCGCTCACCCACCAACACCTGCACAAGCGCAATCGCGCTCATCATCAATACCATCAACACAGTGCAATAGGCCAGTGCAGAACCATAGTCGCCATTGCCAACTCGGCCGATAATGAAGGTGGTGGCCAATTCATTTTCGGCACTCACTAAAAAGATAACTGCCGACACCGTAGTAGTAGCTCGTACAAAGCTATACACCAAAGCGGCAACTAGAGCAGGGCGCAATAGAGATAACGTCACCTTGCGCAATGTCGTCAGAGTCGATGCATTCAACATTAACGACGCTTCGTCCAAACTCTTATCGATTTGCTTGAACGCAGCTACGCCGGCACGCACACCTACGGGGCAATTGCGGAACAAGAAGCACAAAACGATAATCACGCTAGTGCCTGTAAATTCAATTGGTGGCACATTGAATGCCATCACATAGCTAACACCCACTACCGTGCCGGGAATCGCAAATGCCAGCAAGGTCATGAACTCAAAAGCGCTTTGCCCTTTGAATTTTGGCCTCGAAATTAAGTAGGCCATTAGCAAGCCAACAAAAGCCGTAAGTGGTGCAGAAAGCGCAGCCAGTTTTACCGTCGTCCAAAACGAATTCCATGCCGCACCGGCCCACACAAGGCCATGCTCACCCGATTGAATATCGAAAACCTTTACATAGTGCGACAAGGTCGGTGAATAATCGCGGCCCCATGTAGTTGCGAAGCCACCATAGATGGCAAAAGCGTAAAGCAAAATCGTGAAGGCCAGCCAGAAAAACCCAATAGGGTTAATCCATCTTGTCACACTCCTTGGCAGTGGTAAAGCAATGCCGCTATCGCCTTTTCCCGATAAGGTGGTGTAGCTGGCTTTACCTAGAATTTTGCGCTGCGCAGCGAAAGCACAAAGCGCAAAAAAGGTCAGTAATAAACCTAATGACGCCGCTTTGCCCAAGTCGAGCTGCGCGCCCACAATCGAGAAGAAAATTTCTGTCGACAGCACCGCATATTTGCCACCCAACACAATCGGGTTACCAAAGTCGGCCAAGCTTTCAATGAAGCCTACCAAGAAGGCATTTAGTAAACCAGGTTTTGCTAGTGGCATAGTGACTGCAAAGAATGTTTTAGTGCCCGTTGCTCTGAGCGTTTGCGAGGCTTCTTCTAGCGAAGGGCTAATGCCTTGCAATACACCTCGAATGATTAAAAAGGCGATGGGCGTGAACGCAAAAGTTTGTGCCAACCATACGCCTTGCACTCCATAAAACCAACGAGAAGGTGTTATTGAGAACAAGGCTTCAAGCAATTGGTTTACCAACCCCGCTCGACCAAAAAACAAAATTAATCCCAAACCAACCACAAAGGGCGGCGTGATAATCGGCAATAAGGCAAGCAGACGCAATAGCTTTTCGAAAAGTGGGGACCTAGCACCAGCCCCTCGCTCTGCAATCAAGGCCAAGATAAAGCCGAGAATAGTCGTGCTAGTTGCAGTCATCAGGCCAAGAAATAGCGTATTCCACGCCACTCCGCATTGCCCACCCGCTAGACACCCAAGCCCCCAAATACGCTCAGTAGCAATACGTTTAACGGCAGCAACTATATCTAGCACACCGGCTTCGTTAAAGAATGCATTCGCTAATGCCTTGCCAACAGGCAACGCGATGAATAACAAGATTAAGGCCACGCAACCCAAGACTGCCACGGCCACAAACGTATCGCCGTTGAAATAACCCATGCGCGCCACGCCAACCCCGCACAACCCTAATAGAAGCATTCCAATTAAAAGCGCACCCCAGCCATAGCCAGAATCGGCAGTGATCATGAAACCACAGGCAAGCAGCCAGAAGAACCCCGCAGCCGCACTCCACGCCATTGATTTGCCGTATCGGAGGAAATAGGAAATTGCTGCAACGCACAATGCCACTAATGTTCCGGCAACTCCAACTGCTTTAGGCAATGGCCATTTCGATAAGGTCAATAAGCCATTAGAAGCATCCCCCGCTTGAAACATTGTTTTCAAGTCTTCCCCCAACCAAAACCAGTTGTTTTGCTGAATAGACCATGGCGAAAAAATAAAGCCGATTATGCCAATCACAAGGATAAACGTTAATAGTCGATAAGAAGCTTTGGCTTGATTGATATCCATGCGGTCTGGCTTGGTAAAATTTTAGTTAAACAAAAATTCTATTTTTTAATAGTAAACATCAAGTATAAGGCGGGGGCAAACACATGCAGAAGCAACTTAGGCTGGCAATCATCGCGACGGGCCTTTTCGGTGCTTGCTTTGTCACAAGCACTGCGGCGCAAACCAAGCAACTGAACATTATTTGTTCAGTGCAAGCTGAATGGTGCCAAATGATTGCTACCGTGTACGCTAAAACCACCGGCGTAAAAATCAATGTCACGCAAAAAGGTTCTGGTGAGGCACTGGCACAAATCGTTGCTGAAGGTGCCAACCCCAAAACCGACGTTTGGTTTGGTGGCACCGGTGACCCGCACTTACAAGCAGCTGAACAAAACTTAACGGCTGAGTACAAATCAGCGTCAATCCCTCAACTACGCGATTGGGCACAAGCACAAGCCAAACAATCGAACTACAAAACCATCGGCATTTATGCAGGCGCTCTAGGCTTTGGCTATAACACCGAAGTATTAGCCAAGAAAAAACTCAAGGCGCCAGCTTGCTGGGCGGATTTGCTAAAACCTGAATTCAAGGGCGAAGTGCAAATGGCTAACCCAGCTTCGTCAGGCACCGCCTATGTGGCAATTGCAACTCTAGTGCAGATCATGGGTGAAGATAAAGCCTTCGAGTATTTAAAGGCCGTGCATAAAAATGTATCGACTTACCCACGTTCAGGAACAGGCCCAATCAAAGCCGTTGCCCGTGGCGAAGCCGGTATATCGGTAAGCTTCGTGCATGATGCGCCGGGCGAAGCTATGCAAGGCTTCCCTGTGAAAGCAGTCACACCATGTGAAGGTACTGGTTATGAAATCGGCTCGATGAGCATTATGAAAGGTGCTCGCAATATGGAAGAAGCCAAGAAGTTTTACGACTGGGCATTAACAGCTGCCGCACAAGAAATGGGTGCAGCCGCAAAACAGTTCCAGCTGCCTTCGAATAGCGCAGCGAAAGTCGACCCACGGGTGCCAGATTTCAAACAGATCAAACTTATCAAGTACGATTTTGCAAAGTATGGATCGAGTTCAGAGCGCAAGCGTTTGATTGAGAAGTGGCAAAAGGATGTGGGAACGCTGCCGCAGTAATTTCAGGTCAATTAACCGTTACATTGAAGTAAACCACCACAGTTTCACCTGGCTTAAGTTGCCCTGCGAGATAAGCGTTGGGTGCTGCACCTTCTGCTGGTAATGCATTTACATAGTTCACGATCAGTGTGCCAGCGCTAAAAGAGGCACCATCGCTGTCAGCGGCGCTTGAAGTGAAAAACTTTGGGTACGAGCCTAACGGCCGCAGACTCGTAGCGGGCGATACTGGAATGCCGGATAAAGTCAATTTAAAGCCTCGTCCAGTGGCGCTTTCTGGTGTACCAGTACCGCTGCTGCACCCAACAGCAGGTGTCGTTCCAGCACCAGTCACCAGATTAGGTTCGAATGTTGTTAGGGCACCTATTGTGTCGCTTAAAGTAGTGAGATCGACCGCATTGGCCCCAGTGTTAGTGACCCTAATTGTCCATCGCAATACTGCACCTGGAATATTCTTAGGGTTTACCAGACCATTCACAGGGTCGCACACTAACTGAGCAGTTTTAGCAACACTGACGACTGCTGAAACTGGAATAATCGGGTTTGCAACTGCACAACCTAACGGGGAGTTGGTGGCAACACACGCATTGGGCAAACCACCTGTTCCAATACCGCTGGCAGGAATGGTTGCTGTGTTCGAGCTAGAAACACCCGCCGCTGCGGCTTGAGGCGTTACGTTAATGGTTAGGGTGGCACTTCCCCCAGCCGGGATACCGGCCGCAGAGGTAATCGTACAGGTAAGCAATGGGCCTGAAGCGACCGTCCCAGAAGCAACGCAAGTTGCTCCGGTAAGCCCAGAGCCAACTGCCGAGCTATTGAATTGAAAATTTGGCGGCAGCTTATCCAAGAGCACAAAGCTGATACCACTTGCAACACCGCCACCATTCGATATGGTGAGCAGGTAATTCGCCGCAACATTTGGCTGAAAACTCGCAGGATTTGCCTTTGCTAGGCTTAAAAAGGTTGGAATGATTTGATTGGCAACTGCACAACCGCTGGGAGCTCCATTTGCAGTACACGTGCTCGGTGAAACGCCAGCACCGGAGCCAGACACCGGCACACTCGCGCGATTAATGCCAGCAACGTTTGCAGACGCAGCAAGGGGAGTAACGTTAATAGTCAAAGCCCCGCTACCACCGCCAGGAATTCCCGCCAAACTAGTCACCGTACAGGTGAGAAGCTGGCCCGCTAGAACTGTGCCTGATGCAACACAACTCGCGCCAGTTAGACCTGTACCAGCGGAGGAGCTATTGAATTGAATATTCGGCGGTAGCTGATCAAGCAAT
>JAYWIG010000048.1:0-4722 GCA_043789035.1 Betaproteobacteria bacterium
AACCTTTGCTGCTAGCGCATACCAAAGCCCACTTACCACGAATGCCTAAATCCATATAAAACCTTCTTGTGAACTATTTTCAAAAACTTACTTGTTTAAATTATTTCTTAAAGATACTACCTAAAACGCCTCGAATAATTTGTCGTCCAATCTGCGATCCCACTGTACGGGCCGCACTCTTGGCAACTGCTTCGAATAACGAATCTTTTCTACCTGTACCTTTGAAAACGGCGTCCTTTACCGACCCGAAAACACTGCCAAATGTGTCGGTGGCGCCGTCCATGACGCCGCCCGCGGCACCATCTTTTGCAGCGTCTGCCACAGGTTCCCCGCCCTTCTCTATTTTAGTTTGCGTTGCACTATTGGGCGAATCATGACGCCCTTTAAGCTTTTCGAACGCAGATTCCCGATCAACCGTAATTTCGTAAACCCCTGCCACCAAAGAACTCGCCATTAACGCCTGCCGCTCAGCGTCTGTCACCGGGCCAATACGTGAGCAGGGCGGCAAAATGAATGCTTTTTCCACCACATTTGGCCTACCTTTGGCGTCTAGAAACGACACCAAACCCTCGCCCACTTCTAATTCGGTAATTGCTTGTTCTGCGCTAAATGCTGGGTTGGCTCGCATTGTCGAAGCTGCAGCACGTACCGCCTTCTGATCACGCTCGGTAAATGCCCGCAAAGCATGCTGCACGCGATTACCTAATTGCGCCAACACAGTATCGGGAATATCGAGAGGGTTTTGGGTGACGAAATAAACGCCAACGCCTTTAGAACGAATTAAACGTACCACTTGCTCGACTTTAGCAAGCAGCGCCTTGGGTGCTTCGTTAAACAACAAGTGTGCTTCATCAAAAAAGAAAACCAATTTTGGTTTTTCTAAATCACCAACCTCTGGCAATTTTTCAAATAATTCCGAAAGCATCCACAGTAAAAACGAAGCGTAAAGCCTTGGCGCATTTAACAATCGATCCGCTGCTAATACGTTAATTACGCCTCGCCCTTTTTCGTCGGTTTGCATTAAATCGTCAAGATTTAGCATTGGCTCACCGAAAAACTGGTCCGCTCCTTGTTCTGAGAGTGCCAGCAAACCGCGCTGAATTGCACCAATCGAGGCCGCCGACACATTGCCGTACGAGGTAGTGATGTCTTTGGCGTTTTCCGCTACCCAAACCAACATGGCACGCAAGTCTTTGGCATCAAGCAACAAAAGACCATTATCGTCGGCCATCTTGAAAACCAGATGCAAAACACCTTCTTGGGTTTCATTTAACCCGAGCATCCGACTAAGCAACAGAGGCCCCATATCGCTCACTGTAGCGCGTACCGGATGGCCCTTCTGGCCATAGACGTCCCATAAAGTCACGGGGCTTGCGCCGAACTGCGGCAACTCTAGGCGCAATTTCGCCACTCGATCAGCTAGCTTAGGCGCGGGGACTCCAGCTTGGGACATGCCGGTTAAATCGCCTTTCACATCGGCCATAAATACCGGTACTCCTATCGCGGAGAACTGTTCAGCCATGCGCTGTAAAGTTACGGTTTTGCCGGTACCGGTCGCCCCGGTAATCAAACCATGCCGATTCGCAAGGGCTGGCAATACCCCATATACAAGCCTGTTTTCAGGCAGGATTGCGATAGGTAAAGCATCAGCAAGTTGAGCCCCGTTCGCGACTGGCATAGCCATATTCTCGGGCTGAGAGTTCTGTTCAGAAGTAGTAGATGCCATGGAGGTTCAAGCCAAAGTTGCAATGATAAAATACGAGACTATACAGATCGAACGAAAAACTTCTATGGCCGGCCATTCGAAATGGGCAAACATACAGCACCGCAAAGGTCGACAAGACGCTAAACGCGGGCAGCTCTTCACCAGATTAATCAAAGAAATTACAGTAGCCGCCAAAATGGGCGGGGGTGACCCTGAACTAAACCCTCGTTTGCGCTTGGCTATCGATAAAGCTGGCGATGGCAATATGTCGAAAGAAACAATTGCGCGTGCGGTGGCCAAGGGTAGTGGAAACTTAGAAGGCGCCAACTACGAAGAAATTCGTTATGAGGGCTACGGCATTGCTGGTGCTGCGGTAATTGTTGATACATTAACCGACAATCGCATGCGTACCGTTGCCGAGGTTCGCCATGCGTTTTCGAAGTATGGCGGTAACTTAGGCACAGATGGTTCAGTGGCGTTTATGTTTAAGCACTGCGGCCAATTTCTATTCGCACCGGGCACCTCTGAAGAGAAAGTGATGGAAGTGGCAATAGAAGCCGGTGCAGACGATGTGATTACCGATAGCGAAGGCGGCCTTGAAGTCTTGTGCTCACCCTATGAGTTTTTGGTAGTTAAAAAATCGCTTGAAGCGGCGGGTTTAAAAGCCGAAGTCAGCGGAGTTTTAATGAAGCCAGACGCTGAAGTTGTATTCATTGGAGACGATGCGGTAAAAATGCAAAAGCTCCTAGATGTTTTAGAAAGTTTGGATGATGTCCAAGAAGTATTCACCAGTGCAGTTATTCAAAGCGATTCTTAAATAATGAAAATACTTGTAGTTGGCTCTGGTGGCCGCGAGCATGCAATGGCTTGGCGTATTGCCCAATCGCCCAAAGTTCAAATGGTGTACGTTGCGCCCGGCAACGGCGGCACAGCGACTGAACCCAATATTCAAAACTTACCAATCACGAAAATCGATACCTTGATGGCATTCGTTGAGCGCGAAGGTATCGCCTTGACGGTGGTAGGCCCCGAGGGGCCATTATCGGAAGGTATCGTCGACCAGTTCCGCGCCAAGGGTTTGAAGATTTTTGGGCCAACCAAAGCCGCTGCAAGATTGGAATCATCGAAAGATTACGCCAAAGCCTTTATGGCAAAGCACAAAATTCCAACTGCGAAGCATCAGTCGTTCAGCGATCCTGACAAAGCGCACGCTTATATCGAGTCGCAAGGTGCACCTATCGTTGTAAAAGCGGATGGTTTGGCGGCTGGCAAAGGTGTAGTGGTTGCACAAACCAAAGAAGAAGCTCACGCCGCCGTTGACGATATGCTGAAGGACAATCGCTTTGGTGCTGCAGGCGCGTTAGTCGTCATCGAAGAATTTTTAAGCGGCGAAGAAGCCAGCTTCATCGTCATGGTTGATGGTCGTCATGCGCTCGCGCTCGCGTCGAGCCAAGATCACAAACGCTTAAAAGACGAAGACCAAGGCCCGAACACCGGTGGCATGGGCGCTTATTCGCCTGCGCCTTGCGTAACACCTTCGATTCACGCTAAAGTACTGCGAGAAATTATTCAGCCCACCATCGCAGGTATGGCCAAAGAAGGAATTCAGTACACAGGCTTTTTGTATGCCGGCATCATGATCGATGCCAAGGGTAAAGCACGAACTTTGGAATTTAACTGCCGGTTAGGTGACCCTGAAACGCAGCCCATCATGGCGCGCATGAAGACCGACTTCGTCACGCTGCTGGAGAAGGCCATTGCTGGCAAATTAGAAAACGTCGAAATCGAATGGGATAGACGCACAGCATTGAGTGTAGTGATGGCTGCGGGTGGGTACCCAGAAGCGCCACAAAGTGGTGATGTCATTGCTGGCCTTGGCAGCAAGGGTGCAGCAATGAAGGTCGAAGGTAAAAATGGCGAGCCTATCGATGCCTTGGTATTTCATGCAGGTACGGTGTTGAACGAGGAACAACTTACAACGTCAGGTGGCCGCGTCTTAGCTGTCACTGGATTGGGAGATTCAGTAAGAATGGCGCAGCAAAATGCTTACGCAGCGGTGAATCAAATTCAATTCAATGGCATGCAATATCGAAGCGATATCGGCTATCGCGCCATTCCTAAGAGATAAGTGAAGGGAAAAGCTATGCAAGGCGACCAAACTCAACAAGTCAGAGCTTTCCTCGTCGGTTTGCAAAGTCGTATTGTTGACGGCTTACAAGGCGTTGACGGCAAGCCCTTCGGAACCGATAGCTGGGATAGGCCAGAAGGCGGAGGTGGTACCACCCGTATTCTCGAAAATGGCAATGTATTCGAACGTGGTGGTGTTGGCTTTTCCCACGTAAAGGGCGCACAGCTTCCAGCAAGCGCATCTCATGTACGGCCGCATATTGCCGGAAGACCTTGGGAGGCAATGGGTGTATCGTTAGTCATGCACCCCCACAACCCGTATGTGCCAACAGTACATCTAAACGTTAGGTATTTTGTGGCTTACGCAAGTAAACCGGGTGAAGAAGATGTTTGGTGGTTCGGTGGCGGGATGGATTTAACGCCCTACTATGCATTCGAGAAAGACGTAGTACGCTTTCATAGTACATGTAAACAAGCACTAGTACCGTTTGGTGAACAGTGGCACCCGAAGTTCAAAAAGTGGTGCGATGAATACTTTTATCTGAAGCATCGCAAGGAACCGCGCGGCGTGGGCGGCATTTTTTTCGACGACTTCAACGAACTAGGCTTCGAGCAAAGCTTTGCCTTGATGCAAAGCGTTGGCAACTCGTTTAACGATGCTTACCTTCCGATTGTGGAGCGCCACAAAGACGATGCCTACGGTGAACGCGAAAAGAATTTTCAGTTATATCGCCGTGGCCGATACGTGGAATTCAACTTAGTGTTCGATAGAGGCACTTTGTTTGGCCTGCAATCGGGTGGGCGAACCGAATCGATTTTGATGTCAATGCCTCCGACCGTGAATTGGCGTTATCAATGGGCACCTGAGCTAGGTAGTCCAGAAGAAAAAC
>JAYWIG010000049.1:0-4714 GCA_043789035.1 Betaproteobacteria bacterium
CCTACCTTACTAGCGGGTGAAATCGTCGTTGTAACGGACGTTCGGAGCGACAGTCGCTACTCCGCGCAGGAGAAAGTCGGCCACTCCCGATTCCATATTGTTGCGAACCTCGGCATTCCGATATTTAAAAATGGCCGCCTATCGGCTGTGTTGGGAGTGCATCAAAATGTGCCTCGCATTTGGTCAGTCGAGGAGATTGCCTTAGCCAAAGAAATTGGCGAACTCACCTGGGCGGCTGTCGAGCATGCGCGTGCCGAAAAAAAGCTTCAGGCTAAGGAGTTGCAACTTTCGCAGATGCTGCAAATTATGCCGTCGTTTTCGGCATTGCTAAGTGGCCCGTCATTTGTTTTTCAAATGGCGAATCAGTCATATTTCGAGTTGATTGGGCGCGGTGCAGAGATTATTGGTAAATCACTGGCAGACGCAATTCCTGAAATTGTCGATCAACCATTTCCTGCCTTACTTGATGCGGTTTACCAGACGGGTAAACCATTTGAAGCCAAAGCGATGGCAGTGACGTTACACAGTGGCCCCGGGGGTAGCCTGACAGAACTTTATGTTGATTTTGTTTACCTACCTCTCAGAGACACCGAAGATAAAGTATCTAGCATCTTTATCCATGGCGTTGATCGGACCAAGGAAGTTAATACAACGCGTCTACTGCAAGAACAAGATTTGCGAAAAGATGAATTTCTAGCCACATTAGCCCATGAATTACGCAACCCACTCGCACCTATACGCAATAGCTTTCAGTTGTTGAAGTTATCTCCCACCGCAGCCGTAGTCGATAGCACGCTGCCGGTTATGGAGCGGCAACTGGGTGCGCTCGTGCGTCTGATTGACGACTTACTTGATGTGTCCCGAATAAGCAGCGGGAAGATCGTGTTGAAGCGACAACGTGTGAGTATTCAAGCCATTGCAACTGCTGCGCTTGAAACCTCGCAACCCTCGATTGATTCTGCGGGCCATACAGTAGCACTTGATTGGCCAACCACCCCTATTTGGCTAGACGCCGACCCAATGCGACTCGCGCAGGTGTTTAGTAACTTGCTCACAAACTCGGCGAAGTATATGAAGCGCGGTGGTCATATTCGATTTGGCATCCGGCACCTTAATCAAACCGTTGAAATCAGTGTGATTGATGACGGGGTTGGTATTCCGAAGGAATTGATTGGTCAGATTTTTGATATGTTCACTCAAGTTAACCGAACGTTGGATCGAGCCGAGGGCGGATTGGGAGTGGGACTGTCGTTAGTGAAAACTTTGATTGAAATGCATGGAGGGGAAGTTATCGCTAACAGCGCTGGGATTGATTTGGGTAGTGAGTTTAGGGTAACGCTGCCGGTTGCTATGGAGAGCGATTCAATGGGTAACTTTGAAACACCACCCGACATCAGCCCTAGATCGGAAAGACCCTATAGGCCAATGAAGATTTTGGTTGTCGACGATAACGCTGACGCCGCGAAAACCATGGCAATGCTGCTTGGCTTATCTGATCATGAAACCCGCACCGCTTACAGCGGAGAAGAAGCGTTAGAAATCGCCACAACATTTGTGCCGAATGTGGTTTTCCTTGATATTGGTCTGCCGGGTATGAATGGTTACGAGGTAGCCATAAGGTTACGCGCTATGCCCGTCATGGCGAGTTCAAAATTTATAGCACTCACGGGTTGGGGCACGGCGGAAGATATTAAAAAATCAAAAAATGCCGGGTTTTACGCTCACCTTACAAAGCCAGTTGACCCAGATGAAGTCGACGCCTTACTGGCGAAGTTAGCTAATCATGCTTAATCATCGTTCTGAAGCCGCTGCATATGCCATTCTTTGTCGAGTTGGGCCTGTGCTTCGCCATGAAGTAGCTGGGTTAATGCAGCCAGTACGAATGCTGGTGACGGTGCTCGAGCGGCGCGCGAACAAGCCTGAGATTGATCGTTTGGCAACAGCAGAAAATATTAATACGATTAGCATACTGACGAAGCAAGCATCGGCCGGCTGTATGAACGCTTTCGAATGGTTCGCGACACCTAACGATGCTTCGATGAATTTGCGTGATGGCGTGGACGAGTTAAAGAAATTGCTCTCGCTCGAATTTTCCGTAAATGCGTTGACCATTGAGAATATCGTTCCATACGAGACAGCGGCAGTGCCAAAAAGCTTCGTGAGGCTCGTGTTGATAGGAGCGTTGTTAGCATTTTCTGATTCGCAACGAGTACCGAGTATATTGCGTATTGCGATTGAAGCCTCCGTGCTATCTCTTAGCCTTACACCAGATAAAGGCGATGAGCGCAATCCTTCCCATTTCGATAGACACCAACGCCGCATCGATTGGCTAGACGCAGAAGCACTTGCAACGTCTTTTGGGTTGACCACAGAACGAGGTGAGGGCCGGTTTCGAATCGAGCTACCCACAAGTACAATTTAATGAAAATTTACGTATGAATTTAAATGAGTTTGCCACCTTAGTTAGGCAGCACCGCGAAGCCTTGTTGGCTGCTTGGCGTAATCAGGTCAAAGAATTCCCGTCCGCGGATGGGTTAGATATGCCTACGCTGACTGACCATATGCCGACTTTTTTAGAAGAACTTGCGCAGGCTTTTGAAGAAAATACCGATCGCGCAATTGCAGAAAAAATTACCGAAGTAAGCCCTAAAATTCATGGCATACAGCGCTTTAATGATGGTTTCGATATTAGCGAAGTTGTGGCCGAATACAACGTGTTGCGAGAGTGCGTTCACGATCTAGCGAATACTCATCAATTCTCACTGCAAGGGCAACCATTTCGTATCTTGAATCGTGTTTTTGATTTAAGTATTGGAGCCGCTCTAGAAGCCTATGTAGCGAATCAAGCGCTTACGGTGCAAGTAAAGCGTGAGGAATATCTGTCTTTTGTGGTGCATGATTTGCGTACCCCTCTATCGGCAATTTCTATTGCGACGCGAGTACTCGAAAAGAAGTTGCCAGCGCAAGGCTATACGGCCGATTCAGCACAAATGATCAAATCGCTGCAGCGCAGCGTGCAGCAATTAGAAAGCATTGTCCGAAAAGTACTCGAAGAAAATACGCATTTCGACGCAGTCGATGGCGTTGAGTTGCAGCTTCGGGACTTCGACGTTTGGCCAATGATAGAAACGTTGATCGATGAACTTCAGCCAATCGCAGCATCGGTTGGGGTAGCGTTAGTGAATGAAGTTCCAGTGGAGTTGGTAGTTCGTGCAGATGCGAGCGCACTGAAGAGGGTGTTTCAAAATTTGCTGGCAAATGCCATAAAACATGCGCCTAATGGACATGTGATTATCAACGCACTGCAATTACAAGAACCTAATCGAATTGAGTTTTCGGTACGCGACAATGGCCAAGGAATACCCGCTGAGATGCAGCAGATTATTTTCGAAAAAGGTGAGACAGATTCTGCTGAAGGTGTGGTCGCAGGTCTTGGCTTAACGATCGTAAAAATGCTAGTGCAAGCCCACAGCGGTAGTGTACGTGTGGAGTCAACGTATGGCCAAGGTAGCAGCTTTTTCATCGAATTACCTGTGATGCAGCTATAGGTGTAGGCGCTGTCCTACCGAGATATGTGATTTAAGTCGGTAGCAACTAGTGGCGCGAAGCCCCATACTCCAATTGGCCTCTTTTTTATCGCACCCAATTGAATGCATCCGATTAAGACTTTTATTATTGAAGACAGCCCACTTATTCTGGACAGTTTGATTGCCACGCTTGAGGAGCTTGCTCCAGTTACAGTGGTTGGTACAGCTGGGGACGAATTTGCGGCAGTCAAATGGATTAACGACCCTTGCAATTTGTGGGAGTTGCTTATTGTCGATGTTTTTTTGAAAGAAGGTTCAGGTTTAGGCGTATTGCGATCTATGCTTGCTTCCTCTAGCAATCACAAAATCGTGGTGCTGAGTAATTATGCGACGGAAGAAATTCGACGCAAAAGTTTTGAATTAGGTGCCGATAGAGTATTTGATAAATCTAATGAAATTGATTCGCTAGTTAGTTACTGCAGGGAGTTGAGCGAACCTTAGGGGCTACTGCTTAGTATTCATTGAATTAAGACGTTTTTCAGTGCGTAATAGGTTAGATCGCTATTAGATTCTAAATTCATCTTCTCCATTACCCTAGTGCGATAGGTACTTACCGTTTTGACGCTTAATGACATGCTCACTGCCATATTACCGATGGTCTCGCCTCGCGCTAGTCGCAAGAATACTTGTAGCTCTCGCTCTGAGAGATGTTCGTGAGGCAGCTTATCGCTATTGCCAGTCAAACCATCTGCAAGCCTTTCTGCGATGCTAGCGGTGATGTACTTCCTACCTCTTGCAACAGTGCGAATTGCCCGCACAATTTCTTCTGGGTCGCAATCCTTATTCAAGTAGCCGCTCGCGCCTTGGCGCAGCAAGGTCGTTGCATAGTGCTCTTCGGGGAAGCCACTCAGAATAAGTACAGGCAACTCCGGCCAACGCGCTTTGATCGCTATCAAGGCGTCGATTCCGCTTTGGTCTGGCATCGAAATGTCCATCAACAAAACGTCCAGTTCGATGTTTCTGGCAATTTCCATGGCATCGCGCCCATTGGCGGCCTCAGCGACGACTATAAAATCAATCTGGTCGGCAAAAAATTGCCGCAAGCCGCTACGCACGACGGCGTGATCATCAACAATCGCAATTTTTATCATGCAACTACCCACTAGTTTGCTTTTTTTGACGAGACC